>WHSL01000210.1 GCA_009380095.1 Streptosporangiales bacterium | reverse complement strand
TCCCGCCCCCGCGCCGCCCCGGGAGGCGGCCCTTCGGGGGACGCCGCCGGGGCGGGGCCTCCGATGGGCGGACCCCGTCAGGTGCGCAGGCCCTTCAGTCGGCGGTCGCGGGCGCGGTCCGGGCGGGGGGCGCGGTCGGCGCGGCAGGCGCGGCCACGACGGCGAGCGCGGCCACGACGGCAGCCCGACCACGACGGGCGAGCGCGGCCACGACGGCAGCCCGACCACGACGGCGGCGCCGTTAATCCGGGTGCGGCGTCGCGGCGGCGGATGGCGTCGCGGCGGCGAGCGGCGTTAGGGCGGCGGCAAGCGCGGGCGAACGGTGGGCGCGGTCAGGGCGGTGGGCGCGGTCAGGGCGGTGGGCGCGGTCAGGGCGGTGGGTGGCGGGCGAGTTGGGCGTGGGCGAGGACGGCGGCGCGGACTGCGGCGAGGGCGGGGTGGGGCTCACCCTCCTCGCGGGTGACCGCGACGATCCGCCGGGCCGCACCGATGTCGCGGACCAGGACGCCCGGCTCCCGCTCCGGCCGGGCCAGGTCCGGCAGCAGCGTGACCGCCTGACCGGCGGCGACGAGGGACGACAGCGCGAGCAGGTCGATCGCCCGGTGCCGGATGATCGGCACGAAGCCACCCACCTCCGCGCACACGGCGAGCACGAGCCGCTCGTGGCTGCTCCCCGGGTGCCCGGCCGCCCAGACCGCCTCCCGCAACCCCGCGAACCCGCCCCCGCCCACACCGCCGACCTCGACGCCCCTCACCGCGACGGGCACGCGCCCTCCCGGAGAGGCGGCGCGGCCCGCAGGGCCGGTGTGGCCGGCAGGGCCGGTGTGGCCGGCAGGGGCGGTGTGGCCGGCAGGGGCGGTGTGGCCGGCAGGGGCGGTGTGGCCGGCAGGGGCGGCGCCGCCGACAGAAGCGGTGCGCCCGGAAGACGCAGCCCTCCCGCCGGGGGCCGCGCCCCCACCTGGGGCCGCGCCGCCTGAGGACGCAACGCTGCCGGCAGTGGCCGCGCCCACGGCAGGGACGGTGCCACCGGCAGGGACGATGCCACCGGCAGGGACGGTGTCGGCGGCGGGGCCCGGTGGGGCGATGGCGGGGTCTGGGGCGGAGTGGGGTAGGAGGAGGCGGACGGGTTCGGTGAGGACTTCTTCGTAGGTGAGGTTGGGGAGGCGGTGGTGGGGGCCGGGGGCGTACTCGTCGTAGAGGGCGAGGTCGCATTCGCGGCGGCGGAGGGACTCCAGGGCGTGGGCCGCCTCCGCCTCGGTGACCTGGACGTTCAGGTCCGGGAAGCGTTCCGCAAGTGAGGGCAGCGCGGGGGCGACGAGTGCGGTGATCGCCGTCTGGAAGGCCGCGATGTGCACGGCGCCGGCCACGGCCCCGGCGGCTGCGGCCATCTCCGCCTCGGCCCGCTCCAGCTGTGCGAGCAACGTCTCGGCGTGCCGGACCAGGACGAGTGCGGCGTCGGTGAGACGCAGTCGCCGCCCGTCGCGTTCGAACAGCCGGACCCCGGCCTCCCGCTGCAGCTCGGCGAGCTGGTGGGACACGGTCGACGGGCTGAACGACAGGGCCTCGGCGACGGCCGCCACCGTGCCCCGGGCGTGCAGCTCGCGGAGCAGGCGGAGACGCCGCAGATCCAGCATCGTTCGGATCCTTCCACGAATACCGTGCGAGAACATCCGCTGGTTTCGCCGGATCGCGCGGGCGAGGATCCGAGTATGGATCCTCGCGCGTCCTCACTCATCCGCTACTCCGGCGACTTCGCGCCCGACGTGGTGGCCCGCGCCTCCGGCTCCTGGCTGGAGACCACCGACGGGCGCCGCGTCCTCGACTTCACCTCGGGCCAGATCTGCGCCACCATCGGCCACGGCCACCCGCGGATCGCCGCGGCGGTCCGCGACGCGCTGGACACCGCCGTACACCTCAACTCGCGGCTCCTCTCCCCGCCGGTGCTGGAGCTCGCCGACCGGCTCACCGGGCTCGCCCCCGGTGGCCTGGACCGGGTCATGTTCCTCAGCACCGGCGGCGAGTCCACGGAGGCGGCCGTACGGATGGCCAAGCTCGCCACCGGCGGCTTCGAGGTGCTCGCGATCACCCGCAGCTGGCACGGCATGACCTCGGGCGCGCAGGCGCTCACGTTCGCCGCCGGGCGGCGCGGGCACGGGCCGGGCGCGCCCGGCGTCTACGCGCTGCCGGCGCCGTACGCCTACCGGTGCCCGATCCGGCACTGCCGCGACGCCTGCGACATGGCCTGCCTGGAGGTCGGCTTCGACCTGTACGACCAGCAGTCCGCCGGGGCGCCGGCCGCGGTGATCGCCGAGCCGGTGCTGTCCGCCGGCGGGATCCTGGTGCCGCCGCCCGGATACCTCACCCGGCTGGTCGAGCTGGCGCACGAACGGGGCATGCTGGTCATCCTGGACGAGGCGCAGACCGGGCTCGGCCGGCTCGGTGCCATGTTCGGCCTGGACGTTTTCGGCCTGAACACCCCCGGCACGGTTCCGGACTTCGTGACGCTGTCCAAGACGCTCGGCGGCGGGCTGCCCATCAGCGCCGTGCTCACCACCGCCGAGCTGGAGCAGGCCGCGTACGACCGCGGGCTGATGTTCTACACCTCGCACCAGTCCGACCCGCTCCCGGCGGCCGCGGCGCTGGCGGTGCTCGACGTGATCGCCGAGGAGGACCTGCCGGCCGCGGCGGCGCGCAAGGGTGAGCGGCTCGCCGGTCACCTGCGTGAGCTGAAGAAGCGGCACGAGGCGATAGGCGAGGTGCGCGGGCTCGGGCTGCTCTGGGGCGTGGAGCTGGTGCGGGACCGGGAGACGCGGGAGCCGGCGGTCGCGTACGGGGACCGGCTCACCGACGCCTGTCAGGACTGCGGGCTGTCACTCAACATCACCAAGGGCCGCGCGGCGGGGTCCACCGCCTGCCTGCGGCTCGCGCCCCCGCTGACGATCACCGACGAGGAGATCGACACCGCCGCCGAGATCCTCGACAAGACCCTCACCGAGACCCCGATCTCCTGACCCCCGGCTCGGCTCCTCACTCCGTCCCGGCACCGCGGACCGGCCCGGCACCGCGGACCGGCCAAGGACTGCGGGCCGACCCCGGGCGGCGGCCGGTCAGTGGCGTCGGCGGCGGCCGAGGGTGAAGTAGGCGATCGGCCCGGCGAAGTTCACGAAGGCGGCGAGGCGGCACAGCCGCTTCGCGCCGCGGACCTGCTCGGGTGGCGCGTCTCAGAGGAAGGCGTGGCCTTCGCCGCGGTACGTGGGCACCGTCGCGGTAATCGTGTCGTTCTCGACGAGGTGCAGGTCGTTGACGTGTGTTCGCAGAGTTCGCCGGCCTTGGCGTGGCGGAACCAGACGCGGTCGCCGACACGCAGCCGATCCGCGCCGGGACCGGCGAGCGGCGTCTGCACCTCGCCCGCGCCCTCCATCGGCATCAGCGCCAGCCCGAGCGGCCACACCGGTACGGGAAGCCGATCCGCACCCGCCGCGCCGGACGCCACCCACCCGCCGCCGTGCACGGTGACCATCCCCGGCCCGGGCCGCCGCACTACGGGTAGCGCGAAGACCGCGGCGGGCGAGCCCTGAAACGACCGGTACGCGTCGAACAGCATGGGCTGGTAGAGCCCGGACCCCGCAGTGAGCTCGGTGACCGCGTCCTCGGCGGTGGTCAGCTCGAGACTGCCGGTGCCAGCGCCGTTGACGAACTCCAGGTCCGCCACCTCCCGGACCGCCGCGACCACGGCGGCACGGCGCTCCCGCAGCTCCCGTATGGAGACGCGTCGCATCGCCCGCACCCCGAGCCCGCGCAGCCGCGCGCCCGGCGGGTCGTCCCCGACCCCGGCGATCTGCGCCTCATACGACATGATGCCCACGAGCCGGAACCGCGGCCGGCCCGACACGGCCTCGGCCAGCGCCCGCGCCTGAGCAGGGGTGCGCACCGGAGACCGCCGCGCGCCCGGGTGAACCCGCCCGCCGAGCAGCCGCAGCGAGGCGTCCACGTCAAGGCAGACCCGGATCGGCGGGCCGCCCTCCCCCACCACACCGGCCATGTGGTCGAGCTGCTCCACCGAGTCGATCATCAGCGTGACACGCGCGGCGAGCCGCTCGTCGCCCGCCAGCCGACGCAGCGCACCCCGGTCCGCCACCGGATACGCCACCACCACGTCCTCGCTCACCGCCCCGCCACGGCCGGCGGACTCGCCACGCCCGGCCGACTCGCCAGATCCGGCGACCCCGGCCGCCGGCCCGTCAACCGCCGGCTCCTCCCCCGCCAGCCAGAGCGCCTCGCCGAGCGTGTAGGCGAGGATCCCGGCGTAGCCGGGCATGGCCAGCACCTCGCGCGTCAGCTCCCGGCACCGCACCGACTTGCTCGCCACCCGGATCGGCTTGCCCCCGGCACGACGCACGAGGTCACCGGCGTTGGCACGGAACCCCGCCAGGTCCACCACGGCGAACGGCGGATCCAGCGCCGCCGTCGCCCGCTCCAGCGCGGCGAAGTCCACCGTCACCTCCGCGTCGCCCACCGAGGCCCCTCCTCGAGCCGGAGTCCGCGGCCGCCGGTCATCCGAGCACCCGCCGGACGTAGTCGTTCGTGAAGCGCCCCTCGGGGTCGAGCCGCTTCCGCACCGCGGCGAACCGATCCCACTCGGGATACCGCGGGCGCAGCGTCTCCGCGGTCTGGAAGTGCCGCTTCCCCCAGTGCGGCCGCCCGCCGAAACCGTCCATCAGCCGCTCCACCTCCCGGAAGTACGGCTCCCACGGCCGCCCCCGGTACACGTGCACCGCGATGTAACACGTATCCCGCCCCACGGCAGGGCTCAGCAAGGCGTCATCCGCGGCCACGAACCGCACCTCGATCGGGAAGCTCACCGCGTACGCCGCCCGCTCCGCGATCTCCTTCACCGCCCGCGCGGCCTCCACGGCATGCGCACGCGGGACCGCGTACTCCATCTCGGTGAACCGGACCAGCCGCGGCGAGCAGAACACCCGGTACGACCGGTCCACCCGGCGCCCACCCGCGCCCACCGCGGCGGCCAGCCGGTTCAGCGCCGGGATCAGCGCGGGCATGGTGCCGCCGCCCGCATGCTGCACCGCGATGACCTCGGCCGCATCGCCCCCGGCGCCAAAGCGGACCTGCTGTTCTGGCGGACCGACACGGTGACCATGGCGCCGATGCGGGACCCGATCCGCAACCTCGTGTACTGCGCCCGTACGCAGGACCTGGCGGACGTCATGATCGATGGCGCGTACGTGCAGCGCGACGGGGCCGCGCTCAACGTGGACGCGGACGACGCGAACCGTCGGGTGGCCGCGGCCGCGGAGCGGATGTGGGCGCGCTGGCCGGAGCACGACTGGGCGGGCCGCACCCTCGACGAACACTGCCCTCAGACGTTCACCGATTTCGCCGCGGGGACCGGGTAACCACGGCGGACGCAGACGCACCTCTGGCCTCACTAGGGACGAACGGGTTCAAATGGTGAGGACCGACCCCAGGAGGTTGCGTTCATGCCCGCTCACATCATCGACTCGGAGCTGTTCGGGGAGAGCTTCTCCACCGCCGAGATGCGCCCGATCTTCTCGGACGCGAGCGTCATCACGGCGTGGATCGCGGCGGAGGTCGCGCTCGCGCAGGCCCAGGCCGAGCACGGCGTCATCCCCGCCGAGGCGGCCGCGGAGATCACCCGGCGCGGCCGGATCGAGAACTTCGACATGGCCGAGCTCGGCGCCGGGATCCGCGCCACGTCGCATCCGATCATGCCGTTCCTCCGCCGGTTCCAGGACGTCTGTGACCCCGACCACCGCGGCTACCTGCACTGGGGCGCCACCACCCAGGACATCGTGGACACCGGTGCCGCGCTGCGCTTCCGCCGCTGCCTGGACCTGCTCGAACGCGACCTGGACGCGATCACGCGACGGCTGCGGGGCCTGGCGCACGAGCACGCGGAGACCGTGCTGGCGGGCCGTACGCACGGGCAGCACGCGCTGCCGGTGACGTTCGGCTACAAGGCGGCGGTGTGGTTCCACGAGGTGAGGCGGCACCAGGAGCGGCTGCGGCAGCTGCGGCCGCGGGTGCTCGTCGGGAACTTGACCGGCGCGGTCGGCACGATGGCGTTCGTCGGCGACCCCGGGCCGGCCGTACAGCGGTCGGCGCTGACCATGCTCGGGCTCGGCACGCCGGAGATCTGCTGGCACGCCTCCCGGGATCGGGTCGCGGAGCTGGCCTCCTGGCTGGCGATGACCGGGACCACGCTCGGCAAGATCGCCCGGGAGGTGGTGGCGCTGTCCAAGACCGACGTGGGTGAGCTGGAGGAGCCGTTCGCCGAGGGCAAGGTCGGCAGCAGCACGATGCCGCAGAAGCGGAACCCGTCGGCGTGCGAGTCCATCCACGCCAAGGCGCTCCTGCTGAAGGCGCAGGCCTCACTGGGGTTCGACGTGATGATGCAGGAGCACGAGCGGGACAAGGCGCCGTGGCAGGCGGAGTGGGCGTTCCTGCCGGAGATGTTCCTGCTGACCGGCGGGATCCTGCGGGACTCCGTACGGGTCCTGGACGGGCTCGTCGTGCGGGGTGACCGGATGCGCGCCAACCTGGAGGCGCACAGTCTCACGATGGCGGAGGCGGTGATGGGCGCGCTCGCGCCTAAGGTGGGGCGGGACCGGGCGCACGACCTGATCTATGAGATCTCCATGCGGACGTACGAGACCGGGGCCGACTTCGCCGCCGAGCTCAAGGCGGACCCGGAGGTGAGCGGCGCGCTCTCCCCCGCGGAGGTCGACACGCTGCTCGACCCCGCGCGGTACACCGGTCTCGCCGCCGAGTTCGCCCGCTCCGTCTGAGGGTGGCGCTTGGGCGGTTCGCAGCGAACGGCCCGGCCGGGTGCGTGCCGGCCGGGCCGTTCTCACTCATCAGGCGGGCAGCAGGCTCACCCGGCGGCCGTCAAGATCGATCTGATTGATCCTGACCCGGATGGTCTGCCCGGTCTCGGGCGCCGTCCGCCACTCGGACTTGTGCAGCAGCCCGTGTACGCCGCCGCCGACCTCGACGAAGGCGCCGAACGGCACGACGGACACGACCTCGCCCTCGAAGACGCCGCCCTCGGCACGCGCGGACAGGAACTCCTGCCACGCGGCGAGCGGAACACGCGGTTCATCCATGTGATCACCTCCCATCTCCGTGGATTCCGCGAAACGCACCACGGAGAGGCGGACCGCGGGCCCGAGGAATCGCCGCAGGGCGCGCAGCGCCCGAGGACATCGGGGGGTCCGGGGGGTCGTCCCCCCGGGCGAAATCGCGGCCGGTCGGGAAGGAACGAAGTTCCGAACAGGGCGGGGCGGCTCGCGCCCGCCCGGCGATCAAGGCGTGGCCGGGTACCTCTCTCGCTCATGGCCCATGGCCGACCCGGCAGTCACGTCGTCAAGGGTACGGCGCGCCCTTGTTCGCCGACAACGCCCGAGGCGGCCGGATTCCGCCAAGGGCGTGCGGCGTGGGCGCGATGGTCGTGGCAGGCTGCTTCCCGCGAGATCCGGAACGACCCTGGGGAGCGTACGTGGCAGCGATCGTGATCACCGGCGGAAGCCGCGGCATCGGGGCGGCCACCGCCCGTCTCGCCGCCCGGCGCGGCCACCGCGTCTGCGTCGGCTACCGGTCGGACGACGACGCGGCGGCCGCGGTCGTCGCGGAGATCACCGGCGCCGGCGGCGAGGCGTTCGCGGTGCGCGCCGACACCAGCACCACCGCCGGCGTGGAGACGCTGTTCACCGCGGCCGGCGAGCGCCTCGGCCGGCTGGACGGGCTGGTCAACAACGCCGGCGTGGTCGCCCCCAAGGCTCGCGTGGACCAGCTCGACGAGGACCGCATCAACCACCTGCTGCGCACCAACGTCACCGGGCCGCTGCTCTGCGCGCGCCAAGCCGTGCTCCGCATGTCCACCGCGTACGGCGGCTCCGGCGGGGTGATCGTCAACGTCTCGTCGGCGGCCGCGCGGATCGGCGGGCCGGGCGAGTACGTCGACTACGCCGCGTCCAAGGGCGCCGTGGACACGCTGACCGCCGGGCTCGCCGCCGAGGTGGTCGGCGAGGGGATCCGGGTCAACGGCGTGCGGCCCGGGCTGATCGACACCGACATCCACGAGCCGGGACGGCTGGAGCGGGTCGTGCCGAGCGTCCCGATGAAGCGGGCCGGGCGCGCCGAGGAGGTCGCCGAGGCCATCCTCTGGCTGCTCTCGGACGCGTCCTCCTACGTCACCGGCGCGACGCTCGACGTCAGCGGCGGCCGCTGACGCGCGTCACGCCGTCTCACCCCGGCGATCCGAGGACGCGATCGAGGCTCCGGGCCTCCGCCCGCATCTCCGCGGCCGTCCGCAGCACCGTACGGACCAGCCGCAGCCCAAATCGCCGGCCATGCCGCCGCCCGCATCGCCGGCCATGTCGCCGGTCGGGTCGCCGGCCATATCGCCGGTCGGGTCGCCGACGCCCTGGTCGCCGGCCGTACCGAGGGCCGCGCCGAGCGCCTCGCCGAGGAGCCGTCCGTACCGCAGAGCGTCCCGGATGCCCTGGGCGGTCACCGGGTCCTTGAAGTGCCCGGCGTCGCCGGCGAGCGCCCAGCCGGGCCCGGCCGACGGCCGGAAGTACGACTCCAGCCGCGCGGCGCCGAACACCCGCGTCGCCCGCGGCGACCCGGCGAGCCGCTCGGACAGGTCCGGCAACAGCTCCTTGACCGTACGGTCGTACTCCTCCTCGACGCGCCCCTGGAACTCCGCGGCCCGCGCCTCCGGCGGCATCAACAGCACGAGGGTGAGCCCGCCGTCGCAAGGGAACGCGGTGGCCAGCTCCGCGCCCTGCCGCCACTGGGCCGCGACCGGCCGCAGGTCCGCCCGCACGTCCTCGAAGTACGCGTAGTAGCAGGCCCGCCCGTCCGCCCGGGCAAGATACGGCCGCTCCGCCCCGGCCAGCCGCGCCACCGTGGAACGCCGCCCGTCGGCCCCGATCACATACCGGGCACGGATGTCGTACGCACGCCCGCCCCGCTCGGTGACCCGCACCCCGCCGACCCGCCGGCCGGCCCACAGCAGCCCGGTGACGCGGGTCCGCTCCCGCACGTCGGCGCCGGCCGCGCGAGCGGTCTCGGCCAGCGCGTCCAGACCGGCCCGCCGCACGCACATCGCGTGCGCGATGCCGTCGTACGGCGCGAACGGCGCCGTCGCCGCGACCCCGGGCCACGGCCACGTACGCCGAGGTCAGCGGCGGCGCGCCGAGCGCGGCGACCCGGTCAAGCGCGCCGAGCCGGCGCAGTTCGGCGAGGCCCGCCGGCCACAGCAGATGCGTGGAGACCGTGGTGGACGGGAACCGCGCCGAGTCGACGGCCACGACCCGGTGCCCGGCGCGGGCCAGGGCGATCGCGGCCGCCGACCCGGCGCACCGGGCCCCCACGATGACGACGTCGGCGTGTTCGGTCACGGCCAGCGGGTGTCGAGCACGTCGTACTTGTTCGGCAGGCCGAGCCGGTAGCGGTTCCGGTCGTCCGCCTTGTCGAAGCGGAAGATCGGCAACTCGTACAGCTCATGCGCCTCGCACCGCGGCTCACTCGACCCGGCCGCGTCGAGCAGCG
>WHSL01000200.1 GCA_009380095.1 Streptosporangiales bacterium | reverse complement strand
GGCCGTGTGCTTGGACATGGTGCTCCGGGTCATGCGGAGCAGGCGGGTGACGACGTCGGGGTCGAGGTCGCCGAGCGTGCGGTGCGGGCCCGCGGCGAAGAGCGTGAACGTCTCGACCGAGGTGTCCAGCGCCGACCTCACGGACGCCGACATCGACGCCTGCATCCATGTCCTCACCCGCCTCCTCCACCTCCTCGACAGCGTAGAAGTCGACTAACCGCCGAACGGCCGCCTCCTCCGGTCCGGTCGACTCCCGGGTCCCGTCCGGGCGGCCTCTCCTCCGGTCCCGTCGACTCTTCCGGGTCTCGTCCGTCGGCGGGCCTCTCCTCCGGTTCCGACGACTCTTCCGGGTCTCGTCCGGCGGGCCCCTTCTCCGGTCCCGGCGACCCTCTCGGTCTCGTTCGGCGGACGTCTCCCCCGTAAGGGTCGTCTCCCCCCGTCCCGTTCTCAAAGGGGAGATTCCGGGCGTCCAGACGACGGTTCGGGGGGAGACGACCCTTACGGGGGAGACCCCCGAAGGCCGGCGGGCGGGCTGCGTGGCGCGCGGCGGTAACGGCGGTTCGCGGTGGAGGCCCAGGTGTCGGCGGGTGGAGGGCGGGTTCGGGGCGGAGGCCCAGGTGTCGGCGGGTGGAGGGTGGGGTTCGGGTGGTGGGTTAGGAGGCGTAGTTGCGGAGGACTTTTAGGGCTTGGGGGCCGTGGGGGCCGGTGGCTTTGAGGGTGGAGTCGGCGGGGGCGAGGCGGCGGGCTCCGACCCGGCAGAAGTCCGCGGCCGGGCCGGTGATGGTGGACGGGACTGCGGGGTCGCCGAACCGCCAGATGTCGTCGCTGTCCGGGGCGGTGAGTTCGCAGTAGACCGGGCCGGGGGGAAGGTTCTCCACGGCGAAGGCGTACGGGAGCGTGCGGTGCCCCAGCCAGGCGATGTGCCGCAGCCGCGCGGTGTCCGGGTACGGGATGTCCAGCGGTGCCGTCACGTCGTACGCGTGGGCCCAGTGTTCCGCGAGGCGGGTGGTGGCGAGCGCCGCCGGTGAGATGCGGTTGGTGATCCAGCGCAGCCGGGTGCCCTTGGGGTGGGCGCGCAGGTGGCCGGGGGTGGCGAAGGCGGCGGCGCGCCAGCGGGCGAGCAGGTCGGCGGGGTCGACGCCGCGCTCGGCCGCGACCCGGTGGTCGGCCAGGGCGTCGACCTGGCCGGGGTAGTCGCCGAACGCGGACTCGTCGCCGGTGCTCGTGGCGGCGGCGAGCTCCTCGGTCTGCGCGAGGTGCAGGACCACGTCGGCGATGGTCCAGCCTTCGGCGGCCGACGGATGCGCCCACTGGTCCGTGGTGAGCGCGGCGAGCACGGCGTCCAGCTGCTCGTACTCGGCCGTGAGGTCCTCGAAGATGTCCGTCACACCCCGAACGTACAGAACGCGATTCGGCAGCAGAAGCCCCCACACGGTCCGCCGTCCGATCGAAGCGGTGGGCCATCCGCACGGAAGCCCGGCTCGCCGAAGCGCTCCGCCTCTCGGCCTCGACCTCGACCGTCCCTGGCCCCGACCTTGACCGTCCCTGGCCCTCACTGGACGGCCGCCGCCGGCCCCACCTCCACCACTACTGCCCGGGAACGGGCGACCGTGACGAGCCGACCTCCGCCCGTTCCATCGCGGAACGGAAGACCCCGCGCAGGGCCGAAACGTGGGGGTGGGCGCGGTGTCCGAATCCCCCGGAAGAGGTGGGGTTAGGTGGTGTCGGGATGGTCGCCGACGGTGCCGTCGGTGAGTTCGCGGAGGATGTCCATGTGGCCGGCGTGGCGGGCCGTCTCCTCCAGCATGTGGATCAGCACCCAGCGCATCGACACCGTCCGCCCGTTCCACGAGGTGCCCGTCGTGTCCAGGTCGATCTCCGCGATGGCGCGGTCGGCTGCGGCTCTCGCCCGCGCGTAGAACGCCAGGATGTCGGCGGTGGACTCGCCCGGCTCGGCCCGCATGTCCGCCTCGGGCACCTCGAACACCGGCGGCAGCTCGTCGTGCACCGGCCGGCCGAAGGTCTCGCAGAACCACCCGTACTCCACGCTCGCCAGGTGTTTCACCAGGCCGAGCAGGTTCGTGCCGGACGGGGTCATGGGACGGCGCAGCCGCTCGTCGTCGAGCCCCTCGAGCTTCCACACCACGACGTCGCGGTGCCGGTCCAGCGCGACGTGCAGGCTCTCCTTCTCACCGCCGAGCGGCGGCACTCTGCGCATCATGCGTCGAACGTAACCGCCGGGTCCGACACTTTCCGGGGCGACGGGGAACCTGTGGATAACCTCGGTCATCCACAGGCCCCGGACGGACAGGGTGATCATGACCGGCCTCGCCGACCTGCGTTCCGACACCGTCACCCGCCCCACGCCAGGCATGCGCGCCGCGATGGCCGCCGCCGAGGTGGGCGACGACGGCTACCGCGAGGACCCGTCCGTACGGGCCCTGGAGGAACAGGTCGCCGGGCTGTTCGGGCACGAGGCCGCGCTCTTCGTGCCGAGCGGCCACATGGCGAACCTGACGGCTGTGGCGGCACAGACCGCGCCGGGCCAGGTCGTGCTGCTGGACGCCCGGTCGCACATCGCCCGCAGCGAGCTGGAGTGGCCGGTACGCATCACCCGGCTGCGGCCCCGCATCGAGGACCTCCCAGACCCCGGACGCGCCCTGACTCTCCCCGGCACGCCCCGTACGGCGGTGGTCTGCGTCGAACAGACCCAAGGCCATCGCGGCGGCCGCGTCATCCCCGAGGCGTCACTCCGCGAGCTCCGCTCCGCCGCGACCACCACGGGCACCTCCGTGCACTGCGACGGAGCCCGGATCTGGAACGCGTCGACCGCCTCCGGCGTGCCCCTGAGCACGTACGGCTCCCTCCTCGACAGCCTCGCCGTGTGCTTCTCCAAGGGCCTCGGCGCCCCGGTCGGCTCCGCCGTCGTCGGAAGCCGCGACCTGGTGGACCGCGCGCGTGAATGGCGGCACCTGCTCGGCGGCCGGATGCGGCAGGCGGGCGTGCTCGCGGCGGCGGCCTCGTACGCCCTCACCCACCACCGGGACCGCCTCCCCGAGGACCACCGCAACGCGGCGCTGCTCGCCGCCGAGCTGGAGCCCTGGCTGGCCGCGCCGGTCCAGACGAACATCGTGATGCTGAAAGTGCCCGGCGACCCCGCGGCGTTCGCGGAGAGCGCCGCCGCTCACGGCGTCCTGCTGCGCCCGGCCGGCGACGGCCGCGTCCGCCTCGTCACCAACCTCGATGTCGACGCCATCGCGGCCAAGAGGGCGGCCGAAACGCTGGTGATGCTGTTGTCCGAAAAAGCCGGATAACGCCGGGGACGGATGAGGCGTCCCGAATCGTGGCGGAAAGGCGCCCGGGCCGGGGGGACGGAGAGCCCCGGCCCGGGCGATCCGCGCGTCGGCCTTGCCCGTTTCCACGTCGGTGGACCCATCCGCGTGGGGGCGTACGGCGACGGCGGTTGTCTACTCCGGCCGGTCGGCTCGGAGTCGTTCACTGCGCGCCCGGATGCGGACCGCGGCGCCGGCGGGGTCCTGTAGTGGCCAGCGCATGGCCTGGCGGCCTTCGTTCCAGCGGTAGTCGCTTTCGTGGACCCAGACCGTGAGGCCCGTGCGTACGGACACCAGCCCCACCCGTTCGTCGATCGCCCAGTACAGGTGATCGAAGCCGAGCCCCGACAGCTCGGCGACGAGAACCTTGACCGCGCCGGCGAGGTCCCTGCCCCTCTGCTGCCAGGGCGTATAGGCCCCCGTTGAGTACGGATCGTCGTCCCGCGGCGCGGGTGCGCGTTCATGCACGGGAGCGGAGGGAGAGTCGATCGATGCCGCCGTCATCTCCGCCGCCCTCTCCCGCGAACCACTCGGTCCGCCGCTCGCCGTCGTGCCTGTATGGCAAGCAAGCCCCAGAAGAGGAGACGGTTGAACCACCCGTTGGGACCTTTACGAAACGTCCCCATTGCAGGAGCCTCATCACAGGACGGATCAGGGGGTCAGATGGCCAACGAGCGCCTACGCCGAGCGATCATCGACGCGGATCTGACAGTTGCGCAGCTCGCGGCGCATGTGGGCGTGGACCCCAAGACCGTGGAACGGTGGATCACCAAGGACCGCATCCCGCATCCGCGGCACCGCGTACGGTCCTCCCGGCGGCTCGGAGTGGACGAGGCGGAGCTCTGGCCGCTAGCGGCCGACGACGGGCACGCCCGCGCCGCGAGCGAGGCCGAGCTGATCCGGCTCTACCCGCACCGCGGCGTCGTCCCCAAGGACCTCTGGTACGAGCTGCTCGACTCCGCCAAGGAGTCCGTGGACATGCTCGTGTACGCGGGCCTGTTCCTCCCGGACGGCCACGCCGACCTCGCGGCGCTCGTCGCCGACAAGGCACGTCAGGGCGCCCGGGTCCGGCTCATGTTCGGTGACCCGGCCTCCCCCGCGCTGCACCAGCGCGGCCTCGAGGAGGGCATCGGGGAGGGGCTGTCGGCACGGGCCAAGCTCAGCCTCGCGTACCTGGAGGACGCCTTCGGCGTGCCCGGGCTGGACGTGCGCCTGCACACCACGACGCTCTACAACTCGATCTTCCGGTACGACGACGACATGCTCGTCAACATGCACACGTTCGGCGCCCCGGCCGCGCAGTCCCCCGTACTGCACCTGCGCAGGATCCCCGGTGGCCGGCTCTTCGACCACTACCTGAAGAGTCTCGAGCGGGTCTGGGAGAAGGCCCGGCCGGTGGCCGGGCCGGAGGAGTCCGGCCAGGCCACCTGAGCCGAGCGGGCGGATCAGACGAGCGCGTAGGACTTGGCCATGCGCTCCTCGGTACGGCGCGCCGTGGCGAGGATCTCCGGCGCGGCCCGGTTGATGAACCGGGTCACGATGGCCCCCGGGCCGTACCTGGAGCGGATCTCGGTGAGCCGGTCCGGCACGGCCACCGGGAACCCGTCCGGGCTGGTGGTCATGTCGCAGTACAGCAGCGCGTCGGCGATCTCCGAACGCTCCCGCGGGAACTCCACGGCGAGTACGTCACCGAGCCCCCGTTCCTCCGCCTCCAGCTGGGCGCAGGTGTGGTGGGCCACCAGGCAGACCACCCGCTCGTCGATGCCGGCGCGGCGCAGGAAACGCGCGCCGTCGAGCGGGTGGAAGCCGGTGTCGGCGATGTCCGGGGCGTAGCCGATGTCGTGCAGCCAGCCGGCGGTGGCGAGCACGTCCTCCTGGTCGCCGATGGCCGCGGCCACCTGCTCGGCCCAGGCGCCCACGCCCTGGACGTGGTTCCACCTGCGGGGAAGCGGCTCGGCGAGATGGTGGGCGGCGAGTTTGCGCGCGTGCGCGATGTCTCTCATCTCGCCAAATTAGGCGCGTCAGGAACACGTACCCCCTGGTCAGCAAATGCCGCCTGATTTTCGCCCTCTCCATGACAGGGGTTTGGTATCCGGCCATCGCCGCGTTAGCGGCATTCCGGACATACCGGGAACGCCTACTGGACACCCGCCGCGCCGCCGCTCGGCGCTTGTGTCAGAGGTCCCGTACGACGACCGTCCGCGCGGCCAGGTCTCCCAGCCGCTGACGCCGCCGGGTGAGCAGCATCACGGCCAGTCCGACCAGCCCGATCCCGGGGAGCACGTCCACCACCAGCAGCGCCCAGCGGATGGCCAGCCGGCCGGCGGTCACCGGCCCGCCCTCGGCGCTGACCACGCGGATGCCGAACAGTTCCATGCCGATCGTGGCGCCTTGATGTCCGGCGGGCCGCAGCACCCAGTACCAGGCGTACGCTGCCACTGCCAGAACGGCGATCAGGATCGCCACGAAGCCCGCCAATCCTGGGCTTTGCACGCGGCCGTCCGCGCCGAGCGGCACGATGAGGAAGAGTGCCAGGCACAGCACCGGCAGGATCGACGACAGCACGCAGTCCACGGCGAACTGCGCGGCCCGCCGGGCCACGACCCGTGTGGCCGGGGCCGTCGGTGAACCCAGCGGGAAGGGTTGCGAGCTGCGTGTCGCGGCCATCGGCTTGGTCCCCCCCAAGGCGAGCGCATGCGGCGTCCCCGCCGGAATACCCGGTGCGTTCGAGCGGGAACCCGCTCGGCAGGTGACGATGTGAGAAAGGTCGGCGATGGAAGCCAGGCGTGGTGAGCCGGATCGGCCCCGGCGTCAGCACTACGAGTTCGTGCACGTGGTGCTGCGCGCGATCGCGTTCCGTACGGGGGCGTATCTGCTGGTGATGGCCGACACCGGGCGCCTGGCCGCCCAGCTCAGGGAGACCTGGGACAAGGTCGGTGAGGACCTGCCGGAGGCGGAGCGCATCCCGTCCACCGGGCTGGCCGCGGGGCTGTACACGTACGGCTCGCTGCGCGCCGCCGTCATCGCGCTGCCGCAGGCGCGGCACTCCGGGGAGGCGTATCTGGCGGCGTACGTGCTCGTCGAGGATCCGGTGTTCGAGACCCGTGAGCCGGAGTTCTTCGTGCTGGAGCACGACGTGCTGCCCGACGGTGAGCCCGGCACCCGGGTCACCCGGTGGACCCGCGACGGCCGCCACCTCGACCTCGGCCCCGGCCCGCTGCCCGAGATCGGGGCCTTCCTGGAGACGGTCTCCCGGGTCCACACGATCGGTTCCTGACCCCCGGGACTCCCCGCGGGGCTGAGCGACCGTTAGGTTCGGTGAGGATCGCTCAGACAGGCCTCAGGAGGTTGTGGTGGGACGCTTCGACGGCAAGGCGGCGCTGGTGACCGGGGCGAGCCGCGGGATCGGCCTGGCCATCGCGGAGGCGCTCGCGGCCGAGGGCGCTCGGGTCTGCGTGACCGCGCGCAAGAAGGAGCAGCTCGACGAGGCCGTCGAGCGCCTCGGCGGGGCGGACCGCGCGCTCGCGGTGCCCGGCAAGGCGGACGATCCGGAGCACCAGGCCGCCGCGGTGCAGGCCACGGTGGAGCGGTTCGGCTCGCTGGACCTGCTGGTCAACAACGCCGGCATCAACCCGTACTTCGGCACGCTGATCGAGGCCGAGCCGCGGGCCGTACGGAAGACCTTCGAGGTGAACCTGTTCGGGGCGCTGCAGTTCACCCAGGAGGCGCACCGCGCGTGGATGGCGGACCACGGCGGGTCGGTGCTGATGGTGGCGTCCATCGGCGGGCTCACCAACGCGCCGTTCATGGGCGTCTACAACCTCACCAAGGCGGCGATGCTGCACATGACGCGGCAGCTCGCGGTCGAGCTCGGCCCGGGCGTACGGGTCAACGCGGTCGCGCCGGCGGTGGTCAAGACCGACTTCGCCAAGGTGCTGTACGAGAACCGCGAGGACGAGGCGGCCGCGGGCTACCCGGTCAAGCGGCTCGGCGTGCCGTCGGACGTGGCCAAGGCCGCCGCCTTCCTGCTCTCCGACGATGCGAGCTGGATCACCGGGGAGACGCTGCTCGTCGACGGCGGCGTCAAGGCCGCGGGCGGAGCGGGCGCCTGACCCGGCCCTGGCCGGCACGGTGGCGCCCCTGGTCGGCGAGGGGTCGAACGTGACCCCGCCTCCCCGGTTGACAGCCGAGGCGGGAGGGGAGAACGTCGATCATCTGGTGCCCGGGTGGAAGGAATGGCGGGATGGCCGTCCACGAGATCCGCATCGATCCGGCCAAGACCCTGCTGGAGGAGCCCGGCACGGGTCACAACCGCTGGCATCCCGGCATCCCGCCGGTGGTGCGCTGCGACCCGGGCGACGAGGTCGTCATGGAGACGCGGGACGCGCTCGACGGTCAGCTAGGCCCGTCCAGTACGGCCGAAACGGTGGGCGCCGCCAACCTGGACGTGGTGCATCCGCTGACCGGTCCGGTGTTCGTGGAGGGCGCCGAGCCCGGTGATCTGCTCGAGGTGGAGATCCTCGAGGTGGCGCCGGACACGTTCGGGTTCACCATGCAGGCGCCCGGGTTCGGGTTCCTGCGCGAGGAGTTCCCCGAGCCGTATCTCGTCCGCTGGTCCATGGCCGATGGCTGGGCGACCTCGGACGACCTGCCCGGCGTACGCATCCCGGGCGCGCCGTTCATGGGAACGATCGGCCTGTCCCCCGGACACGACGCGCTGCGCCGGATCACCGAGCGGGAGCAGCGGGCGCTGGACGGCGGTGGGTTCGTGCTCCCTCCGTCGACGGCCGGCGCGGTGCCGGCCGACCCCGAGATCGCCGCGGCGGCACTGCGTACCGTCCCGCCCCGGGAGCAGGGGGGCAATGTCGACATCAAGCAGCTCACCGCCGGCACCAGCCTGTTCCTCCCGGTCGACACGCCCGGCGGCCTGTTCAGTGCCGGCGACGCGCACTTCGCCCAGGGCGACAGCGAGACCTGCGGCACGGCCATCGAGATGAAGGCGACGCTGCGCGTACGGTTCGCGGTGCACAAGGGGGAGGCCCGGGAGAAGGGCATCAACGACCCCAGGTTCTCCCGGACGGATTACTGGGTGGCCCCGGAGTACGCGGCGCCACGCCGGTTCTTCGCCACCACCGGCATCTCGATCAGCCGCGACGACGGGTCCGTACGGGCGGAGGACGCCACGCTGGCCGCCCGCAACGCCCTGCTGAACATGATCGACCACCTCGGTGAACGAGGCTGGAGCCGCCAGCAGGCCTACGCCATCTGCAGCGTCGCCGTCGACCTCAAGATCAGCCAACTCGTCGACGTGCCGAACTTCCTCGTCTCCGCCTTCCTGCCTTTGGACATCTTCACGTCGTGAGCGGCGTCAGGACCTGGGCATCCGTACGGTGACGTCGGTGATCTCGGCGTCCTGCGGGGTCTCCAGGGTGTGCACGATGGTGCGGGCGACGGTCCCCGGCTCGATGTAGGCCGCGGGGTCGTACGCCCCGCCCTCCTGCTCGCGCACCTTCCGCTGCATCCCGGTCGCGGTGCGCCCGGGGTAGACCGAGGTGACCCGGACGTCCTTCTCCTCGTCGCGCAGCGCGTCGGCCAGCGCCTTCAGGCCGAACTTGCCGGCCGCGTACGACCCCCAGCCGCCCCGCGCGTTCAGTCCGGACCCGGAGTTCACGAACACCACGTGCCCCCGCGCGGCGCGCAGCGCCGGGAGCAGCAGCCGGGTCAGCTCCGCCGGTGCCATCAGGTTCACCGTCAGCTGGGACGACCAGTGCTCCGGCGGCGTGTCCGCCACGGTCCCCAGCTCCACCACGCCGGCGCAGTGAACGAGCCCGTCCAGCCGCTCGATCCCCAGGCCGTCGACCGCCCCCGCGAGCCCGGGGACGTCCTCGAGGTCGGCCGTGAGCGTCCGGGCCCCCGGCAGCCGTGCGGCGAGGCCGGCGAGCCGCGCCTCGCTCCGTCCCGTGACGATCAGCCCGTACGACCGCTCGTGCAGCAGCTCCGCCACGGCCGTCCCGATACCCTGCGTTGCCCCCGTGACCAGATACGTCGCCATGCCCCCGACCGTACCGACTGCTACGTTCACCGCGGCGACGACGGAGGGGCGAAGGCATGACGGTGGAGGTGTCATGAGCGGTCTCGCGGCCGAGGCCATCCGCACCGCGCGGCTGGACCTGCTGCCCCTTCGCGTCGAGCACGCCGAGGAGATGGCCGCGGTGCTGTCCGACCCGGCCCTGCACGCCTTCACCGGTGGCGCTCCGGAGACACCGCAAGCCCTCCGCTCGCGCTACCGGCGTCTGTCCGCGGGCTCTCCCGATCCGGCGGTCACCTGGCTGAACTGGGTGATCCGGCTCCGCGACGAAGGCAGCCTGACGGGCACCGTCCAGGCGACGATCGGCCCTTCCCGCGACGGCCTCACCGCCGAGATCGCCTGGGTGGTGGGGACCTCATGGCAACGCAGAGGCATCGCCACCGAAGCGGCCCAAGGACTGACCGACTCGCTCGGTCGCCCGCCCGTCCAGCGGATCATCGCCCACATCCACCCCGACCACCGGGCCTCCGCCGCCGTCGCCCGTGCCGCCGGCCTCGTCCCCACCGACGAATGGCACGAAGGCGAGATCCGCTGGACCCGGAGTTCGAGCCCGACGTAGGACCGGCCCAGGCACCGAGGCTCAGGACCGTCCGAGGGCCCGGGTGACTCCGGCCACGACGGTGGTGACCAGCAGCCAGCCGGCCGCCACGAGGCCGTTGCCGAACCAGAGCAGCCCGCCCGCCGGGGTGTACGCGGCCTGCTGGCCGAACGCCTCGAAGGGGACCAGCAGGTCGAGGCTGTAGAAGAACGGGCTGAACTCCGGTGCCTCGCCGGGCTTGATCGGCGTCGGCCAGGACAGCGCGAACGCTGCCCGGTCCGCCCCTCGGAGAGGGCGGGGGCGGGTGTTCGATTCGGTTACCGGCGGGTAGCATTGGTTATGTTACTGACCAGTCAGTAGTGATCGAGGGACCGTACGAGACGCCGGAGCGCACCG
>WHSL01000016.1 GCA_009380095.1 Streptosporangiales bacterium | reverse complement strand
GATGAGCAGGTACCTGACCATCACTCTGGAGCGCCGGGGCGTCTCCTGCGTGGCCGAGCTCCTCGAGAAGGACGCGCCGCGCACGTGTGAAGCGGTGTGGAACGCGCTGCCGCTCGGCGGTGACGCGTACCACGCGAAGTATGCCCGGAACGAGGTGTACGCGATGGTGCCGAGGTTCGGTGAGGAGGTCGGGCAGGAGAACCCGACCGTCACGCCGATCCCCGGTGACGTCGTCTACTTCTCCTTCTCCGGAGGCATGCTGGACCGTGCGTTCAAGGAGGAGAAGGGCATCGACGCCCTGCCGGGTGTGATCGACCTGGCGATCTTCTACGGCCGCAACAATCTCCTGCTCAACGGCGATGTCGGCTGGGTGCCGGGCAACGTCTACGCGACGATCGTGGAAGGGCTCGACCGGATGGCCGAGGCCTGTAACGACGTCTGGCGCTCCGGCGGAGTGGGCGAACGGCTCGTCTATGCACGACACGAAGATTAGGGTCGCGGCGCCGATGCAGATCAGCGTCGCGGACTTCATCGGCAGACCGGAACCGCCATGGCAGCAGGGCGTGGGCGTCGTCGCCCCGTTCGACTTCGCCCTGGATCGGGAGCTGTGGCGGTGGGCGCCGGACGACGTGTCGCTCTACCTCACCCGGCTTCCCTTCGTGCCGGTTCCGGTCACCGTGGAGATGGCGGCCGCACTCAGTGATCATGAGAACGTCAGCCGGGCCACCCGCGACCTGCTCGCCCCCGAGCCGCTCGCGGTGGCCTACGCGTGCGCGTCCGGCAGCTTCGTGCACGGGCGCAACGCCGAACGGGCGCTGGAGCAGTGCATCCTCGACGCGGGCGCGCCGGCGGCGCGCACCACCTCGGGGTCGCTCATCCGCGCCCTCGACACCCTGGGCGTACGGCGGGTGGCGGTCGTGACTCCGTACGTCGACAGCGTCACCGACCGGCTGGTCGGGTACCTGCACGAGCACGGCAAGGACACGGTGTCGAGCTACGGCCTCGGCCTGCTCAACCATATCTGGCGGGTGGGCTACAGCGAGGTCGTGCACGCGGTCAGCGAGGTGGACCGCCCGGACGCCGACGCCGTGTTCGTGAGCTGCACGAACGTGGCCACGTACGACATCATCGCGCCGCTGGAGCGGCGCCTCGGAAAGCCGGTGCTCACCGCGAACCAGGTGACCATGTGGGCGGCCCTGCAGGCCATGGGCCGCCGCGCGGTGGGAGCGGGACAGAGCCTGGTCGACGCGACGCCGCTGACGGTGGCGTGATGGGAGGGCATATGCCGGATGGACGGCGAAGCGTCGGGTTCCTGTACCCGGGGTTCAGCGCGGAGGACGACTACCCGCGGTTCGAGCGGCTGACCGGCGGGGCCGTACGGCTGCCGGTCGTGCACACGCTGATGCGCGAGGACGCGCACCGCGTGGACGCGCTGCTCGACGTGGGCGGCGCCGACGTGCTCGGCGAGGGCGCGCGGGAGCTGCGCGCCCTCGGCGTGGACGCCGCGGTCTGGGCCTGCACCAGCGGCAGCTTCGTGTTCGGCTGGGAGGGGGCGCGGGAGCAGGTCGCGGGCGTGGCCGCGGCGGCCGGCGTGCCCGCGTCCAGTACGTCCTTCGCCTTCGTCAACGCCGCGCGGCATCTGGGGCTGACCCGGGTGGCGGTCGCGGCGACGTACCCGGCGGACGTCGCGGAGCGCTTCGTGGCGTTCCTCGGGCACGGCGGCATCGAGGTCGTGGCGGCCTGCGAGCGCGGCATCGTCACCGCCGCCGAAGTGGGCACGCTCAGTGATACGGACGTCCTCGGCTTCGTGACCGCGGGCGACCACCCGGAGGCCGAGGCGGTGCTGGTGCCGGACACCGCGCTGCACACCGCGGAGGTGCTCGACGAACTGGAGTTCCGGCTGGGCAAGCCGGTGCTGACCGCGAATCAGGTGAGTGTGTGGGAGGGGCTGCGGCTGGCCGGTGACACGGCGCCGCGGTCCGGGCTCGGGGCGCTGTTCCGCGCCGGTGCGGAGGCGCCGGTGCGGTGAGTTGGCGCGCCGTGAGCGCTAACTGAAGAGAGGTGTATTGGGACGATGGGCGATCTGGGCGAGCTGGAACCGGTTACCCGTGAATCCACGGCCGCCATCATCGCCGGGCAGCTGCGGTCCGCGATCATGTACGGCTCGCTGCAGCCGGGAGACCAGCTCGGGGAGTCCGAGCTGGCCAACCGGCTCGGGGTGAGTCGTGGGCCGTTGCGCGAGGCCATGCAACGACTGGTCCAGGAGGGGTTGCTGCGGAGCGAGCGTCATCGCGGGCTGTTCGTGATCGACCTGGACGAGAACGACGTACGCGACATATATCAGGCGCGCCTGGCCATCGAGCGTTCCGCCTGCCAGCTGATCATGCAGGGCAACCGCGGCGAGGCGGTCGTCAGGCTGACCGAGGCGCTGGAGGTGCTGATCACCGCCGCCGCTTCGGGCGACCGTGTCGCGATGAGCGACGCCGACCAGGCGTTCCATCAGACCCTGGTCAGTCTGTCGGGCAACGCGCGGCTGGAACGCATGGCCGAGACGCTCCTGGTCGAGACGCGCATGTGCCTGACCGCGATGCAGGCGGTCTATCCCGAACCCACGGAGTTGGTCGAGGAGCACAGCGTTCTCGTCGACGCCATCGCCGACGGTGACGAGCCTCTGCTCCTGAGGCTCATCGAGGCCCACATGCTGGAGACCATCGACCGGATCCACCCGGGAGCCGCCTAGGGCCCTGAAACAGGCCTGGCGTCGCCATCGGGGGGCTGCCTACACTCCCTGGAGATCGATTTCAAGGAGCGTTCATGCCCCTGGATGCTCAGGCGCCCGACTCGGGCCGTCGGGCGCTGCTGGAGGCGTGGGGGGTCGTCAAGAACTTCCCCGGCGTCAAGGCGCTTCAGGACATGCATCTGGAGCTGCGCCACGGCGAGGTGCTCGCGCTCGTCGGCGAGAACGGCGCCGGCAAGTCGACGTTGATGAAGCTGCTGACCGGCGTCTACTCACCGGACGAGGGTCAGTTCCTGCTCCATGGGGAGCCGCTCGAGGTCAGCGGCCCCCGGCAGGCCCTCGAGCGCGGGATCAGCATCATCCACCAAGAGTTCAACCTGGTCCCCGACCTCACGATCGCGCAGAACATCTTCCTCGGGCGCGAGCCCCGGTACGGAGGGCTCCTCCTTCGCGAAGGGGAGCTCAACGCCAGGGCGCAGGAGCTCATCGACTCGCTCCAGCTGCCGCTCGACCCCCGGCAGGTGGTCGGTACGCTCAGCGTCGCCAGGCAGCAGATGGTCGAGATCGCCAAGGCTCTGTCCTTCGACGCCAAGGTCCTCATCATGGACGAGCCCACGGCGGCGTTGAACGACGCCGAGGTGCGGGTCCTGCACGAGCTCATCCGGCGGTTCGTACGGCCGGACACCGGCGTCATCTACATCTCGCACCGGCTCGAGGAGCTCAAGGCCATCGCCGACCGGATCACCGTGATCCGCGACGGCCGCTACATCGAGACGCTCGATACCCCCACCACGACCGTCCAGGACGTGATCTCACGGATGGTCGGACGTGAGCTCGCCGGCGACGCGCGACCGGAGAACGTCCGGGACGACCGCCACGTCATGTTGTCCGTCCGCGGGATGAGCACCAAGGCACTGCTCGAGGACGTGGGCTTCGACCTCATGGAGGGCGAGATCCTCGGGTTCGCCGGGCTCATGGGCGCGGGCCGTACCGAGGTGGCCAGGGCGCTCGTGGGTGCGGACAAGATGGCCTCGGGCTCGGTCACGCTGCGCGGGAGGCCGGTCCACATCGCGAGCCCCGCGGACGCGGCGAAGCACCGGATCGGCTATCTCTCCGAAGATCGCAAGCAGCTCGGGCTGCTGGTCGAGCAGGCCGTGGAGAGCAACATCGGTCTCAGCGCCCTGCAGGAGCTGTTCCAGACCCTCGGTTTCGTCAAGGACAGGGCGGTCCGCGAGACGGCCGAACGGTACGTCGGCGACCTGGCCATCAAGACCCCGTCCGTGGCGCTCACCACGAAGAACCTCTCGGGTGGCAACCAGCAGAAGGTCGTCATCGCCAAGTGGCTGGTCAAGGACTGCGACGTCCTGATCTTCGACGAACCGACGCGCGGGATCGATGTGGGCGCGAAGGAGGAGATCTACCAGCTGCTCAACGAGCTCGCCCGCCGGGGCAAGTCGATCATCATGATCTCCTCCGAGCTGCCGGAGGTCCTGCGCCTGTCCCATCGCGTCGTCGTGATGAGCGAGGGACGGGTGACGGGTGTGCTGTCCGCCGCGGAGGCCGGCGAGGAGAACGTGATGCACCTCGCGACGATGCGCTTCATAGGAGATCGATGACCACGCCGTCGGTTACCGAGCAAGGCCAGGCCGGACAGCCGCGTCCCTCCCTGGTGCCGGCGAGGCTGCGGAAGCGGCTTCAACAGTTCCTGGCTTTCGGCGGCCTCATCGTCGTCTTCGCCTTCTTCTCGATCGCCAGCCCCAATTTCTTCAACTACGGGAACGTCACGTCCATCCTGCTGGCGACCGTGGTGATCGGCACGCTGGCGCTCGGCACCACCTTCGTCATCATCTCCGGGGGCATCGATCTGTCCGTCGGCACCGGAATGGCGCTCTGCGCGGTCATGGCGGGCACGTTCATCACCAACCTGGGCATGCCAGTGCCCTTGGGCGTCCTCCTGACCGTGCTGTTCGGTGGCCTGATCGGCCTGGTCAACGGGCTCAACGTCGCCCTGCTCAAGGTGCCGCCGTTCATCGCGACGCTGGCCATGATGCTCGCCGCGGGAGGCCTCGCTCTGGTCATCTCGGACAGCACGCCGATCTACTTCAGCGACACGCCCGGCTATGTCGAGATCTCGATCGGCAGCATCATTCCGGGCGCCGACTTTCCCAACTCCGTCCTGATCCTCGCGGCCATCGCGATCATCGCGGGCGTGCTGCTGAGCAGGACGATCCTCGGCCGCTTCGCCTTCTCCATCGGCAGCAACGAGGAGGCGACCGCGCTCTCGGGGATCAAGGTCCGGCAGTGGAAGATCATCATCTACACGCTCGCCGGCCTCTTCACCGGCATCGCCGGCGTGATGATCTCCTCCCGCCTGGGTTCGGCGCAGCCGGGCACCGGTCTCGGGTACGAGCTGCAGGCGATCGCCGCCGTGGTGATCGGTGGCACCTCGCTGTCGGGCGGCAAGGGCTCCATCGTCGGCACCCTGATCGGTGCATTGATCATTTCGGTGCTCAACAACGGCCTGCAGATCATGTCGATCCCGCAGGAGTGGCAGAACGTCATCCTCGGCTGTGTCATCGTCCTCGCCGTCTATGCCGATATGGCCAGGCAACGAACCGCATAGCCCGTACGAAGGAGGCCGATCGATGAGCATCAAGCGATACACCGCGATGCTCGTGGTGGTGGCGATGAGCGCCCCCCTGGGCGCCTGCGGAAACGCAGGAGAAAGTGCGGGTGGCGACGACAAACCGTACATCGCGATCGTTTCCAAGGGCTTCCAGCACCAGTTCTGGCAGGCGGTGAAGAGGGGGGCCGAGCAGGAGGCGGCGAAGCAGGGCGCCCGCATCACCTTCGAGGGCCCGGCGACCGAGGCCGAGGTCGAGGCCCAGATCAACATGCTGACCAACAAGTTGAACGCGGGGCCGGACGCGATCGGGTTCGCGGCGCTGGACTCCCGGGCCGCCGCGCCGCTGCTCCAGCAGGCCAAGGCCAAGAACATCCCCGTCATCGCGTTCGACTCCGGCGTGGAGAGCGACATCCCGCTGACCACGGCGGCGACCGATAGCAAGGCGGCGGCGGCCGAGGCGGCCAAGCGCATGTCGGAGGCGCTGGGCGGCAAGGGCAAGGTCGCCATGGTCGTGCACGACCAGACGAGCCTCACCGGCACCCAGCGGCGTGACGGTTTCATCGAGTGGATGAAGCAGAACGCGCCCGGCATCCAGCTGCTGCCGGTTCAGTACGGCGGAGGCGACCAGGCCAAGTCGGCCGACATCACCAAGTCGATCATCACCGCCAACCCCGACATCAAGGGAATCTACGGGGCCAACGAAGGTTCGGCGATCGGCGTCGTCAAGGGTGTCGAGGAGAGCCGCAAGAAGGGCATCACCATCGTCGGCTTCGACTCCGGCAAGGCGCAGATCGACGCGGTCAAGAACGGCACCATGCTCGGGGCCGTCACGCAGAACCCGATCGGCATCGGACAGCAGACGGTCGCGGCCGCGATGAAGGCGATCAAGAAGGAGAAGCTGCCGAAGACGATCGATACCGGGTTCTACTGGTACGACAAGAACAACATCGACGATCCGAAGATCGCGCCGCTGCTCTACGAGTAGCGCCGGCCTGGACGGGTGCCGGCCACCACGGCGGGCACCCGTCCCACGCGTCAGATGCCGCCGATGGCCACGTACTTGGTCTCGAGGAACTCGTCGATGCCGACCGTGCCGCCTTCGCGGCCAAGGCCGGAGTGCTTCACGCCGCCGAAGGGGGCAGCGGGGTTGGAGACGAGGCCGGTGTTGAGGCCGACCATGCCGGTGTCGAGGGCTTCGCTGACCTTGAGGGCTCGGGTCAGGTCCTGGGTGTAGAGGTAGCTGACCAGGCCGTACGGGGTGTCGTTGGCGAGGCGCAGGGCCTCGTCGTCCGATGCGAAGGTGCCGATGGGGGCCACCGGGCCGAAGATCTCGGTTTCGGCCATGGCGACGCCGGGCGGGACGTTCGCCAGCACCGTGGGGCGGTAGAAGAAGCCGGGGCCGTCGACGGGCGCGCCGCCGGTGGCGACCTTGGCGCCGCGGCCCACCGCGTCCTCCACCAGGCTCTGCACCTTGTCGCGTGCGGCATCGTCGATCAGCGGGCCGACCTGGACGCCCTCGTCCGTACCGCGTCCCACGGTGAGGGCCTCCATGCGCTTGGAGAGCCTCGCCGCGAACTCCTCCGCGATCGACTCGTGGGCGTAGAAGCGGTTGGCCGCGGTGCAGGCCTCGCCGATGTTGCGCATCTTGGCGAGCATCGCGCCGTCCACCGCGGCGTCCAGGTCGGCGTCCTCGAAGACCAGGAACGGGGCGTTGCCGCCGAGCTCCAGGGAGACGCGGAGCACCTGTTCGGCGCTCTGCTCCAGGAGCAGTTTGCCGACCACGGTGGAGCCGGTGAAGGAGAGCTTGCGGATGCGGCCGTCGCGCATCAGCGGCTCGCAGACCTCGCCGGCGCGGCTGGTGGGCAGCACGCTGAGCACGCCCTCCGGTAGCCCCGCCTCCCGCAGGATGCCGGCCAGCGCCAGCATGGACAGCGGCGTCTGCGGCGCGGGCTTGACCACCATCGTGCAGCCCGCCGCGACCGCCGGGCCGATCTTGCGAGTGCCCATCGCCATCGGGAAGTTCCACGGGGTGATGAGCAGGCAGGGGCCGACCGGGCGGCGCGTCACGAGGAAGCGGCCGGTGCCCGCGGGGGGCACCGCGTACCCGCCGTCGATGCGGACCGCCTCCTCGGAGAACCAGCGGAGGAACTCCGCGGCGTACGCGATCTCGCCCTTCGCCTCGGGCAGCGGCTTGCCCATCTCCAGGGTCATCAGCAGGGCCAGGTCGTCCTGCCGGGCCATCAGCAGCTCGTAGCCGCGGCGCAGGATCTCGCCGCGCTCGCGGGGTGGATACGCCGCCCACGCCTCCTGGGCCGCGTCGGCCGCCGCCAGCGCCGCCATGCCGTCCGCGGGCGAGGCGTCGGCCACGCGGCACAGCTCTTCGCCGGTGGACGGGTCCGCCACGCCGAAGGTGCGGCCGTCGCCGGACTCACGCCAGCGGCCGCCGATGAACACCCCCTTGTCCACCGCGTCGATGACGTGCCGCTCCCGCCGAGACTCGTCGCCGGCACCGTTGACCATGGGTCCTCCAATCGCTGCACCCTCGACACCCGGGGCTCGGGCGTGATTCTATATCCCTGTCGATTGTCGACAATCCTACGAAACATTGTTCTGGGCGAACATAGGTCCGCGCACGACCTTCCAGCTCAACGTGCACCCGAAGGGAGCCGGCATGAATCAGCCACGGGCGACGCTGTCCCCGGTCCTCAAGCAGGCGACGCCCGTGCTCGCCGCCAGAGGCGAGGGCGTCTACCTGTACGACGAGCAGGGCCGGCGCCACCTCGACTTCACCGCGGGCATCGGGGTCACCAGCACCGGGCACTGCCACCCGCGCGTCGTCGAGGCGGCGCAGAAGCAGGTGGGCACGCTGATCCACGGGCAGTACACGACGGTCATGCACCGTCCGCTGCTCGACCTCACCGAGCGGCTCGGCGAGGTGCTCCCCGCCGGGCTCGACTCGCTGTTCTACGTGAACTCCGGGAGCGAGGCGGTGGAGGCGGCGCTGCGGCTCTCGCGGCACGCCACCGGCCGGCAGAACGCGATCGTGTTCCACGGCTCGTTCCACGGCCGCACCATGGGCGCGGCCGCGCTCACCACCTCGGGCACCAAGTTCCGCGCCGGGCTCGCCCCGCTGATGCCGGGCGTGGCGGTGGCGCCCTTCCCGATGGCCTACCGCTGGGGCAGGCCGGAGGACGAGGCCGTCGCGTTCGCGCTGCGCGAGCTCGACGAGGTGCTGGCCACGGTCAGCCCGGCCGCCGACACCGCCGCGTTCTTCGTCGAGCCGGTGCTCGGCGAGGGCGGATACATCCCCGCCCCGCCCGCCTTCCTCGCGGGCCTGCGCGAGCGCGCGGACCGGCACGGCATCCTGCTCGTGGTGGACGAGGTGCAGACCGGCGTGGGCCGCACCGGGCGGTTCTGGGGCCACCAGCACGCCGCCGTCGTGCCCGACATCCTCATCACCGCGAAGGGCCTGGCCAGCGGCTTCCCGCTGTCCGCGATCGCCGCCCCGGCCGACGTCATGGGCAAGGCGTGGCCCGGCTCGCAGGGCGGCACGTACGGGGGCAACGCCGTGGCCTGCGCGGCGGCGCTCGCCACGCTCGACGTGGTGCGCGACGAGGGTCTGGTGGACAACGCGGCGCAGATGGGCGCGCGGCTCAAGAAGGGCCTGGAGGAGGTCGCGCACGACAGGCCGGGCATCGGGGACGTACGGGGCCTCGGGCTCATGGTGGGCAGCGAGTTCACCGCCCCGGACGGCACGCCCGGCACGGCCGCCGCGCAGGGCGCGCAGCGCCGGGCCGCCGAGCGCGGGCTGCTGCTGCTCACCTGCGGCGTGCACGGCAACGTCGTACGGATGATCCCGCCGCTGATCGTGGACGCCGAGCAGATCGACGCCGCCCTGGAGATCTGGGCGGCCAGTCTGGACGGCTGATCCGGCAGGCGGGCTGTCAGGGCTGGGAGACGAGGCGGTCGCGGGCGAGCAGGGTGGCGCCCGCGACCGCTCCCGGCATCAGCACGACGGCCACGAAGGGCACCAGGAACGTCAGGAACAGCGGCACGCCGAAGCCCAGCGTGAGGCCCAGCCGGCCGCGCAGCAGGCGGATCCGGGTGCGCAGCCGTACGCCCCGCCGCAGCAGCGTGACCGCGGTGAGCTCGACGGCCAGGAAGAACCCGGAGACGCAGGCACCGATCACCGGGATCACGGTCTGCCCGAACAACGGCACGAACCCGAGCCCGAACAGCACCACCGCGAACATGACCGCGAGCAGCACGGTGACCACGCTCTCCCGGATGGAGACGGCGAGCTCCCGCGCCATGGACAGGCCCGACTCCGGGGCCTCGCCGCCCTCGGCCTCCTCCACCCGCCCGGCCAGCGCCTCGTAGAACGGGCCGCCCACGATCAGCGTCACCGCGGTGAAGGTGAGCACGGCCAGCAGCGCCGCCGCGCCGACCACCATGAGCCCGGCCGCCCAGTGCACGGCCGTGCGCCACGGCTCGGCCCAGCCGTCGGCGAACGGCGTGGCCCACGTCGCGAGGTCGTCGGCGTAGCCGATCAGCATGACGAGCCCGAGTACGTACCCGGCGAGCGTGATCAGCGCGGGGATCAACCCGAACAGCCACAGCCGCGGATGCCACGCCACCCAGCGGACGCCGGCCACCAGGTACCCAAATCCCGCCACCACATCGGTCATGGCGCCCGAGGGTAACGGAGTCCCCACCCGGAGACCCCGTTCTCAGCCCTTGCGCACCATCCGCTGGAACCGGTTAACCAGGCTGTCGATCTCCCCCGTGTCCAGCGCGACCTGCCGCTTGGCGTGCCGCACCATCATCGGGTCGCTGTTCAGGTCGCGCATCAGCGACACGCACAGCAGCACCATGACCATCACGAACGGGACCGCCACGATGATGGTCAGGTTCTGCAGCCCGGTGAGCGCCGTGTCTCCCCCGATGAGCAGCATGATGGCGGCGACGGCTCCGGTGAGCGCCCCCCAGAAGATCACCGCCCAGCGCTGCGGATGCTCGGTTCCGCGCTGGGAGAGCGTGCCGAGCACGATCGAGGCCGCGTCCGCGCCGGACACGAAGAAGATCGACACCAGCAGCATCACCAGGATGCTCATCGCGGTGGCCCAGGGGAACTCGGCCAGCAGCCCGAACAGCTGCGCCTCCTGGGTGTTCTGGCCGGCCAGGTCGACCCCGCCCCGCTGCACGTCGATCGCGGTGCCGCCGAGCACCGAGAACCAGACGATGCTCACCACCGACGGCACCAGGATGACCCCGGCGACGAACTGGCGGATCGTACGGCCCCGGCTGATCTTCGCGATGAACATGCCGACGAACGGTGTCCAGGAGATCCACCAGGCCCAGTAGAAGACCGTCCAGGTGGCGAGCCATTCCGCGGTCGCCGCGCCGCCGGTGGCGTCGGTCCGGGCGATCATCTCCCACACGTCCCGGAAGTAGCCGCCGATGGACGTGGGCAGCAGGTTGAGCACGAACACGGTCGGCCCGACCACGAACAGGAACAGCGCCAGCAGCGCGGCCAGCACCATGTTGATGTTGGACAGCCACTGGATGCCGCGCTCGATCCCGGACACCGCGGACAGGATGAACGCGGCGGTGAGCACCACGATCACGCCGACCAGCAGCGGGGTGCCCTCGGTGGTGAGCCAGCCGAGCACGTTGAGCCCCGACCCGATCTGCAGCGCGCCCAGCCCCAGCGAGGCGGCGGAGCCGAACAGCGTCGCGAAGATCGCCAGGATGTCCACGAGCCGGCCGGCGGTGCCCTCCGCGGCGCGCTTCCCGAACAGCGGCGTGAACACCGCGCTGATCAGCTGCCGGCGCCCGCGCCGGAACGTGCTGTACGCGAGCGCCAGCCCGACGACCGCGTAGATGGACCAGGGGTGCAGGGTCCAGTGGAACAGGCTGGTCGCCATCGCGGTCTCCACGGCGGCGTTCGACGACCCGGCCACCGTGTCCGGCGGGGGCTCGGTGAAGTGCGTCAGCGGCTCGGTGACGCCGTAGAACATCAGGCCGATGCCCATGCCCGCGCTGAACATCATCGCCACCCAGGAGACCGTGCGGTACTCCGGCTCGGCGTCGTCCGGGCCCAGCGGGATGCGCCCGTACCGGCTGAGCGCGAGCCACAGCGCGAAGACCACGAAGCCGGACGCGGTGAGCACGAAGAACCAGCCGAGGTTCGTGATCACCCAGCCGAGTACGGAGGTCGCGACGGCGGCGAGGCCTTCGGTGGCGGTCGCGCCCCAGACCACGAAGGCCAGCGTGACGACGGCGGCGACGCCGAAGACGAGCAGGTCGGTGGAGGGCCGATGCTCGCCCCGCGCGTCCGGACCGGGCAACGCCGGTCCGTCCGGATCGGGTCCATTGGGCTGTGTGGGTTGGTCGACCATGTGGAGCCGGCCGGAGCCGTCCTCCCCCCGAGACGCGGCAAAGGGCCACGGGCGGGCCCTACGATCCCTCCGCGCCTACCCTTCTGGTTCGCCTCAGACTCAGGGAAGCGGGATCTTAGTTCAAGCAGCCGGAATCGGGCGGTTGCGGGGCGAGACGGGAAAAGGCCCGCGACTCGGTGATGAGTCGCGGGCCTCACGCGGTTTCTCGCGGCCGCGGTCCCCAGGAAGGCCACGAGCTGGTCCCGCTGATTTCGATTCAACCCCGTGGCACCGGGTGCCCGCCGCTCCGGAAATGAGCGGATCGCGCCCGATATGCCGCACTTCAGTGAGTGTGACCGGACGCGCGCCGGCCCGTGTCGCGAGGCCCGGCTGTTACGGCTCCTTGCGCTCGCGCTCCGCGAGGAAGCGCTCGAACTCGGCGCCGAGCTCGTCCGCCGTGGGCATCTCGGCGTCGTCGGCGAGCAGGTTCTCCCGGTCGGCGGCGCCGGCGTACGCGTCGTACTGCTGCTCCAGCGCGGTGACCACCTTCGCCACCTCCTCCGAGCCCTCCACCTGCTCGCGGATCTCCCGGTCGGTCACCTCGGCCGCGGTGCGCAGGTCGTCGGCGGGCAGCCGCAGGCCGGTCACGCCCTCCAGCGCCTCCAGCGCGGCGACCGCGGCCGTCGGGTACTCCGCCTGGGAGAGATAGTGCGGCACGTGCACGGCGAAGCCCACGGCGTCCCGCCCGGCCTCGCCGAGCCGCAGCTCCAGCAGCGCGGACGCGCTGCCCGGCACCTGCACCTTGTTCAGCCAGGGCTTGTAGTCCTCGATGAGCTCCACGCGGGTCGCGTGCGGGGTGAGGCCGATCGGCCGGGTGTGCGGCACGCCCATCGGGATGCCGTGCACGCCGACGGTGAGGCGCACGTCGAAGCGCTCGATCAGGGACCGTACGGCGGCGGTGAAGGCCTCCCACGACACGTCCGGCTCGGGGCCGGTGAGCAGCAGGAACGGCGTGCCGGCCGTGTCCTCCATGACGTACACCACGAGCGACAGCGGCTCGTAGCCGGACCAGTGGTCGCGGTCGAAGGTCATGATCGGGCGGCGCGAGCGGTAGTCGATCAGCGGGTCGGTGTCGAACGTCACGATGATCCGCTTCGGAAGGTGCTCGAACAGCTGCTCACGGACCTGGGAGCCGACCGAGCCCGCGTCGACGAAGCCGTCGAGGCTGTGCAGCAGCACCGGACGGTCCAGCTCCGGCAGGTCGGGGTCGAGGCGGTATAGGTCCTCGGGGTGCGGCACTGCCGCCACCACCCTCCGTTTTCACGCGCGTTCGGGGGTCTCGCTGTCAACGGATGCTCAACGCCCCGCGCCCCGGGATCATTTCCGGCCGCTCCGGCCGGTCATCGCCCCCGGAGGGCGTGGCGCCGCTCCCACCTCCCATTCTCTCAGCCCCGACCGCGTGCGCGCACAGGTCCCCAGATCCGGCGGATTACACCCCCATGTGCGAATCACCTCGGACACGGCCATACGATTCTGTCCTGTGAGTGAACATGCCATCGCCCCACCGTGGCCTCAGGATCGCTACGAAGTGAGTTACGCCTTCCCCGGCCGGCCCGCCGTCCGGGAGCGTTACCACTTCGCGTCCGTCGCCATCGATTTCGCCCGGCACCTCGCGCTCGCCGGGCTCGCACAGAAGATCCGAGTGACGCGGCTCGCCGACGCGGCCGTGCTCTACGACTCGGCGGAGCTCATCGAGCTCCCCGAGCGCCAGTGGTGACCAACGGGGAACCGAACGGGGGTTGACAGGGGGATTCCGTCCGTGGGGAGCGGGCGGACCGTCAGGGGGAGCTAGGGGACGAGCCCGGCCGCGACAGTGGCGCCGAGCTCCCAGCACGCTTCCAGATCGCTTCGTTCCGGGCGGCCGGTCACCACCAGCGGTGGGGCGGCCGCCCGCCAGCCCAGCCCGGTCGTGATCGACTCGACGGCCCGTACGGCGCCCGTCGCGTCGTTGTCGCCGTGCACGTACAGCCCGTACGGGCGGCGCTGCGTGGCCTCCAGGCAGGGATAGTAGATCGTGTCGAAGAAGTGCTTCATCGCGCCCGCCATATAGCCGATGTTGACCGGCGTTCCGAGCAGGTAGCCGTCCGCGGCGAGCACGTCGGCGGCGGTGGCGCCCAGCGCCGGGCGCACCTCCACCTCGACGTCCTCGATCTCGTCGGTGGTGGCGCCCGACCGTACGGCCTCGAACATGGCCTGCGTGGAGGGCGAGGTCGTGTGATGCACGATCAGCAGCGTGGCCATGATCCACAGCCTAGGCGGCGGTACGGAGCCGGTCAGGTGCGCCAGATGACGACCATGGCGCAGTCGTCCTCCTTGCCCTTGCCGAGGGTCCGGACGAAGTCCCGCGCGCCCTCGGAGAAGCCCTCCGTGATGAGCCGGTCCGCCTCGCCGAGCAGCCGGTCGATGCCGGCGTCGATGTCCCGGCCCGGGGCCTCGATCAGGCCGTCGGTGTAGAGCATCAGCGCGTCCCCGGTGCGCAGCTGGCCGTGCACCGGCGCGCACTTCAGCTCCGGTACGACCCCGAGCACCATGCCCTTGGCCTCGGTGATCTGCCAGCTCCCGCTGCCCGCGTCGAACTGCACCGCCGGCGGGTGCCCGGCGGACTCCACCACGTACTCCCCGGTGGACAGGTCCAGGCTGAGGTGCACCGCGGTCACGAAGCCCTCGCCGACGGAGGTGCGCAGCAGGTACTCGTTGCAGGTGGCGAGGAAGTCGCCCGCCGGCACCGAGGCGAGCAGCCCGCCGAACGCGCCGGACAGCAGCAGCGCGCGGGTGCCCGCGTCCACGCCCTTGCCGGACACGTCCACCAGCGCGACCTCGAGCTTGTCATCGTGCAGCGAGGAGACCAGGAAGTCGCCGCCGAAGGAGGAGCCGCCCGCCTGCTCCAGCACGGACTTGGAACGCCAGCCGCGCGGCAGCTTGGGCATCGTGCCCTGGGCGCGCAGCCGGTCCCGCAGCTCGAGCAGCATCTGCTCGCCGCGCAGGCCCTGCACCCCGATCCGTTCGCGCACCCCCGCCAGCATGTACGCCACCGTGGCGGTGACCGCGATGGTGACCGCGAGCCCCGGCCCCACCTGCGGCAGGCCGAGCGCGATGGCGTCGACCACCAGCACCACGGTCACCACGCCGTACAGGAACGCGAGGCTGCGCCGCTTCAGCAGCAGCCCGCCGGCCAGCATGGTGACGATCACCGCGCTCGGCGGGAACCAGGCCGGCGAGTAGAGTCCGCCAACGCCGATGGCCACCGCGAGGGTGACCAGCGTGATCAGGACGACCCGGTACTTGAACAGGAAACGTCGCCGGAAGGTCGCCCAGTTGTGGCGCAGTGCGGCGCGCACGCGAACGGGGGTGGCGCGCACCGGACGGAACTTCATGATGCCGGAACTGTAGCGGTCGGGCCCTGGCCGGGCACGTGCCGCCACACGACGCGATCGCCATGAGGCGGATATTCCGGTGCGGATTGTCGGCGCCGCCTGCTACGAACGTCACATGAGCAGCTCCAGCGGGCCGTACCCGATCCGGACCATCCAGCCCCCCGAGGTCCCGGCGTTCCACGAGGTCAACCACATCGGCTTCAACTCCGCCTGGCCGGTCGAGCCGGAGGTCGAGCGGGCCACCCGGCTGCTGGAGGTGGACCGCAGCCTCGCCGCGTTCGACGGCCCGCTGATGATCGGCACCACCACCACGCTGCCGCTGCGGATGACCGTGCCGGGCGCATCGCTGCCGGTGGCGGGTGTGTCCGACGTCTCGGTGCTGCCCTCGCACCGCCGGCGCGGCGTGCTCTCCGCGCTGATGCGCACGCAGCTCGAGGAGCTGCGCGCGGGCGGCGAGACCGTCGCGGCGCTGTGGGCCTCGGAGGCGGTCATCTACGGCCGCTTCGGGTACGGTCCCGCCGCGCGCCAGCTCGACTTCACCGCGGTCCGCGGCGAGGTGCGGGTGCGCGACGATGCGCCGCGCGACCCGGCGCTCCGGGTGCGGATCGCCGATCCGGCCACGGCCCGGCCCGAGGTGGCGAAGGTGTTCGACGCGACGCTGGCGGAGCGGCCCGGGCGGTTCGCCCGCGGGGAGGCGCTCTGGGAGCTCGCCCTGCTCTACGACCCGCCGTACCGGCGGGAGGGCGCGGCGCCGCTGCGCTGCGTCATCGTGGAGGACGAATCCGGCCCGCGCGGCTACGCGCTCGTCTCCGTGCACGGCACCTGGACCGTGGAGAACCTGCCGGACGGGCGGCTGCGCGTCCGCGACATGGCCGCCCTCGACACGGCCGCCTACGTGGCGGTCTGGGAGCAGGTGCTGAGCTGGGACCTGGTGAGCACGGTGACCATCGGCCACCGCCCGCCGGACGACCCGCTGCTGCACCTGGTCACCGACCCGCGCCGGCTGCGCGCCACGAGCTCCGACAACCTCTGGGTCCGGCTCGTCGACGTGCCCGCCGCGTTCGCCGCCCGGCGGTACGCGGTACCGGTGGACGCGGTGATCGAGGTGGACGACCCGGTCTGCCCGTGGAACGCCGGGCGCTACCGGCTCCGCGGCGGGGCCGCCGGCGCCGAGTGCTCCCCCACCTCCGCGCCCGCCGACGTCCGGGCCGACGCGGGCGCGCTGGGCGCGGCCTACCTCGGCGGCACCACGCTGATGTCGTACGGGCCCACCGGGCGGGTCACCGAGCTGCGGCCGGGCACACTGGCCCCGCTCTCCGCCGGCCTGCGGTGGAGCCCGGAGCCCTGCTGCCCGACGATCTTCTGAGCCGACCCGGAGTCTTCCGCCGGGGTGGGCCGGGCGCTTACGGTCGAGGCACGGAGGTGCTCATGAGCCGACCCGGAATGCGCATCACGTTCGGTACGGCGATGCGGGCGCGCGACGTCTCCCGCCCCCGCCCGGAGGACTACCAGGCCGCCCGCAAAGAGGCCCGTGAGTCCAAGGAGAAGGCCCGCCAGGAACGCCGCGTCCCCCCACCCCGCCTACCCCCCGAGGCCACGCCCCGCCGCCGCCGACGCCGCCGCAGGTAGCCAAGATCAGGCCGGGAGGGGTGGCGGGGCGCCGGTGGTCTCGTAGTCGTGCATCTGGGTGATGCGGCGGGAGTGGCGGTCGTCGCCGGAGAACGGGGTGCACAGGAAGAGCGCGACGAATCCGGTGGCCTGGTCGTGGGTGTGCATCCGCGCGCCGATACTGATCACGTTGGCGTCGTTGTGCTCCCGCGCCAGCGTGGCGATCTCGTCGTTCCAGACCAGCGCCGCGCGCACCCCGGGGACCTTGTTGGCCGCCATGGACTCGCCGTTGCCGGAGCCGCCGAGCACGATGCCGAAGCTGCCCGGGTCGTCGGCGACGCGGTGCGCCGCCCTGATCACGAACGGCGGGTAGTCGTCCGCCGCGTCGTAGCTCGGCGCCCCCACGTCGACCGCCTCGTGCCCCTGGGCCCGCAGCCAGTCGATCAGGTGCCGCTTCAGCTCGAACCCGGCGTGGTCACTCCCGAGGTACACCCGCATGATTGCCAGTCTGGCAGGTCAGACCGGTCGTCCACGAGGCTCACGCGCCGTTTGTGAGTGGTCTCACCGGGCCTGGGCGCGGAGAGCGTTCAAGCTCTCCGCGCTCAGGCGTCCCAGTGCGGCGGGCGGTCGGCGGTCAGCCGTTCGTCGTCGTCCGAGCCGCGCCACTCGCTCCAGCCCACGTCGAACTCGTCGCTCGTACGGTCGGGCAACACCACAAAGTCCTCGTCGCCCGGCTCGATCTCACGCTCGTCGTCCGGTCCGGCCATGAGACTCCCCCGTCCCGATGGAAGGTCGCTAGTCGAAGATCGGCGGGTTCGTACGGCTCCGCTTCAGCTCGAAGAATCCCTCGGTGTGCGCCACCAGGAGCACACCGTCCCACAGCTTGGCCGCGGCCTCACCGCGCGGGATGGGCGAGACGACCGGGCCGAAGAAGGAGGTGCCGTCCACCGAGATCACCGGGGTCCCGACCTCGTAGCCCACCCGGTCCATGCCGTCCTTGTGCGAGGCCCGCAGCGCCTCGTCGTACGCGGTGGAGTCGGCCGCCTCGATCAGCTCCGCGGGCAGGCCCACCTCGGCCAGCGCGTCGACGATGACGTCCCGCTCCCGGCCCCGCTTCTCGTTGTGGATGCGCGTGCCGAGCGCGGTGTAGAGCGGGCCGAGCACCTCGCTGCCGTACTTCTGCTCGGCGGCGATGGCCACCCGGACGGGCGCCCAGGCCTTGCCGAGCAGCTCCCGATACCGCTCGGAGAGGTCCTCCTTGTCCTCGTTGAGCACGGCAAGGCTCATGACATGCCAGCGGACCTGGACCGGCCGCAGCTTCTCGACCTCCAGCATCCAGCGGGACGTCATCCACGCCCATGGGCAGACGGGGTCGAACCAGAAGTCGACCGTGGCACGTTCCGTCACAGGATCCTCCTCGACGCGGCGGGTGAACCGATTGTCCAACGACTGCAACCGGCAGCCCGTCGTAAGGCATTCCCCGTCGCCGCATGGCAGGATGCCGAGGACGGGGCCGGACAATCTCTTCAGGGTGGGAGCTGGACGTGGCAGGCAATCTGACGCGCGATGAGGCACGGGAACGCGCCCGGCTGCTCGACGTGGAGTCGTACGAGGTCGAGCTGGACCTCACGGTGGGGGACGAGACGTTCACGTCCACCACGACCGTACGGTTCCGGGCCGCCGAGCCCGGCGCGGACACCTTCATCGACCTGGCCGCCCCGGCGGTCCGCGAGATCACGCTGAACGGGCGGTCCCTGGACGTCGCCGAGGCGTTCACCGGCGAGCGCGTGCTGCTGACCGGGCTGGCCGAGCGCAACGAGCTGCGCGTGGTGGCCGACGCGGCGTACATGCGCACCGGCGAGGGGCTGCACCGCTTCGTCGACCCGGTGGACGGCGGGGTCTACCTCCACTCGCAGTTCGAGACCGCCGACGCGCAGCGCATGTACGCCGGTTTTGACCAGCCTGATCTCAAAGCCTCCTTCGAGCTGACGGTGTTCGCGCCGGAGGGTTTCGAGGTCGTCTCCAACGCGATCCCGGACGTCGTACGGGAGCCTGCGGGCGCCGACCGGGTCCGCTGGCACTTCGCGCCGACGCCGCGGATCTCCACCTACATCACCGCGCTCATCGCTGGGCCGTACCACGTGGTCCGGGACGAGCACGACGGCATCCCGCTCGGCGTCTACTGCCGCGCCTCGCTGGCCGAGCACCTGGACGCGGACAAGATCATCGAGGTCACCCGGCAGGGGTTCGACTTCTACCACCGGGTGTTCGGGCTGCGGTACCCGTTCACCAAGTACGACCAGCTCTTCGTGCCGGAGTTCAACGCCGGCGCGATGGAGAACGCGGGCGCCGTGACGTTCCTCGAGGACTACGTGTTCCGCTCGCGGGTCACCGACGCGCTGTACGAGCGCCGCGCCGAGACGATCCTGCACGAGATGGCGCACATGTGGTTCGGCGACCTCGTCACCATGCGCTGGTGGGACGACCTGTGGCTGAACGAGTCGTTCGCCACGTACGCGAGCACGCTCTGCCAGTCCGAGGCGACCCGGTGGCGCGGGGCGTGGACCACGTTCGCCAACGTGGAGAAGGCCTGGGCGTACCGCCAGGACCAGCTCCCCTCGACCCACCCGATCGCCGCCGACATCGTCGACATCCAGGCGGTGGAGGTCAACTTCGACGGCATCACCTACGCCAAGGGCGCGTCGGTGCTCAAGCAGCTCGTCGCGTACGTGGGGCTGGACAACTTCCTGGAGGGCGTGCGGCGCTACTTCCAGCGGCACGCCTGGGGCAACACCACCCTGCAGGACCTGCTCACCTGCCTGGAGGAGACCTCCGGGCGTGGCGATCTCGCGGAGTGGTCCAAGGAGTGGCTGCAGACCGCGGGTGTGAACACGCTGCGGCCGGAGTTCCAGACCGGCGACGGCGACCTGTTCACCTCCTTCGCGATGCTGCAGGAGGCGCCCGAGGACCACCCGACGCTGCGCACGCACCGCGTCGCGATCGGCCTGTACGACAGGACCGACGCGGGCATCGTCCGGCGCAGGCGGGTGGAGCTGGACATCTCCGGGCCGCGTAACGGGGTGCCGGAGCTCGTCGGTGAGCGCCGTCCCGACCTGGTGCTGATCAACGACGACGACCTCACGTACGCCAAGCTCCGTCTCGACGAGCGCTCGCTGGTCACGGTGATCTCCGGCATCGCGGACATCCGCGAGTCGCTGCCGCGCGCGCTGGCCTGGGGCGCCGCCTGGGACATGTGCCGCGACGCGGAGATGGCCACCCGGGACTACATCGAGCTGATCGCCTCCGGCGTGCGCGCGGTCACCGACATCACGGTGGCGCAGACGCTGCTCCGGCAGGCCACGCTCGCGGTGCAGCTGTACGCCGACCCGGAGTGGCGGGACACCGGGCGGGCCCGGCTCGCCGGGGTGCTGCGCGGGCTGCTCGACGACGCCGTGCCCGGCAGCGACCTGCAGCTCGCGTACCTCAACGCCTTCCTCGGCGTGGCGGGCTCCGCCGACGAGCTGGCGTTCGTCCGCGGGCTGCTGGACGGATCCGAGCGGCTCGAGGGGCTGACCGTGGACACCGACCTGCGCTGGGGGCTGCTGCGCCGGCTGGCGAGCCGGGGCGCGGCGGCCGAGGCCGAGATCGACGCCGAGCTGGAGCGCGACGCCACGGCGGCGGGCGAGCGGAACGCGGCGGCCTGCCGGGCTGCGCTGCCCACCCCGGAGGCCAAGCGCGCGGCGTGGGAGCGGATCGTCGGCGGAGACCTGGCCAACGCCACGTACCGGTCCACGCTCGGCGGGTTCTTCCAGGGGGACCAGCCCGAGCTGCTGGAGCCGTACGTGGAGCCGTTCTTCGACGCGGTCGGCGGGATCTGGCGGACCTGGACCGGCGACATGGCGCAGACCTTCGCGGTCGCGGCGTACCCGGCGGCGGTGATCAAGCAGGACACGATCGACCGTACGGAGGCCTACATCGCCTCTGAGGAGCCGCCGGCGGCGCTGCGCCGGCTGCTCCGCGAAGGCGCGGACGGGGTCCGGCGGGCCCTCGCCGCCCAGGAGTGCGACCGCGCCAAGGCCTGACCTCGGTTTCCCGGCTCCGGCGGATGGCCGGTGGGGCCGTGGCGGGGCCTGCATAATCGTCGGGTGCGAAGTGCGGGAGAGGTACTCATCCAGCTGGCCCGGCAGTACGCCTTCCGGGATCTCGCCGCGGTGGCGGCGGCGGGGGCGCTCCCGGACGGGACGCGGGAGCTCGCCGAGGTCTCGCTGCTGTGCTCGTTCGGGCAGCGGCTGCTCGACCTTGACGCCGAGGACTTCGGCGTCAAGGAGTCCAGCGGCGACGAGGTGGCGGACGCCACGGCCGTCCCGCGCGCGCTGCGCTCCCGGGCGCGGGCCGCGCGGATGCCGCAGACCGCCAAGGAGGAGCCGCGCGGCGCCCTGGAGACGCTGCGCCCGGCGTACGTGCTGCTGCTGGAGGCGATGGAGATCCGCTGGCGGCGGCGGGAGACCACCGCGCTGGTGGCGACCGCGCACATCATGAGCGAGTATCTGCCGCTGCTGGCCTGGGAGCCGGTGCTCGGGCACGCCGGCGACCCGCTGCGGCTGCACGGCGCGGTGGCCGGGCACGGCAGCCTGTTCGGCTCCGCCGACGGCGGTTCGAACGACAGGGCCTGCCCGCACAACGGGCCGCAGCGCGCGGCGGCCTCCCGGTCGCTGGAGATCGGCCGGTCGGACGGGCCGCGCTGGCGCAAGTACCTGGACCGGCGGCACAGTCACATCGCGGGGGCGCTCGGCGTGTGCGCCGCCGAGTGCCACGACCCGTGCACGGTGATCACCCGGCTCGGCGCGGAGCGGAACGCGCTGCGGGAACGGTGCCGGCTCGCCGCGGCGTTCACCGACAGCCCGCTGGTCCGGCTGCGGCACGCGGCGCCGGTCGGGCACGGCTTCGGCGTGCCCTCCACCGACGAGGTCGCGGACGCCTGGGAACGCTCGCGCGAACGGCTCGGCGAGCGAGCGCTCGGCGACGCCGTGCTGAAGGACGACGGGTACGTTCTGCCCGGCCTCCCCTCCCTGATCAGCGCCGTCGCCGACGCTCCCATCGCCCCCGGCACCCTCATCGCCGAGGTCTCCGACACCCTCGTCACCACGCTCACGGAGAATTGACCGGCCCGGCCGGCCCGAGCGCGGTCAGGTGGCGGTGCCGAGGTCGCCGAGGCCGTCGACGAGGACGTCCGTGAGCACGCCCGCGCCCTCGCCGTGCGGGTCGAGGTCGGGATCGAAGATGGTGACCTGAGCGCCGGCCGCACCCGGGGCCAGCCGGCGGAGCAGGCCGGAAAGGTCCTCCGGCGCCAGGCCGCCCGGGTCGGGGCTGTCCACCGCGGGCATGTGCGCCGGATCGAGGATGTCCACGTCGAGATGGATCCAGTAGCCGTCGAGCTCCGGACGCGCCACCACGGCGAGGATCCGCTCCGCGGCCGCCGCGACGCCCTCTCCGAGGATCTCCGAGCTCGGGATCACCGCCGCGAGCACCGCCCGCACCTCGGTCATCTCCTCGTCGTCGTCCCGGCAGCCCGCGTGCACGACGTCCTCCGGCCGGAAGTACGGCCCCGGCCCGTCGACGGCGGAGACCGCCGGCCAGTGCCGCCCGACCACGGCCGCGAGCGCCTCACCACCCAGGCTCGCGCACGCGTCCGAGTTGCCCGGATGCCGGAAGTCGGTGTGCCCGTCCAGGTGCACGAGCCCGAACCGGCCGCGCTCCCGCAGCATCAGCGCCGGCCCCAGCAGGATGCCGCAGTCGCCACCGAGCACCAGCGTGGCGTCGCCGTCGTCGTACGGCCGGCCGAGCCGCCCCGCCAGCCGCCGGGCGTGGTCGACGATCGCCTCCTGGTTGCGCAGCCGGCCCGGTCTGACGTCGTCGGCATAGCGCCCCGGCAGCACCACGCCGGCCTCCACCGCGCCGAGGCCGGCGAACCGCCGGAACAGCCCCGCCTCGCGCAGTGCCTCCGGCGCCTTCGCGCAGCCGGGCACGCTGCCGGGAGCCGGTGGGCGGAGGCCGAGGTTGCTCGGCGCGGACAGCATCGTGAGCATGCCGCCACTCTGGCAGAGCCCTCCGACAGTATTCCCGGTCCACGCCGCAGGGGCGCGTCAGCCCTCCTCGTACATGAGGGGGGCGTCGCGGGCCCGCTCGGCCAGCAGGTTGACCCCGGCGACGATCCCGCCGGGGATGTCGCCGCCCTCGAAGGACGAGGTCATGGTGATCGTGGCGAGCGCGCAGACCGGGTCGTCGAGCCGCATCCGCGCCTCCTTCCCGGTCACGATCTCGATCACCCGCGCCGCCGGGTCCACGAAGATCAGCACGGTGTGGCCGGCGTCCGCGCCGAGCGCGGCGTGCAGCCGCCGGGCGTACGGCCGCGGCTCCCCCGACGACGGCCCGGCGAACACGGAGAACCGCATATCGGTGCCGTCACCCGCCCGGCGCAGCGCGCGCCGTACGTCGTCGGTCTGTGCGTCGGAGAACCCCGCCTTGACGCCCGGCATCGGCGACCAGCGGGCGCTGGCGCCGCCTCCCTCGGCGGAGGGCACCACGCCGGCGAGCGCCTCGCGCGGGCGCGCGGGCCCGCCGAACCACACCGGTACCGGCGCCGCCTCGTCCCGCTCCGCCCTGCCGTGCTGGGGGGCCAGCGTGAGCAGCGCGACGATGGTGAAGATCGCCACCGGCACGCCCACGAAGACGCCGAGAACCTGGAGTGTGCTCACGTGGTCACCGTAACTCGGCTAGGTCATCGTTACGAGTACACAGTGTGACCGGCCGATCGCGACTCGAAGCCCGCCGTCCTCACGGTCAGCGAGCGTGCACGGAACCGCGATCCGGGGCGAGCTCGGGGCGTGCGGTCAAGGGTCCGACCAGGTCCCGTACGCGCGGATCGGCCATCAGGTCCTCCAAGGTCACCGGACGGCCGGTGGCGTCACCCAGGGGAAGGCGCCAGTTGGGGTGCGCGTCCACGGTGCCCGGGACGTTCTGCGGACGCCGCTCCCCGGTGAGGTCGCTGAGCTGGACGCCGATCAGGCGAGCCGGGGTCTCGGCCAGGAACGCGTGCAGCGCGCGGATCACCGCGTCGTCTCCGTCGTCCTCCGCCACCAGGCCGAGGCGGGCGAGCTCCCGCCGCCAGGCCGCCACCTGCTCCGCGGCGTCGGCGCGCTCGTCCGCCGCCGGGCGGCCGAGGACGCCGAGACGCTCCCGCAGGTCCACGTGCTCGCCGCTCAGGAAGGAGGCCACCGGTGGCAGGTCGTGGGTGGCCATGGTGGCCAGGCAGTCCCGCCGCCACCCGTCCGGCGGGCGCGGCGAACCGTCCCGCTCGCGTTCGAACCAGACCACCGAGGTGCCGAGCACGCCCCGCTCCGCCAGGTGGTCGCGGACCCAGGGCTCGACGGTGCCCAGGTCCTCCCCCACCACGAGGGCACGGCGGCGCCAGGCCTCCAGCAGCAGGACGCCCAGCATGGCCTCGTGGTCGTAGCGGACGTACGTGCCCTCGGCCGCCGAGGCGCCGCGAGGCACCCACCACATGCGGAACAGGCCCATCACGTGATCCACCCGTAGCCCGCCCGCATGCCGGAGCGCCTGGCGCAGCTGCTCGGCGAACGGCAGGTAGGCGGCGTCGGCGAGCCGTCCGGGGTGCCAGGGCGGCAGCGCCCAGGCCTGGCCGCGGGGGTTGAACTCGTCGGGGGGCGCGCCGGCCTCCACGCCGTGGGCGAGCGTCTCGCCGTACATCCACGCGTCGGCGCCGCCGGCCTGCACGCCGACCGCGAAGTCGTGCACGACGCCGAGCGGCATGCCGGAGTCGCGCGCGGCCCGCTGCGCGGCTGCGAGCTGTTCGTCCAGCAGCCACTGCGTCCAGCGGTGGAAGTCCACCCGCCGCCAGCGCAGCGCGCGTTCCCGGGCGACGCCGGAGGAGCGCGGGTCGCGCAGCGCGGCGGGCCAGTCCCGGATGTCGCCGCCGTACTCCTCGGCGAGCGCGCACCAGGTGGCGAAGTCGATCGCGGCGGTGCCCTCACGCTCGGCGTACGCGCGGTAGGCCGCCTCCCGGGCCGGCGTACGGTCCACCGCGTAGAGCAGCTCCAGCGCCTCCCGCTTGGCCGCCCACACCGCGTCCCGGTCGATCAGGTCCGCGGACGCGGCCCGCGCCCGCTGGGCCAGCGCCGACACCCGGGCACGCCGCACCGCGGGCAGCTCCGCGTACTCGGGCACGTCCTCCACGTGCAGGTAGAGGGCGTTCCCGAAGCGCCGGCCGGTGGGCAGATAGGGCGAGGGCTCGATCCCCGGCCCCGGCTCACCGGCATGCACGGGGTTCACCAGCGCGAACCCGGCGCCGAGGGAGGCGCCGCTCCACAGCGCAAGCACCGCGAGGTCGTGCAGGTCCCCCATCCCCCAGGACCGCCGCGACCGCACCGCGTAGAGCTGGGTCATCAGCCCCCAGACGCGCCGGTCGCCGAGCGCCTTCGGCGGCGGCAGCCGGTCCGGCGCCACGATCAGCGGCGCCTCGTCGGTACGGCCCCCGGCCACGGCCCGTACCCGGTAGCGTCCCGGCGGCAGGTCCGCGGGCAGCGCGAAACCCACCCGCCCATCGGCGTCCGGCCCTCCCGGGGACAGCGGCCACTCGGTGCCGGCGAGCAGCGTCACCTCCTCCGGTATGTTCCCGGCCGGGAGCCACAGCCGTGCCCCCGTCCGCACCACGGGGGCGGGAGGCAGCAGCCGCCGCCTCGGGGCGCCGGACTTGGGGTCCGACGGGTCCACGCCGAGCGCGCGGAGCACCGAGCGCAGCGTGTCCGCGCCCACCCCCACGTCCTCGCCGCGCCAGTCGTGGTAGGCGGTGGCGACGCCGTGCGCGGCGGCGAGCCGCCGCAGCTCCTCGTCGTTCATCCGATCACCGCGCGGGACGTCCCGCCGGGCCTGCTTCCGGAGTCACGGGAAGGGTCTTCCCGTCCCGCGCTCCGCGTCACCACACCTCCGGCCGCCGGCCGTGCCAGGGACGCGCCGCCTCCAGCTGCGCGGACAACGAGATCAGCGTGGCCTCGTCACCCGGCCGCCCGGCCAGCATGATCCCCGTGGGCAGGCCCTCGTCCGTCCAGAACAGCGGCAGGCTCACCGCCGGCTGGCCGGACACGTTGTAGGTGGCGGTGAACGCGGCGAAGCCCTTGATCCGCTCGAACTCCTCCGCGCCGTCGGCGCCGTCGGTGAAGTACCCGAGCGGTACGGGCGGCAGCGAGACCGTCGGGTTCAGCACGGCGTCGTACGACTCCAGCAGCGGCATCGCCGCGCGCATCGCCCACTGCAGCGCGGTGCAGGCGTTGAGGTACTCGGGCACCGCGGTGGCCTGCCCGCGCTCGCGCAGCCAGCGGGACAGCGGCAGCAGCCGGTCCTCCCTGTCCGGCGCGACCGGATACAGCGTGGACATGGCCGCCCACACGGTCTCGAACGGCGCGATCAGCTCCGGGCCGAACGGCGGGGTGATCTCCTCCACCTCGTGCCCGAGGTCCGTGAGCAGGGTGGTCGCGGCCTCATACGCGGCCAGCACGTCGGGGTGCGGATCGCCGCCCGGCACCGGCGAGGTGGCGAACCTGGCGATCCGCAGCCGCCCGGGCTCGCGCTCCGCGCAGCCGAGGAAGCCACCGTCCGCGGACGGCGCCCAGTACATGTCGCCGGGGCTGCGGATGACCATGGCGTCGAGCAGCAGCGCCGCGTCCCGGACCGTACGGGCCAGCGGGCCGGCCGTGGACAGCCCGATCAGGTCCGGCTTGATCGGGCCGGAGCTGATCCTGCCGCGGCTCGGCTTGATCCCCACCAGGCCGCAGACGCTCGCCGGGATCCGTACCGAGCCGCCGCCGTCGCTGCCCTGGGCGACCGGCGCGAGCCCGGCCGCCACCGCCGCGGCCGCTCCCCCGCTGGAGCCGCCGGCGGAGCGGGTCAGGTCCCAGGGCGTGCGCGCGGGCGGCCCCACCGCGTTCTCGGTGTACGGGGGCAGCCCGAACTCCGGCGCCTGCGTCTTGCCGAGCAGCACCGCGCCGGCCCGCCGTATCGCGGTCACCACGTCGTCGTCCAGCGGCGCGATCTGGTCCTCGAAGGCGGCCGAGCCCCAGGTCCAGCGGACGTTCTGGACCATGTCCAGGTCCTTGATGGGCACCGGGACGCCGTGCAGCGGGGGCAGCGCGGCGGGGTCGGCGGCGTCGGCCACCGCGAGTTCGGCCTGCTTGGCGGAGGCGCGCGCGTCCTCGGCGGTCACCGTGACGAACGCGCCGACGGTGTCGTTGAGCCGCTCGATGCGGTCGAGGTAGTGCTCGGTGATCTCGACGGGCGACAGCTCGCGGCGCCGTACCGCGGCGGCGAGCTCCAGGGCTGTCATGTCATGGAGGGCGTGATTTTGCGGCACACCGGAAGTAGACAGCCCGAGCGCCGCGGACGCCACCCCCCGCGGGGGAACCCGTCCGCGGGGACGAGGGTCACACCGGATTCGAGGCCTGAATCTGGTCATATCCGCGCGGGAGATTGGGGCGGGGCCGTAACTTCTCTAGAGAACTTCAGTCTGTGGAACATGCCCCGGCGGGCCCTCCTCGACACGTCGTCGAATGGAATAAGGGGGCCCGAACGGGGGACAAAAGTATGAACGCGTCACTACTAGGCACCGACATAGGGTTTGATTACGCTGCGCAACGTGGACCCTGTATCAGGCGAGAAGAGCAATCACGCTCCGTCGCACGTCTCCGTGGGAGACCATTCACCGGAGCGAGAGGCGTCCTCGTCCGTCACGACACCGTACGTACCTGTCGAGCGGCCGACCTACGGCGACCTCCTGTCGGATCCGCAACGCCGCCGCTGGGTGGCCCGGGGAGTCATCGCCGTCGCGGCCGGCCTTGTCGTCACCGTGCTGTTCAACTGGAGACTGGGGCTGACGGCCCTGGTCCTCGCCGCCATCGCGCACACCGTGTACTACGCGCGGCGGCAGTCCAGCATCCCGGCCTGGCGCAAGCCGTCGGCGGCGGAGCGCCGTACGGAGCGCCAGCTGCGCGGGCTGGAGAAGGCGGGTTACCGCGCGTTGCACGCGCGGGCGATCCCCGGCAGCGAGTCCTCGATCGACCACCTCGTCGCCGGGCCGACCGGGGTGTACGCGATCGACTCGGAGGGCTGGGACACCCGGCTGCCCGTGCGCTCGATGCCCAACAAGCTCTACCACGGGCCGTTCTCCAAGAAGGACCGGCTGACGGAGGCCGCGTGGGAGGCCAAGCAGGCCAGTGAGCTGATCAGTCAGGCGCTCGGCACCGACATCGACGTCAGGCCGTCGCTGGCCATCTACGGGCCGACGGTCCCGTGGGACATTCTGAAGATCCTCGGGGTGGACGTGTTCACGGGCCGCAAGGTCCGCAAGTGGCTGCGCAAGGGCACCAAGGAGCTCGCACCGTCCGAGATCGACCGGATCATGGACATCGCGGAGCGCGTCCTGCCACCGAAGTACTGAGACCACTTTCCTTCCGCTGTAGAAGCGCCTCACCGTCCGGTGGGGCGCTTCTACTAACTCTGTGTAGTCATTGCCGCGATCTTGTCCGAGCGATCTCCGTTACACAGCGTCACCGTTTCCCGGTCCGCGCGCCGCCGTCCGTCTCACTATCTGGATCAACGATCTCTGTGTCCGAGATCGGCGTCAAGAGCGTACGATCGAAGGTCAAACCGCTTACGCATGTCCGGATGGAGCCAACGATCATGCCGCCGCTGAGGTCACGTACGGTCACCCATGGCAGGAACATGGCCGGCGCGCGCGCCCTGCTGCGCGCGACCGGCATGGAACGCGAGGATTTCGGGAAGCCGATCGTCGCGGTCGCGAACAGCTTCACGCAGTTCGTTCCGGGCCACGTACACCTCCGCGAGGTCGCCGACGTGGTGGCCGGCGCGGTCCGTGAGGCCGGCGGTGTGCCGCGCGAGTTCAACACGATCGCCGTGGACGACGGCATCGCGATGGGCCACGGCGGCATGCTCTACTCGCTGCCCAGCCGTGAGCTGATCGCCGACGCGGTCGAGTACATGGTGGAGGCGCACTGCGCGGACGCGCTCGTCTGCATCTCCAACTGCGACAAGATCACGCCCGGCATGCTGCTCGCCGCGATGCGGCTGAACATCCCGACCGTGTTCGTCTCCGGCGGGCCGATGGAGGCCGGCAAGGTCACCGTGGTCCATGGGACCGCCACTACCAGCCGCAAGCTCGACCTGATCGACTCGATGGTCGCCTCGGCCGACCCGTCGGTGTCCGACGCCGAGCTCGCCGAGATCGAGGAGAACGCCTGCCCGACCTGCGGGTCGTGCTCCGGCATGTTCACCGCCAACTCGATGAACTGCCTCACCGAGGCGATCGGCCTGGCCCTGCCCGGCAACGGCTCCACGCTGGCCACGCACGTCGCGCGCAAGGACCTCTACGTCCAGGCCGGCGGGGCCGTGGTGGAGCTGGCCCGCCGCTACTACGAGAAGGACGACGAGTCGGTGCTGCCGCGCAGCATCGCCTCCCGGGACGCCTTCGAGAACGCGATGGCCCTCGACGTGGCCATGGGCGGTTCCACCAACACGATCCTGCACCTGCTCGCCGCCGCCACCGAGGCCGAGGTGGACTTCGGGCTCACCGACATCGACGAGGTCTCCCGGCGGGTGCCGTGCCTGTCCAAGCTGGCGCCCAACTCCGACAAGTACCACGTGGAGGACGTGCACCGCGCCGGCGGCATCCCGGCCATCCTCGGCGAGCTGCGCCGCGGCGGGCTGCTGCACACCGACGTGCACACCGTGCACGGGCAGACGCTCGGCGAGTTCCTGGACCGCTGGGACGTGCGGTCCCCGTCCGCGGGACCGGAGGCCATCGAGCTGTTCCACGCGGCGCCCGGCGGTGTGCGCACCACGAAGGCGTACTCGCAGGCCACCCGGTGGGAGTCGCTGGACCTCGACCGGGAGAACGGCTGCATCCGGGACATCGAACACGCCTACACCGCGGACGGCGGGCTCGCCGTGCTGCGCGGCAACATCTCCCCCGACGGCGCGATCGTGAAGACCGCCGGGGTGGAGGAGGCGCTGTACCGGTTCTCCGGCCCGGCCAAGGTCTTCGAGAGCCAGGAGGCCGCGGTGGACGGCATCCTCGGCGGCCGGGTCGAGGCCGGCGACGTCGTGGTGATCCGGTACGAGGGCCCCAAGGGCGGGCCGGGCATGCAGGAGATGCTCTACCCGACGAGCTTCCTGAAGGGCAAGGGCCTCGGCAAGGCGTGCGCTCTGGTCACCGACGGGCGCTTCTCCGGCGGCACCTCGGGGCTGTCCATCGGGCACATGTCCCCGGAGGCGGCCTCCGGCGGCGTCATCGCGCTGGCGCGGGAGGGCGACACGGTCAGCATCGACATCCCGGCCCGGGCGATCCGGCTGGAGGTCGACGACGCGGAGCTGGAGCGGCGGCGCACCGAGCTGCTCGACGACCTCGGCGGATACCGCCCGCGCGACCGGGACCGCCCGGTCACCGCGGCGCTCCGCGCGTACGCGGCCATGGCCACCTCGGCCTCCACCGGCGCCGCCCGCGACGTCTCACAGATCGAGGGCTGAATGCCGTTCTTCCACGCTGTGGCCGGGGCCGGCCTCGACCGTGCCCTGGCCATGCCGGTCGGCGAGCCCGTCTGGGCGCTGGACGGCGAGCGCTATCGCGCCGAGGCCGCGTTGCGCCAATACCGCCCCGAATGGACCTGGGTCGCCGAGGACCAGGGCCGGGTGCTCGCGCGCGCGATCTGGTGGGGCCAGGGCGACAGCGTGCATCCGCTGGTGCTGGACTGCCTGGCCACCGATGACGGCGTCGCCGACCGCGCGGGCCTGGCCGCGGAGCTGCTGACCGCGGCCAACCGGGCCTTCCGCGAGGCGGGCGCGCCGCGGCCGCCGCAGTACAACATCATGCGGCTGCCCGGTGGGTGGAGAGCCGACCCGCAGGTGGCCGGGGCGGTCGCCTGGCGGTGCGATGCCGCCGGCCGCGCGGGGCTGACCGAGCGGACCGAGCGGCTGCAGTACGAGTGGGCGCCCGAGGCGGGTGTGCCCGAGCCGAGTGGGCGGCTGGAGTTCCGTCCCGAGCCGGACGACGAGGTGTTCCTCGACGCGTTCGTACGGGTTGCCGCAGGCAGCCTGGACGCGCAGACCCGCGCCGGAGAGGCGGCCGACGGGGCCGAGGCCACCGCCCGCGCGGCTCTGGCGTTCTACCTCGACCGGCCCGGCAAGCGGGAGTGGTGGCGGCTGGCGTACACACCCGACGGTGCGCTCGCCGGGCTGGCCGTTCCCTCGGCCACACCCTATGCCCGCAACGTCGGCTACCTCGGCGTCGTACCCGAGCTGCGCGGACGCGGCCTCGTCTCGGACATCCTGGCCGAGATCACCCGCTTCCAGGCCGCCTACGGCGCCGAGCGGATCACCGCCACCACCGACGTGGACAACCGCCCGATGGCCGCGGCGTTCGAGCGGGCCGGCTACCGCAACACCGAGACCCGGCTGATCCTTTCCGCCCCGGAGGGACACGGCGCCTGACCCCGCGTCCCGCCGAGCCGGAGCGGAAGTCGTCGCGGTGGGCCGGGGCCGGCGCGGTGGGTCAGCCGCCGCAGCAGCCCCCGCCGCAGCAGCCGCCCCCACCCGGCGCGGGCCCGGCGGCCGGACCGGCGCCGGGGGCGCCCATGACGGCGACCGTGGAGAGCAGCTTGACGGTGTCGTCGTGCCCGTCCGGGCACGACGCGGGCGCGCCCGACTCGGACATCGGGCGGGACACCTCGAACGTCGCCCCGCAGGCGCGGCAGCGGAAGTCGTAGCGCGGCATGCCGCAAGCATAAGGGGGCGCCCCGCCGCTCGGCGGACCGGGAACCGACGCCCCCGCCGAGGCGGGCCTACACGTCCCCGTCGCGGTGCACGGTGTCCGGCGAGAACGCCGGCAGGCAGACGGCCACGTACTCGGCGCCCTCGGGGCCGGGTGAGCTGTAGCGGACCCACTCCCCCGGCCGGGTGTGCACGGCCTGACCGGCGTCGACGTCCAGCTTGCCGCCCTCGTACTCGACCCGCAGGGTGCCGCGGAGGACCAGGGTGTACTCGTCGAACTCGGGACGCTGGCCGGGACGTACTTGACGAGAGTTGGTCAGGTTCGGCTACGCGGCCGGCTTGGCCAGATACGGCGCCCACTGCGGATCGTCGTGCGGCGCACCGACGATGAGCCGCCAGTGGACGCCCCGTGGTACCGACGGGCGGACCTGCAGGGTCCAGCCCAGCTCCTCCAGGAGACGGTCGGCCTTGTGGTGGTTGCACGACATGCAGGAGGCCACGCAGTTCTCCCACGTGTGCCCGCCGCCGCGGCTGCGCGGCAGCACGTGGTCGATGGTCTCGGCCCGGCGCCCGCAGTACGCGCAGCGGTAGTCGTCGCGGCGCATCAGAGCGGCCCGGGTCAGCGGGACGCGCGTACGGTACGGCACCCGGATGTAGCGGCGGAGCCGGATCACCGACGGGACCATCACGATCATGGAGGCGGAGTGCAGCGCCGCGCCCCCCGCGTCGCCGTGGATGACATCCGCCTTCTCCCCGAGAACAAGAACGACCGCCCGACGGAGCGGGACGGTCGTCAGCGGCTCGAAGGTGGCGTTGAGCAAGAGGACGCGGCGCATCAAACCGCCTCCCCAGGGAGCCCGAGACCCCCGCCACAGGACGCGCAGCGCCCGAGGACCGCGGGACGTCCGCGGGGTCGCCCCCCCGGGCAAAAACCGCGGGCCCAGGCGAAATCGCCCAAAGGGCGATGAGCGAGCACCGCCGCCTCGGGGCCTGTTGACGATTCACCTGCCACGTGGACCTCCCCTGGGGGAACCCCGGCTCGCGAGCCTGTCCAACCCAACATCAAGTGTGTCGTGTCGGTCACCGTACCGCCACCCTAAAAACTGGTGTGTCCGCGTGATTACCGACGCACGCCTCGTTTACCGAAGCAAGCCAGTGATTTCAGAAGCGGGTCCCGACATTCCCGTCAGGTCCGTTCCGCCGCCACGCGCCATACAGTTTCTCCCATGACCCACCCCGAGTACCCCCCGGCACACAGGCTCGGCCTCGTGGAGACCCTGCATGGCCGTCCCGTCGCGGACCCGTACCGCTGGCTCGAGGACGCCGCCTCCACGGAGACGAAGACCTGGCTGGAGGCGCAGGACCGGCTGTTCGCGGGGGCGTCCCTGCACGGCCGCGAGGAGCTGCGGCGGCGCGTCGCCGACCTGCTCGGCGCCGGTACGGTCGGCGTCCCGGTCTGGCGCGGCGGCCGGCGCTTCCTGCTGCGGCGGTCCGCCGGGCAGGAGCACGCGGTGCTGTACGTGGCCGACGGCGACGGCCCGGAGCGCCCGCTGCTCGACCCGATGACGCTGGACCCGGAGGGCACCACCACGCTGGACTCCTACCGGCCGGACACCGACGGCCGGCTGCTGGCGTACCAGCTGTCCGAGGGCGGCGACGAGGAGTCGGCGCTGCGCGCGCTGGACGTGACGACCGGCGAGGTCGTGGACGGCCCGATCAGCCGCTGCCGCTACTCGCCGGTCGCGTGGCTGCCCGGCGGGAAGGCGTTCTACTACGTACGCCGGCTGCCGCCGGAGGCCGTACCGGAGGGTGAGGAGCAGTACCACCGCCGGGTGTATCTGCACCGGGTCGGCACGCCGGCCGAGGACGACGTGCTGATCTTCGGCGAGGGGCGGGAGAAGACCGAGTACTTCGGGGTGTCCACGAGTCAGGACGGCCGCTGGCTGACGGTGTCCGCCGCACGCGGCACCGCCCCGCGCAACGGCCTGTGGCTTGCCGACCTGTCCGCGTCCGCCCCGGAGACCCCCGCGCTGGTGCCGGTGCAGGTCGACGTGGACGCCGAGACGGGCGCCCGGGTGGGCCGGGACGGCCGGCTCTACGTCTTCACGGACCGGGGCGCACCGCGCGGCCGGATCGCGGTGGGCGACCCCGCGGACCCGTCCGAGTCCGGCGCGACCGGCTGGCGCGACCTGGTGCCGGAGGACCCGGGCGCCGTCCTGGAGGACTTCGCCCTGCTGGACGGCCCCGAGCTGGACCGTCCGGTGCTGCTCGCCTCGTGGACGAGGCACGCCATCGGTGAGGTCAGCGTGCACGACATGGCCACCGGCGCGGTGCTCGGCCGGGTGCCGCTGCCCGGGCACGGCACGGTCACCGGGCTGACCGAGCGCCCGGAGGGCGGGCACGAGGCCTGGATCGGCTACACCGACCACACCACGCCGGCCGCGGTGCTCCGCTTCGACGCCCGGACCGGCGAGGCGACGGCCTGGGCCACCGCGCCCGCCCCCGCCGACCTGCCGGAGATCACCACCCGCCAGGTCGTCTACACCTCCAAGGACGGCACGCCCGTCCGGATGCTGGTGATCTCGCCACCCGGCGCCGACGGTCCCCGCCCCACGATCCTGTACGGCTACGGCGGCTTCTCGATCTCGCTCACCCCGGGCTACTCGGCGGGCATCCTGGCCTGGGTGGAGGCCGGCGGCAGCTACGCGGTGGCGGGCCTGCGCGGCGGGCTCGAGGAGGGCGAGGAGTGGCACCGGGCCGGCACGTTCGGCCGCAAGCAGAACGTCTTCGACGACTTCCACGCCGCCGCCGAGCGGCTCATCGCCGACGGCGTCACCACGCCGGACATGCTCGGCATCTCCGGCGGCAGCAACGGCGGCCTGCTGGCCGGGGCGGCCATCACCCAGCGCCCGGAGCTGTACGCGGCGGCCGTGTGCTCCGCGCCGCTGCTCGACATGGTCCGGTACGAGCTGTTCGGCCTCGGCGCGACCTGGAACGTGGAGTACGGCTCCGCAGACGACCCGGAGCAGTTCGGCTGGCTGCTCGGCTACTCCCCGTACCACCACGTCCGGGACGGCGTGTCCTATCCGGCGACGCTGTTCACGGTGTTCGACGGGGACACCCGGGTGGACCCGATGCACGCGCGCAAGATGTGCGCGGCGCTGCAGCACGCCACCGCCGGGGACGCGCCGATCCTGCTGCGCAGGGAGGCCGAGGTCGGGCACGGCGCGCGGGCCGTGAGCCGTACGGTGGCGCTGTCCGCGGACCAGCTGGCGTTCCTCGCCGAGCACACCGGGCTGCGGGTCAGGGCCTGACCTCCCTGTCGGCCGGGACGAGCGGCTTCTCGTAGTCGATGTTGACGATCTCGCCGACCACCCGGCGGCCGACCTCGCGCCAGCCGAACTCGGCGTACAGCGCGATCGCCGCGATCTGCCGCTCGGTGGTGTCGCCGCGGAGCGTGCGATAGCCCAGCTCGGCGGCGCGCCGCTCGACGGCGCGCAGCATGGCGCGGCCGTACCCGCGCCGCTGGTGGACGGGGTGCACGCGCAGCCGCACGGCCTCCGCGGTCACCTCGTCCACCCGGCGCACCGCGCCCATCGCGACCACCTGCCCCTCGCCGCCGACGACCTCCCCGACCAGGAAGTCACCCCCGGCCCGCAGGTAGAGCTCCTCGATCCGGCCGAGGTCGTCGTCGTAGTAGACGCCGTCCCCGGGGCGGAGCCCCACCTGGGCCAGGCCGATCCGGTGCAGCCGCATCACCACGTCCCGATCCGCCGGCCGGTACCGCCGGATCCGCAACGATCCGTCCACCATGACCTCTCCGCGCCTCCGAGTCAGCCGCCGGCGGGAAGCGCCAGCGCCTCCCTGTACTCCCGGGCCGCGCGGACCTCTCCGTACTGCGCCACCGCGGCGCTGCCGAGCTGGCGGGCCCGGTGCAGCACGATGTCCGTACGGTGGTCGTCGGGCAGCTCGTTGATCGCGGCGAGCCCGGTCTTCAGCCCCTGCTCCACCTCGCCGGTGGCGAGATGCGCGCGGGCCTGGGCGAACCGGATGAGCGTGCGGTCCAGCCGCTCCGTCATGGCGTAGCCGTCCAGCGCGTCGGCGAGCAGCCGGTGGGCGTCGTCCACCTCTCCCACGCCCACGAACGCGTCGCCGGTGTGGAAGATGAACTGCCGGTCGGTGTAGCCGAACGCGGTGTCGTGCTTGGCCTCGTCGGGCAGGTGTCCCATCGCCTCCTGGGCGTGGGCGACCGCGCGGCGAGCACGCTCCCGATGCTCGCGGCCCTGCCCGAGCGCGCCGAGGGCACGCGCCTCGGTCAGCGGTGCCATGGCGGCGGCGGCGCACTGCGTACGGCCCGCGAGGTCCCGGCCCTTGCGGGCGAGCTGCACGGCCTCGCGCGGGTCTCCGTAGTAGAGCGGGACCACGGCCTCCCGGACCGCCACCCAGGACCGCAGCGCGCGGTCCCCCGTGTCGTCGGCGGCCGTGCGCGAGGTCCGGAAGAAGGACCTGGCCAGCCGGTGGTCGCCGAGGTCGATCATCAATATCCCGGTGATCCCGGAGAGCTGGGCCGCCAGCCGGCACAGCCGTTCCTGGATCTCGGTGGGCTGCCGGTTGCCGACCATCCGCTGGATGTCGCTGAAGTCCAGCAGCACGTCGCAGAGCAGCCGCAGCGGCGGCACGCTCATGTACTGACGGCCGTAGCTGGCCGTCGTCTCCTCCCACTGGTCGAGCATCGTCGGCGAGACGGTGGCGCTCACGAGCGTGTCGTCCATCCGGCGCCGGATCCCTTCGATCGCCGAGAAGAACTGGCCGTCCATGCTCTCCATGGCGACGCCCGAACCGGCCAGCAACTGCAACAGCGTTCGGCGTAGCACGTTGTCCTCCCTGTCGCCCCCGTCCGCACCGCCGTCCGAAGGCGCGGCCCACGGCTCGTTCTCGGCGGGCTCCTTGACGGTCATGTCACGGCCGGTCGTGCCGGTGACCTTCGGCGGAGCGTTCCCCCGGTGGTCGTGCCCGCAGATGCACGGGCCGTCGTAACCGAGTTCCTCGGGCGTCGCGTGGTACACGGCGCAGAGGTAGTGCAGGTACTCGCGGCCCGGCCGCTTGTGCCCGCCCTCGTAGGCGGAGAGCAGCGTCTCCCCCAGCTTGGGCCGGGCGCGGCCCTCGGCCTCGTACAGGGCGCAGACCTGCTCGACGACATCGGCCAGGGCCACGCCGAAGGCCAGTCGGTGCGCCTTGACCCGGGTCGTGCCGAACGACGGCGCGCACGCGTCGTGGATCTCCGCCGCGATCAGCCGGGGGGCCAGGCCCCGCGCGAGGCATCGCGCACGGACGCGCCGCGCGACGTCCGCCTCTTTCCCACCTCTGGTCTCGGACACTCGGTCCCCTCCCCAGGTGCGAATCACAATCGCAGGTGATACACGACCGAACCTCGTCCCCGCGACGCAGCGTAACCCCGCTATTGCGGTCGGCCAACCAATATGGCGAGAAAATTCATTGGGCCCGAGAAGGCACGGAGTTTCAGATAAAAGATCTTCCACCCGAGTTCGATAAACCACATACCACTAGGGGTTTCTCTTCGCTCGTACGGAAAGTCACGCTGTTGACCACCCCCCGGCCGCTTGCCATCCTCACAGCACCCGGAACGGCAGGGGAGGAGGGACCGGTGGGGGTGGACATAGACCCGCTGCATCACTTACGCGCCCTGGCAAGCGAACTGGACGCGCACGGGCTGCGCGCACGCGTGGTGCATACGGGTGCGGGACCGTCATTCGTTCGAGTGATCAATCCAGGCACCATCAGTTTGGCGGAGAATGTCACGTGTGCCCCGTTTTCCGGGGCACACGACGTTCCCGGATGGTATTACTGGTGGTCTTGGGGAGAAAGAATGCACGGCGTCGACGACCCCGCGGGCGCGGCGACCAAGGTTGCCCGCGTCTTGGAGGTCGAAGATGAATGAAATACCAGGCACCGACTTTCTGCCTGTGATCATGCCCGCTCCACCCCCGCTCGGCCTGGCCGGTGACCTCTGGTCAGGCGCCGCCGGGCCGGCGGAGACGACCCGGGGGGACGACCCCCCGGACCCCCCGGGTCCTCCTGGTCCTCCGGCGCTGCGCGCCCTGCGGTAGGCGTACCTGGCGATATGTGGCACGAGCACTCGTGCGGAGTGGGCAGACTGGTGGTCGGCACGTAGGCCGATCACCCTGGTGGGGCCGGCGATGCCGGCATCCACGTCCCCCCGGTCCGCAGAGGTGGCCAGCCTTGAGTCTCAGCGTCCTGTCCGCCACCGACGTCCTGCCCTCCGGGCCGCAGACCGTGCAGCGCGCCGTGGACGGCTGGCCCACCGCCTGCTCGAAGGACCCGGGCGTGTGGTGCGACGTGATCGTCGGCATCACCGGCAACGCGCGGCTGGCCGGCTTCGCGGACACCTTCCTCGCCGGGCCGCTCAACCTGCTCGGCCGGGTCGCGCTCATCCTCGGCATCGCGCTGTTCGCGCGGGCCATGCTGCACCGGCTGACCAACCGGCTCACCCGGCGGGCCGCCCAGGCCACGATGCCGGACCGGCTGCGGGCCCGCGGGCGCAACGCCGGCCGGCCCAACGGCTCGGCCGTGCTCCGCGAGGAGCGGCGCCGGCAGCGGGCCAACACGCTCGGGTCCGTACTGCGCAGTACGGCGTCGGTGATCACGCTCGGCATAGCGCTGCTGATGATCATCGGCGAGCTGGGCATGAACCTGGCGCCGCTGCTCGCCAGTGCCGGCGTGGTGGGCGTCGCCATCGGGTTCGGCGCCCAGGCCGTGGTCAAGGACTTCATCACCGGCATGTTCATGCTGATGGAGGACCAGTACGGGGTCGGCGACGTCATCACCGTCGGCACCACCAAGGGCACGGTGGAGGCGGTGTCGCTGCGGGTCACCCGGCTGCGCGACGTGAACGGCGTGGTCTGGTACGTGCGCAACGGCGAGATCACCCAGGTGGGCAACGAGGCCCAGGGCTGGTCCCGGGCGATTCTGGACGTGCCCATCGCCTACGACGAGGACGCGCACCGGGTCCGCCGCATCATCGAGCGTGCGGCCGCCGAGATGCGCACCGAGGAGGACTGGCACGACGTGCTCATCGAGGACCCCGAGGTCTGGGGGGTGGAGGCGCTGTCCAGCGCCTCGGTGGTGATGCGCGTGGTGGTCAAGACCGTGCCGCTGCGGCAGAGCGACGCGGCCCGGGAGCTGCGGGCGCGCCTGAAGGACGCGTTCCAGCGGGAGAACGTGGCCGTCTCCGAGTGACTCCGGCCGTTCGTTCCGGGGGCCGGTGCGCGGCCCGGGGCGCGTAGGCTTGACCGTGACGCATGACGGTGTGACGCATGACGGTGTGACGCAGGGAAGGGGCGCGATGAGCTCGCCGGAGGGTGCCCGGATCTCCTTCTATGAGGCCGCGGGCGGCGAGGAGACCTTCCGTAGGCTGGTGCACCGCTTCTACCAGGGCGTCGCCACCGACCCCGTGCTCCGGCCGCTCTACCCGGAGGCCGACCTGAGCGGCGCCGAGGAGCGGCTGCGCATGTTCCTCGTGCAGTACTGGGGCGGGCCGCGCACCTACGGCGAGCAGCGCGGGCACCCACGGCTCCGCATGCGGCACATGCCGTTCCGGGTGGGTGCCGCGGAGCGCGACGCCTGGCTGCGGCACATGCGCGACGCCGTCGACGAGCTGGACCTCCCCGCCGACCTGGAGCAGCCCCTCTGGGAGTACCTCGTCATGGCGGCCCACAGCCTCGTCAACACCACGGACACCGACGACCAGGCCGGCGGCCTGCCCGTCACCTGACGCGATCGTCAGACGGCGGATCGCGGGAAGGCATTGGGGCATGGATCAGGCACCCTGGTGGCGGAACGCGGTCGTCTATGAGGTGTACGTACGCAGCTTCCTCGACTCCTCGGCTGACGGGGTCGGCGACCTGGCCGGGGTGGCGGACCGGGTCCCGTACCTGAGCGACCTCGGCGTCGACGCGCTCTGGCTGACCCCGTTCTACCCCTCCCCCATGGCCGACGGCGGGTACGACGTCGCCGACTTCCGCGGGGTCGACCCGCTCTTCGGGGACCTCGCCGCCTTCGACGCGCTGCTCGCCACCGCGCACCGGCACGGCCTCCGGATCATCATCGACCTCGTCCCCAACCACACCTCCAGCGCCCACCCCTGGTTCGCGGCCGCGCTGGCGGCGCCGCCCGACTCTCCCGAGCGCGACCGCTACATCTTCCGGGCCGGAAGCGGGCCCGGCGGCGACCGGCCGCCCAACAACTGGCGGTCCGTGTTCGGCGGTCCCGCGTGGAGCCGGCTGCCCGACGGCGCGTGGTACCTGCACCTCTTCGCCCCCGAGCAGCCCGACCTGAACTGGCGCAACCCGGAGGTGGCGGAGGAGTTCGCCGGCATCCTGCGGTTCTGGCTGGACCGCGGCGTGGACGGCTTCCGCATCGACGTGGCGATGGGGCTGTTCAAGGACCCGGGCCTGCCCGATATCGAGGGCGACGACATCCGCGCGAAACGCACGGACGGGCCGGTGTGGAACCGGCCCGAGCTGCACGGGCTGTACCGTACGTGGCGCCGCGTGCTGGACGGCTACGACGGGGACCGGATGGCGGTCGGCGAGATCTGGACCGACGCGCCGGCCGAGCTGGCCCGCTACGTACGTCCCGACGAACTGCACCAGGCGTTCACCTTCGACTGGCTCCGCGCGGACTGGTCGGCCGCGGAGTTCCGCGAGGTCGCGGCCGGCGCGCTGGAGGCCACCGCGCCGGTGGGCGCGGCCAACACCTGGGTGCTGGCCAACCACGACGTGGTCCGCCAGGTCACCCGGTTCGGCGGGGGCGCCGTCGGTCTGGCCCGGGCCCGCGCCGCGCTGCTCGCGACGCTCGCGCTGCCCGGTTCGGCGTATCTGTATCAGGGCGAGGAGCTGGGCCTGCCCGAGGTGACGGACATCCCGGAGGACGCGCTGCAGGACCCGATCTGGGAGCGCAGCGGGCACCGCCGCCGGGGCCGTGACGGGTGCCGGGTGCCGATCCCGTGGGCGGAGGACGGCGTCTCGTACGGGTTCGGGCCGGACGGCGTACGGCCCTGGCTGCCGATGCCCGTCACGTGGTCGCCGCTGAGCGTGCAGGCCCAGGACCGCGACCCCGGCTCCACGCTCAACCTGTACCGCCGCGCCCTCCGCACCCGCCGCGCCGAGCCCGCCCTGCACGGGGCGGAGTTCCGCTGGCTGGACCTCGGCCCCGACGTGCTCGCCTTCACCCGCTCCCCCGACTCGGCGGGACCTGGCCTGACCTGCGTCCTCAACTGCGGAACCGAGCCGGTCCCGCTGCCCCCGCACACCGAGGTGCTGCTCACCTCCACTCGCCCGGGCGCCGCCGCGGACGGCGAACTGCCCGCGGACACCGCGGTCTGGCTCCGTACCCCCTGAGCCGTCAGCCCTCTTCGCCGGCCGGGAAGAGGATCAGGCTCATCAGGTGGGGCTCGCGGCCGGGGCCGGGCCCGTTGCCGGCACGGGCGGCCAGCACGGCCCGCAGCTCGCCGGCCAGCTCCGCCAGCTCGTCCGGGTCGAGCCAGAGGACCCCCTGCCGGTAGCCGACCGAGTCGATGGTCTCCTTGCTGACCGGTCTGGACGCCGTGGCGGCGTACCTGGCGGAGGCGGATCCCGAGTTCCCGATCGACCCGGGTCTTCGGGAGACGGCGGCGGCGTTCGCGGCGGACTCCGCGTTCACCGCGCCCGCGGCGCTCGCCGCGTACGCGAAGCTCGCACCGGGGAGCGGGCGAACGCCCTGACGGCCGGGCTCGCGGATCTCGCCGCGCACATGACGGGCCGGCGCATGGACCACATCGGCCGCGGCACGGCCGAGGCGTACGAACGGGCGCTCCACACCTTGCGCGTCACGATGCGCCTCGACACGGCGCTGCGCGCGATGGCACGCGGCGACCAGCGGACGGTCGTGGCCGACCGCGACGCCACGATCGCGGACACCGTCGAATGGATCCTGCGGCGGGAGGACCGGATCGTGCTCGCCGCGCACAACGGGCACGTCCAGCGCCGGCCGGTCGCGCTACCGGGGATGCCCGCGGCGACGCCCATGGGCATGGCCCTGGCCGAACGGCTCGGCGAGGACTATCTCGTCATCGGCGCGACCTCGGGGACCGGCGAGCAGCTCAACGTCGGCCCCGACTTCTTCGACGGCAGGCTCTTCGCGCCGATGGAGGCGCCCGAGGCCGGGAGCCTCGACGGGCTCATGCACGCGAGCCATGACGGCGCCTTCGCGGCGGACCTGCGCCGGCTCACACCGAGCGACGCCGAGGCCGTACGGGCGGCTTCGCGGCAGCGTGCGGGCAACGGCGCGTTCTACGCGGACGTGAGCCGCTGGACGCGTTCGACATCCTCGTCCACCTTCCGCACGTCACCGCCGCCGACCCCGACGACGCCGCCCTCGCCCACGCTCCCCGGGAGGTGCGGGAGGCGTTCGCCAAGTGGCGGCCGGAGTGACGCGGATTCCTTGACATCCCGGAGGCGAGCGGGAGTCTCGGCGCGGCGGCCGGTGACGGGCGTCAGCGGGCGTGGCGGACGGGGTCGGAGGCGACGGGGACGAGGAAGACGGCCAGCAGGGGGAAGACGACGACGGCGGCGAACGCCCAGCCGTAGCCGGCCGCGCCAATGAGGGCGCCGATGGACGCCGAGGTGGCGGCCGCGGTGAGGTTCTGCCCGGTGTTCTGGATGCCCAGCGCCCGTCCCGCCCAGGCGCTTCCGGCGAGCTCCGCCACCGACGTGAACGCCAGCCCGTTGCCACTGACCGTGATGACCGCGGCGGCCAGCAGCATCGGCACCACCACACCGGACCCGCTCACCGTCGCGGTCGCGAGCAACGCCATGGTCACCGCGTTCACCGCCGCGACGATGCGCAGCGGGCCGAGCCGGCTCGCCACCCGGTCCGACCAACTGCCCGCGAGCAGCCGGGACGCGGCCCCGGCGAACTGGGTCACCGCGAGCACCACGCCCGCCGACGCGGGCGCCCAGTGCCGCGCCTCGACGAGGAACACGAAGCTGTAGCCGGACACGGCGAACTGCGGGATCACCATCAGCGCGCTGACCCCGTGCACCCTCCAGATGGCGCCGTACCGGTACGGCGAGGCGGCCCGGGCGGTACCGGTGACGGGCGCGCGCGGCGGGTCCCGGAGCAGCACCCCGGTCAGTACCGCCGCCACCATGGACAGCACCGCGGGAACCAGCAGCGCGGCCCCCAGCCCGGCCGCGCCCGCGACCGCCGGCAGCAGCAGCGACGCGGCGGCCACCCCGACGGGCTGGCCGGTCTGCCGGATGCCCATGGCCAGCCCGCGCCGCCGCGCGCTGAACCAGCCCAGCACCACCCGCCCGCTGGCGGCGTGCACGGCCGCCCCCGCGGCGCCGGCGGCGAGGAGCAGCAGCCCGAGCGGCAGCGGGTCGTGCACCAGGGAGGCGCAGCCGAGCAGTATGCCCATGCCGGCCAGCCCGGCGGTGATGACCGGGCGGTCCCCCACCCGGTCGGCGAGTGCCCCCCAGGCCACCAGGGCCAGCATCAGTCCCGCGCTGGGTGCGCCGACGAGCAGACCGGCCGTGCTCAGCGAGGCGCCGAGCTCGGTGCGGAACGTCGGGACCAGGTAGGCGAGGCCGAAGGCGTACACGCTGCCGACGCCCTGCGCGAGCACGGCCAGGGCCAGCATGCCCCACGCGCGCCGGGAGGTGACTTCCATATTCTGATACTAGAAGCCCATATAGTGAGACGATCATCGGGTGGGCGGCAATCCGGTCACAACCACGATCAAGCGTGACTTTCAGTGGCAGAATCCCCATGGCGCCGGGCATCCGGCGGCCGCCGGATGCCCGACCCCGGCACGACCCATCCCGGAGGACCGCATGACCTCGCCGACATCCGAACGCCAGGGCGAGTCCGCCCCCACGGCGGCCACCCCGGAGCCGGCCGGCCCGCCCGCGGGCGCGGCCCCCCAGGCTGCCGGTGCGACCCCCCAGGCGGCGGGCGCCGGCGTCTCCGCGGAGGGCCGGCCGGTCTCGGCGGAGGGCCCGTTCGTCTCGGAGGAGCTAAGCGAGGAGATCTCCCGGCTGGTCGACGAGCGGATCGCCGCGCAGGGCGCCGACGTGCAGCCCGCCCGGCAGATGATGACCGTGGCCGGCTGGTCCCTCGTGCTGGCCATCCCGATCTCCGCCTTCGCCTCGCTCAACGCGGGCGTTCTCGGCCTCGGCATCGCCTGGCTCGGCATCGTCCTCGTCAACGCCGTCGCCGCCACCGTCATCCGCCGCAGCTGACGGACATCCACCCGGCTCAGCCGACGATTCGCCACGGCCGACCGCAGGACCGAACCGGGAACCGGGATTCGGCGTGCCGGTCCATCGACACCCGAGATCGCGCTGGGTGACCGCCACGGGGAAGGACCTTCCGGACGCCTGGGCGAGTTCCGGTGGTCCTTCCCCGGGTTCGTGCGGTGGTCGTCCCGCGGAGGTGGCGGGGGCGGCCGGTCTAGTCGCGGGTCAGCTTGCGGTAGGTGACGCGGTGGGGGCGGGCGGCCTCGGCGCCGAGCCGCTCCAGCTTGTTCTTCTCGTACTGCTCGAAGTTGCCCTCGAACCAGAACCAGTTCGCGTCGCCCTCCCACGCCAGGATGTGCGTGGCGATCCGGTCGAGGAACCACCGGTCGTGGCTGGTGATGACCGCACAGCCGGGGAACTCCAGCAGCGCGTTCTCCAGCGAGGAGAGCGTCTCCACGTCCAGGTCGTTGGTGGGCTCGTCGAGCAGCAGCAGGTTGCCGCCCTGCTTCAGGGTGAGCGCCAGGTTGACCCGGTTCCGCTCCCCGCCGGACAGCACCTTGGCCGGCTTCTGCTGATCGGAACCCTTGAACCCGAAGGCCGCCGCGTACGCCCGGCTGGGGATCTCGACGTCGCCGACGCGGATGTAGGACTCCCCGTCGGAGATGGCCGCCCAGACGTTCTTGTCGCCCGCGATGCGGCCGCGCGACTGGTCCACGTACGAGATCTGGACCGTGTCACCGATCTTGATGCTCCCGGCGTCGGGCTGCTCGTCGCCGACGATCATCTTGAACAGCGTGGTCTTGCCGACGCCGTTGGGGCCGATGACGCCCACGATGCCGTTGCGCGGCAGCGAGAAGCTGAGATCCTCGATCAGCACGCGGTCGCCGAACGACTTCGTGAGGTTCTCGATGTTCACGACCGTGGTGCCGAGCCGCGGGCCCGGCGGGATCTGGATCTCCTCGAAGTCGAGCCGGCGCTGCTTCGCCGCCTCGTCGGCCATCTCCTCGTACCGCTGCAGCCGCGCCCTGCTCTTGGCCTGGCGGGCCTTCGGGTTCGAGCGGACCCACTCGAGCTCGTCGTCGAGCCGCTTCTTGCGCTTGACGTCCTTGTTGCCCTCGACCTTCAGGCGGGACGACTTGGTCTGCAGGTAGGTCGAGTAGTTGCCCTCATAGGCGTGTGCGCGGCCCCGGTCGAGCTCGAGGATCCACTGCGCCACGTTGTCGAGGAAGTAGCGGTCGTGGGTGATGGCCACCACGGTCCCCGGATACTTCTCGAGGTGCTGCTCCAGCCACTGCACGCTCTCGGCGTCCAGGTGGTTGGTGGGCTCGTCCAGCAACAGCAGGTCGGGCTGCTCCAGCAGGAGGCGGCACAGTGCCACCCGGCGCTTCTCCCCACCGGACAGCACGGACACGTCCGCGTCGCCCGGCGGGCAGCGCAGCGCGTCCATCGCCTGCTCGAGCTGACTGTCCAGCTCCCAGGCGTTGCGGTGGTCCAGCTGCTCCTGGAGCTTGCCCATCTCGTCGAGCAGCTCGTCGGAGTAGTCGGTCGCCATCTTCTCGGCGACCTCGTTGAAGCGCTCGAGCAACGCCCGCGTCTCGGCGACGCCGTCCCGCACGTTGCCCAGGACGGTCTTGGACTCGTCGAGCTGCGGCTCCTGCATGAGCATGCCAACGGAGTAGCCGGGCATGAGCCGCGCGTCGCCGTTGGAGGGCTGCTCGACCCCGGCCATGAGCTTGAGCAACGTCGACTTGCCGGTGCCATTGGGGCCGACGACGCCGATCTTGGCTCCGGGCAGGAACGACAGACTGACGTCGTCGAGAATCACCTTGTCGCCGTGCGCCTTGCGCACGGCACGCATCTGATAGATGGTCTCCGGCATGCCTCCAGCCTAGAGCGTCACGCACAGTGCTCCGTGCCCCCGCACATCTCGCACACCCCCCGCGCACAGCTCCCGTCCCCCGCGCATGCCCGCCCGCCTCGCATGCCCGTGCCGCCACGCATGGCTTCGTCCCGGCGCTTCCGGCGCTCACCCCGTCGCGTCCTGGCCGCGGCTCACGTCTCGGGTGGCCTTTCGCATCGGTGGTGCCGTTCGGTGGGGGCGGCGGGCCTCGTAGTGTTCGGCGACGCTCTTCGGGTCCAGCGGGGCGAGGTCGCGGGGTGGGACGCCCGCCGTGAGCATCTCGCCGATGAGCTTGGCCATGGAGTACTCCGGGTCGGCGGTGAGGGCGCGGTCGACCGCGAGGCCCGCCAGGCCGCCGTCGCCGGCGCGCCAGGCCGCGAACGCCAGCAGGGAGGCGGGCGCCGCGACATAGGCCCCGTCGACACGGCGGACCACGTCGGCCCAGAGCCGCAGGGCGACCGGCGGCCCGAACACGTCCACGTTGGCCCAGGCGACGTCGCGCACGCGGAAGGAGGTGAGCATCAGGCCCAGCCAGGCCACCTCGTGGTCGTCGAGCCACCCCCCGGACTCCGCGTGCCGCCGATAGGCGGACCGCACGCTGGCGTCGCCCTCCGCCGTCAGCCGGCCGGCCCCGCCGCCGGTCGCGGTGAACCGCACCAGCCGCCGCTCGGCCCGCCCGGTGGCCACCCGCATCCGCTGCCGGACCGCGCCCACGGCGGGGGCGATGCTGCGGGCCAGGGCGGCGCGGCTGGGCAGCGCCACCATGCCCGCGGAGGCCGCGGTGGCCGCCACCCGGGTGGCGCCCGCGTCGTAGGGCGTGCCCTGCGGTGGGCAGCAGTGGGCCGAGCCGCACACGTAGGACCAGAAGCGGCCGCCCTCGGCGCGCAGCGCGTCGACGACGGAGACGCCGACGGCTCTCAGCCGCGAGCGCAGCCCATCGATCACCGGCGTCACCCGCGGGCCGGGGCCGTAGCCGACGAGCACCACCGCGCCCGCGCCCTCGCGCACGGCGGCGGCGGTCAGCGAGGCGGCCAGGGCGCCGGCGTGCGCCGCCGAGGGCGGCAGATCCGCTCGCATGGTGAACACGTCACGCCCGGAGGCCGGATCCAGCGCGAGCATCACGACGCTGTCCTCCGGGTGGTAGCCCACCAGGTAGGGCACGGCGCCGAGCACGTCGACGGGGCTCTTCAGGCGGATCATCGGCCGTGTGGCCGGGGTCTGTCGTTCGGTCATGCACCGCACACTGCCGGGGCGTGCGGGCCCGCGAAGGGCGGAATCTCAGGCTGTGGATAAATGCGCCTTCCGGGGGACGCTGTGGACGACGCGGTACGCCGTCCACAGACCTGGGCCGATCTCCCCCGTCACCCTGCGGTGGCGTCGCCCCACTGGACCGTCAACCGCTCCGCCGCCGCTCCATCGCCGCCGCGCCCGGGCAGGCAGACCCGGTCGCGCCCGGACTCCTTCGCCCGGTAGAGCGCCATGTCCGCCGCGGTGAGGAGCTCGATGAGGTCCTCACCGTGGGTGCGCAGCAGCGCCACGCCCACCGAGACCGTGATCGAGACCGTGCTGTGCTCGGCCGGCACCGCCATCCGCCCGATCTGCGTGCGCAGCCGCTCCGCCACGCGGCACGCCTCGACGAGATCGGTGCGCGGCAGCAGCACGACGAACTCCTCGCCGCCGAAGCGCCCGACGACGTCGGCGGCCCGTAGCTGATTGGTCAGCGTGGCCGCCACACCGGCCAGCACCTGATCGCCGATCAGGTGCCCGTGCATGTCGTTGACCTGCTTGAAGTGGTCGATGTCGAGGATCAGCAGGGCGACCGCGTCGCCGTCGCGGCGCTCGTGCGATATCTCGATGTCCGCCTCGCGCTGCCAGGCCGCGGCGTTGAGCAGCCCGGTCTTGGCGTCCATCCGCGCGGCGGCCTGCAGCTGCTGGTGCAGCAGGCTGCGCTGCAGCAGGATCACCGGCGGGAGGGCCAGGACCAGCAGCAGGGTGCCGAGCGCGCACAGGATCGCGACCATCACGCCCACGCACAGCTCCACCACGTCCAGCAGCAGGCTCTCCTGGTCCCACAGCACGTCGCGCCACCGGGTGTCCGGCACGGCGCTGTGCGCCGCGGCCGCCACCAGCGCGGTGTTGAGCACGGTGAAGACGACCCCGGCGCCGACTGCGGCGGACACCCCGGGCCCGCCGGTGAGCCAGCCGATGGGACCGGTCAGCGGATCGGGCACCACCGTGTGGAACAGCACCGAGGCCGTCGCCCCCGCGATGCCCACGGCGGCGGTGCTGACCACCCGCCGGATGACCAGGGTGCGCCGCACCCGCAGCTGCAGCAGCACGTTGACCGGGATCGGGATGAGCACGGCGTAGAGCGGCGGCAACAGCAGCGCCGCCGGCAGCCACCACGCGGAGAGCAGGTCGCGGGAGACGCCCGCGGGCACCCCGAGCCGCCGCGTGGCCTCGATGCAGACCGCGCCGCAACCGAGCAGCGCGAGCGCGGTGAGCACGTCGGCCGTGCGGAAGCGGGTGCCGGTCGCCCAGTGGGCGATCAGCACGACGTCGATCAGGACGAGTGCGAGCGCGTACGACCGCAGGCGGATGGGATGCGAGTCCGCCGGCTTGGTGCGCCCGCGGACCAGTGCGGCGACGGGATCACCCTTCACCGCTTGATGCGCCGCCGTCATGGATGACCACCCCCGCGCCCCCGGCGACTGGATCACGATGCGTAACACGATAGTTGCGACGAGTGCATCTCGGCACCGGAACGGCTACCTTTGCCGAAAGCCTCACGCCGCTGGTCAGCCGGTTCTGCGCCGATTGGGCCGGAAAGACGCGGAACGCCGGGCGCGATCAAAGCCCTCGCGCTAACGTTTCGCTTGGGGGAACGCGTGGGAGAACGTGTCCGGGGGATGCGTAGGAACGTGATCCCACGCCGGGTCTCCCGAGGGGGGCAGATCTGACCGGCCCGTGCATGTCCCGACATGCGAACAGGCGGCCCTGCCCAAGCTCTGAGCTGAACCCGAGCTGGAAGGAGCGGCATCGATGCGAGGCGTCACCTGGGTGTGAGCCCATCGGCCACTGTCGCGCGGTCCCGGTCCGGCCGGCTCCACCGGACGGACCGGGACCCCGGGATGGCGACCTCCAGCACCGGCCGGACCCCACCACGCAACGGCCCGCACCGAGCAACAACCCGCGCCGACGGACCTCGGCCCGCCGGGCTCAGGCGGCGTTCGGATCGGCTTGATCGCGGGCCTCGTGGCGGAGGGTGCCCGCCGAGCCGGCTGAGGCGATCCCGGCCTCCCTCCACTCGTGCGCGACCTCGCCCTCGGCCACCGCCGCCCCCGCGCCGGGCGCGCGCTCCGCACCCTGCACGGCCGCCGGGCAATGCGCGGGGTATGGATCCTGCGCGGCCGGGCTCTGATCCGGCGAGCCCTGCGCGGCGGACGGGCCCTGCGCAGCGGACGGGCCATGCGCAGCGGACGGGCCATGCGCAGCGGACGGGCCATGCGCAGCGGACGGGCCATGCGCAGCGGACGGGCCATGCGCAGCGGACGGGCCATGCACGGCCGCCGGGACCCGCGCCGCCGTCCTGGGGTCGGGCGAGGAGCCGGTGCCGCCGGCCGGTGCGCGTTGGAAGGTCGCCACGCCGCGGCTCAGGTCGGGACCGACGCTGAAGGCCTCCACCTCGAGGGCGGACCTGCGCGCCCCTGACTGATCGGCCCAGGCGCGCATCCGTAACCGGCCGCTCACCACGACCGGCATCCCGGTCCTG
>WHSL01000348.1 GCA_009380095.1 Streptosporangiales bacterium | reverse complement strand
GTGAGGACGAGCAGGGACTCACCGTCCGCGGAGAAGATCAAGCTGTTCGCGATCGCCCCGACCTCACACCCAAGCTGCGCCGCCGCCGTCGCAGCCGTCGGAGCGGGATCAGTCAACTCACGAATCTCTCCCGCCGCGCCAAGCCCGCTCAGGGCCGCCGCCACCTTCTCAGCGTTGGGATGCATGGCCGCACAGTAGCGCCCACCCCACTCACCCCAGCACCACCCCACCCACTCACCTCAGCACCACCCCACCCACCCACTCCAGCACGACCCCACCTCAGCACGACCCCACCCACCTCAGCCCACCCTCCCAGCACCGCCTCGTCCCCGAGGTCCGCCCGCTGCCGAGGTCGTCCCCCGCGGTCCCGCCCCATCCCTCCGAGGTCCGCCCCCCGCCGGCCCATTCAGCCGTGCGCACGCCCCGGGCTGACCGCCCCGGGCTGACCGCCCCGGGCTGACCGCCCCGGGCTCACCCCAGGGCTGACCGCCCCGGGCTCACCGCCCCCGCAGGCCCACTGCCCCCGCAGGCCCACTGCCCCCGCGGCACAGCGCCCGAAGGTCCCACCGCCCGGAGGTCCCACCGCCCTGGAGGGCCGCCCCGCTCCGCGGTGTCGTGTGGGGCCGCACCTCCCTTCCCGATGGGAGTGCGGCCGGTGGGCGCAGGAATGTCAGTGGGGGCGAGTAGACATTGACGTGAAGCATTCGAACAGGTTTACTAGTCCTAGTTCGAACACACGTTCGACACGGGACCAGATGAAGCCGGGCGGGCTCCACACCCAGCGGGGCCCTTCCGACCGGCGTTCGGCCACCACCCCACGCCCCCCGGGGTCGGCCGGCAAGCCGGTGCGGCCGGGCGGGGTGAGGGGAAGCTCCTCGCCCGGCCGCTAAGCCAAGGTCTTTCCTTGAGGAGGCGGCGATGCAAGTCGATCCGGTGAGACGGCCTCGTTCGCGCGTAGGCGCTTCGGCTCCGGCGCTGCTGCGCATGGCACGCGACCTGCTCGACGAGGCGGCCGAGGCGAGCGCGCCCGCCGACCGTTACCTGGCCGCGCACCTCGCCGCCCTGCGGGCCGGCGCGGCGCTGCTCGCCGCCCGTCCGGAGGAGGAGCCGCCGTCGCGGGCGCGCAAGCCGCGCAGCGTTTGGGAGCGGCTGCCGAAGACGGAGCCCGAGCTCACCGAGTGGGCGGCCGTGTTCGCCGCGAGCGCGGTCAAGCGGCAGTCCATCGAGGCGGGGCTGGCGCACGTCGTCAACGCCGCCGAGGCCGACGACCTCCACAGCGACGCCGAAGTCTTCGTCAGCGCCATCGAATACCTCCTCGACATCCCCGCCCAGCAAAGCCTCCCCCTCTCCACCCGCGCCAGCTGAAGCGGATACACACCCGCCCCGGCTAAAGGGCGCTGCATGCGCGCCAGCTAAGCCCGATGCATCCACGCCGGCTGAGGCGCGATGCGTGCGCGCTGGCTGGACCCGGTGCGTGCGCGCTGGCTGGACCCGGTGCGTGCGCGCTGGCTGGACCCGGTGCGTGTGCGCCGGTTTGCGCCCGGTGCATCCTCGCTGGAGCCGGTCCACTCGCCAGGTGAAGCCCGGTCCACTCGCGCCATCGCATGTGCTCGGGCCGGTGAGGGGTGCGCGGGGCGCCGGGCGCGAGCGCCCGCGCCTGCCCGGTCGGTGAGGTCTGAGAGCGTCGAGCGTAGGTGCTCGTGCGGTGCTCGTGCGGTGCTCGTGGGGTGGGGGGTGGGGTGGGGTGGACGTGGGAACGCCCGCGTCCCGTCAGGCCCGGGTGGGCGGGTGACGGGGCGCGGGCGTTTGGTGTTGCCGGGGTTGGGGGCCGGGGAGACCTGAATCAGAACGTCTCGACGGCGCGGCGCGCCTCGGGGTCGAGCACACCCCAGGTGATCAGCTCGTCGGTCAGCTCGGCCGGCGACTTGTCGTAGATCACCGCGAGGGAGCGCAGGTCCTCCTGACGGATGGACAGCACCTTCCCGTTGTAGTCGCCGCGCTGGCTCTGAATGGTGGCCACGTAGCGCGCGAGCGGACCGGCCTTCTCCTTGGGCAGCTGTTGCATCCGCTCAAGGTCGATGACCAGCTTGGGCGTGGGACCGAGCGGGCTCGGTGCGACACCGCCGGGCAGCAGCTCCGACACCGGCACACCGTAGAACTCGGCGAGCTCGGCGAGCTTCTGCACGGTGACGGCGCGGTCGCCGCGCTCGTACGAGCCGACGACGACGGCCTTCCAGCGGCCGCGGGACTTCTCCTCGACGCCGTGCAGCGAGAGCCCTTGCTGCGTACGGATCGCCCGGAGCCTCGCACCGAGCGCCTTTGCGTATTCGGATGGCATCTTTCTTCGGCCCCCCGGCCTTGTCGCGGGTCAGCACCAGTCGTCCACCCGGGTCGCCGGAGGCCGTTTTCGACCCCCTCTGGGTGACGCTGCGTGACGCGCACCTTGCGTGACCAAAGGGGCCGGAACCACCCGGGAGCTTCGCCTGGCTTGGTTACGGACAGTGACGGTAAAACGGAGAACGCCTAAGGTCAAGCTGAATGGAAAAAACGGGTTCATTTAGCGTCCATCTGGACGCATGGGGAAGCGCGCGTGTCGCTGCTGAAAGGGACGATTCGCCCGTCCTGGGACACCCTCTGTAGTGCGAACGGAGCGCAGAAAGCCTTGTGGCGCAGGGGATTCGGGCGCCGAACCGGAGTCCACGCCCGACCTGGACCGTAAACCCACCGCACGACACGTCTTGTGATCGTTTTCACAGCCCGAGACACGCCGTGTCGACCGCCGCACCGGGCGAACGCTGTGCACGGACTGTCGGGTAACCCCGGACGACGGCCCCGTCGCCTTCGTCACATTCCGCCGTCACCGCGCCGCCTCCGGGGTGTCCAGGGCCGGACCTGCGTAGACGGCTGATAACGTGAATCGCGCAGGGTACCGGCGTGAGCGGTCCGCGCACCGCCGGTTTCCGCATCCCGAAGGCGTCCTTTAATGACCCGTCCTGTGAGGCGGGGAAGGAGGTCCGTGTTGAACGCTGCCCAGATTCCGCCGGGTCCGCCGCCCGGCGAGGCGCCGCACACCGCGGCGCAGGCACCCCACGAGCAGGCATCCCACGAGCCGCCGGCCGGTCCGGCCCGCGCGGTCCTCGAGGCCCCCGACATCGGCAGGGCCCTCACCCGCATAGCGCACGAGATCCTGGAGCGGACCAAGGGCGGCCACGACGTCGTCCTGCTCGGCATCCCGACCCGCGGCGTGACGCTCGCCCGCCGCATCGCCGACCGCATCGAGCAGGTCGAGGGCCGTCCGGTGCCCCGCGGCTCGCTCGACATCACCATGTACCGCGACGACCTGCGCATGCGCCCCGCGCGCGCGCTCGGCCGCACCGAGCTGCCGCCCGAGGGCATCGACGGCCGCCTCGTGGTGCTCGTCGACGACGTGCTGTTCTCCGGCCGCACCGTGCGCGCGGCGCTGGACGCGCTCGGCGACCTCGGCCGCCCGCGCGCCGTGCAGCTCGCGATCCTCGTCGACCGGGGCCACCGCGAGCTGCCCATCCGCGCCGACTACGTCGGCAAGAACCTGCCCACCTCGCAGCGGGAGACCGTGCAGGTACGGCTCACGGAGACCGACGGCCGCGACGCGGTCCTGCTCGGCCCCGCCACCGACCCACGCCTCGGCGACGCCCACCGCGGGGACATCCACCGCGGGGACGCCAACCGCGGGGAC
>WHSL01000262.1 GCA_009380095.1 Streptosporangiales bacterium | reverse complement strand
CGCGACGGCATCCCGGCCAGCCCGCGGGCCTGGCTGATGACGACGGCCCGCAACCGCGCCACCGACCGCATCCGCCGCGACCGGGCGCTGGCCGCCAAGTCCGCCCCGCTCGCGGCCGGCGGTCCTGCTGAGGCGCCGATGACCACCACCGCGTTTCCCGACGAACGCCTGGAGCTCATCTTCACCTGCTGCCACCCGGCGCTCGCCCTCGAGGCACAGGTGGCGCTCACCCTCCGCACCCTCGGCGGACTGGCCACCGACGAGATCGCCCGCGCCTTCCTGGTACCCGAGCGCACCATGGCGCAGCGGCTGGTACGGGCCAAACGCAAGATCAAGGAAGCGGGAATCCCGTTCCGCGTGCCCCCGGCTCACCTGCTCCGCGAACGGGTGGACGCCGTTCTCGCCGTCGTCTACCTGATCTTCAATGAGGGCTACGGAGGCCGCGACGAGCTCGCGGCGGAGGCGGTCTGGCTGGGACGCGTGCTCACCGGGCTTCTTCCCGCCGAGCCCGAGGTGCACGGGCTGCTCGCGATGATGCTCATCCACGGCTCCCGCCGAGAGGCCCGGTTCCGCGACGGCGAGCTGGTGCTCCTCGCCGAGCAGGACCGATCCCGCTGGAACACCGGACAGATCGCCGCCGGACGCGCGCGACTCGACCGCGCGCTCGCCCTGGGCGGCGCGGGCCCTACGTGCTCCAGGCCGCCATCGCCTCGCTGCACGCCGAAGTGCCGTGCGACTGGGCCCGGCTCGCCGCGCTGTACGGCGAGCTGGCTCGCCTGACCGGCTCCCCCGTCGTGGAGCTCAACCGCGCCATCGCCATCGCCATCGCCGAGACCGAAGGCCCCGAGGCCGGCCTGCACATCCTCGGCCAACTCGGTCTGCACGACTTCCGCTACCCGCACTCGACCAGGGCCGAACTCCTGCGACGCCTCGGGCGCACCGACGAGGCGCGCGACGCCTACCGGCGTGCGCGAGAACTCACCGACGACGGGGCCGAAAGGCGCTTCCTCGAACGCCGGCTGACCGAACTGGCGAGGACCGAGAGCCCGTAGCCGGCCCTGCCGTACGGGCGGCCTCAGGGCGCGGCTTGACCATCGAGGAACTGGGCGAGGTGCAGGGCAGGGCGGTCGGCGAGGTCGGTGAGCTGGGTGCGGCAGGAGAACCCGTCGGCGAGCACGGCGGTGTCGGGCCCGGCGTCCCGGACCGCGGGGAGCAGGGCCAGCTCCGCGACCGCGACCGAGACCTCGTAGTGCCCGCGCTCGACGCCGAAGTTGCCGGCCAGGCCGCAGCAGCCGCCCACCTTCTGCACCTCGGCGCCGGCGCGGCGGAGCAGCTCCGCGTCGGCGTCCCAGCCGATCACGGCGGAGTGGTGACAGTGCGGCTGCGCGACGACGCGGAGCCCGTCCAGGTTCGGCGGTGACCAGTCCGGCACGGTGGCGAGCAGCTCGGCGAGCGTGTGCGTGGCCTTGGCGACCGCGGTGGCGGCGGGCGTGCCGAGCAGTTCCGCCGCGTCGGAGCGGAGGGTGGCGGTGCAGGAGGGCTCCAGGCCGACGATCGGCACGCCCTTCTCCGCGGCGGGCGCGAGGTCGGCCACGGTCGCCCCGAGGATCCGCCGCGCGTGGTCGAGCTGGCCGGTGGAGATCCAGGTCAGCGCGCAGCAGGCGGTGGTCTCCGGGAGCGTCACCGCGAACCCCGCGCTCTCCAGCACGCGGACGGCGGCAATGCCGATCTCCGGGGTGAAGTGGTCGGTGAAGGTGTCCGGCCAGAGCACCACCGGCGTGCCGTCGGTGGCGCGCTCCCCCGTGTGCGCGGCGAACCAGGCGCGGAACGTCTGCGGCGCGAAGGTCGGCAGGTCACGGCGCTGATCCACGCCCGCCGTCCAGCGCGCGGCGCGGGCCAGCAGGTCCACCGTGAGGCTCGCGTTGGCGAGCTTCGGGAAGCGCGACGCGAGCCGCGCCCACCGCGGCAGCCGGCCCAGCGCGTAGTGCGAACGCGGCCGGAGACGCCCCTTGTACGACTGGTACAGCACCTCCGACTTGTACGTCGCCATGTCCACCCCGGCCGGGCACTCCGACCCGCACGCCTTGCAGGACAGGCAGAGGTCCAGCGCCTCGTGCACCTCCTCGGCCCGCCAGCCGCCGCCGACCAGCGTGCCGTTCACCATCTCCTCCAGCACGCGCGCGCGGCCCCGGGTGGAGTGCACCTCGTCGCGGGTGGCCTGGTACGACGGGCACATCGTGCCGCCGGTCCTGGCCGAGTCGGCGCGGCACTTGCCCACCCCGGTGCAGCGGTGCACGGCGGCGGAGAAGTCGCCCTTGTCGGCGTGCAGCGCCAGCCCGAGCGTGCCGGGCATGGGCCGTTCGCCGGCCGCGCGCACGTCGGCGTCCAGCGGGCGGGGCCGTACGAGGACTCCGGGGTTCAGCAGGTCGTCGGGGTCGAAGGCGGCCTTGACCTGGGCGAACAGGTCGATGGCCCGCTCGGAGTACATGGTGGGGAGCAGCTCGCCGCGGGCGCGCCCGTCGCCGTGCTCGCCGGACAGCGACCCGCCGTACCGCGCGACGAGCCCGGCCGCCTCGGTCATGAAGGACCGCATCACGCCGAACCGGTCCGCGTCGCGGAGCGGGAAGTCGAGCCGCAGGTGCAGGCAGCCGTCGCCGAAGTGCCCGTACGGGACGCCGGTCAGCCCGTGCTCCGCCATCAGCGCCTCGAGGTCGCGCAGGTACGGACCCAGCCGCTCGGGCGGGACCGCCGAGTCCTCCCAGCCCGCGTACGCCGGGAGGCCGGCAGGGCTGACGCCGGCGAGGCCCGCCCCGTCCTCCCGGATCCGCCACAGCCGCGCGGCCTGCGCCTTGTCGGTGACGACCTGGCCGTCGAGCGCGCCGACGTCGGCGAGCAGCCGGGTCGCCCCGGCCACCGCCTCCGCCTCGGTGTCGCCGGTCAGCTCCACGAACAGCCACCCGCCGCCGCGCGGCAGTGGCGGGACCGCGCCCTTGGTGGCGGCCGCGTTGACGATGCGCGAGTCGATGCCCTCGCACGCGGTGGGACCGTACGGCAGCACGGCGGGGACCGCGTCGGCCGCGGACGCCATGTCCGGATAGCCGAGGACGGTGAGCAGCCGGTGGCCCGGCTCCCGCACCAGCCGCATCGTGGCCTGGGTGAGGACGGCGAGCGTGCCCTCGCTGCCGACCAGCAGCCGCCGGACGTCGAAGCCGTTCTCCGGCAGCAGGTGCTCCAGCGCGTAGCCGGACACCTGCCGCCCGAAACGGCCCAGCTCGGTGCGGATCGTGGCGAGGCCGCCGGAGGTGATGTCGCGCAGCGCGGGGAACCCGTCCGGCTCCTCGCCGGTCAGCTCCAGCCGGTCCCCCGCGGCGGTCAGCGCGGACAGCGCCAGCACGTTGTCGGCGGTGCGGCCGTACGCGAGCGCGCGGGAGCCGCAGGCGTTGTTGCCGATCATGCCGCCGATCGTGCAGCGGGTGTGGGAGGAGGGGTCGGGGCCGAAGCGCAGCCCGTACGGCGCGGCGGCGCGCTGCAGGTCCGCGTGCACCACCCCGGGCTGGACCACGGCCGACGCGGTCTCCGCGTCGATCTCCAGCACCTGATTCATGTACCGGCTGAAGTCGAGGATCACGCCGGTGCCGACCGCGTTGCCCGCGATCGACGTGCCCGCGCCACGGCAGGTCAGCGGGGTTCGCAAGGTGCGGCAGACGTCGAGCACCGCGGCCACCTCGTCGGCGTCGCGCGGCTTGACCACCGCGGACGGCACGACGCGGAACACGGACGCGTCGGAGGAGTACGCCGCGCGGTCGGTGGTCGTCACGCTGACGTCTCGTACGCCCGCCTTGGCGAGGGCTGCGGCCAGTTCAGACACGTGCTTCGACTCGTCCCTTGTCGGTCGGTGCGCCGGGGGCGCCGGGCTGCGGATCACCCTGTTCGTGAGTATGCCGTCCGTGAGTATGCCCGGGGGTTCCGACAACGCCCACCTCGACCAGGCGACCAAGTTCGGCATCGACGTCGTGTGGTGGACCGACCACGACTTCCGCATGTCGGCGCACGGGCACACCCCGCCGTCGGCTGCGGCGTGCGCTCCGAGGGCGCGGACCACACGCTGTGGCGGACCTCGGCGGGGCCATGCCGGCCGTGGAGGTCACGCGGGTGCCGGCCTCCTCGATCAAGCACGGCCGGCTCGGCTTCCCCGTCGAGCGCCGCGGCGGCCGCTACGTCCGCGTCACCGTACGCGAGCCGGCGGGCTTCACCACAGTTCCATCGAGCCCGTGAAGATCGCGGTCAGGTCGTCGCCGGTGACCTCGCGGGGTGCGGTGGCGAGCAGCCGCTGCTGCCTCAGCGCGCCCTCCACCAGCGCCGGGACGTCGTCCGCTCGGTAACCGACCGCGCCGATGCCGTTCGGGATGCCGATGTCGCGCATCAGTGAGGTGAGCACCGACGGCAGGTACTCGGCCGGATCGCTCGGGCGCGGCGCGGCGGGGTCGAGCAGCTCGGCCGCGCGGACGTGCCGCTCCGGGGCCGCCGGGTACGTGAACCGGAACGCCGCGGGCGCGGTCAGCGCCACCGACATGCCGTGCGGGACCATGGGCTCGGCGTCCGGATAGTCCTTCGGGCGGAAGTCGCGGACGCGCCCGGCGATCGGGTAGGCGTTGGCGTGCGGGATGTGCACGCCGGCGTTGCCGAAGCCCATCCCGGCGAGCGTCGCGGCCAGCGCCATCTCCGCGCGGGCCGTGGCGTCGTCGCCGTGCCGTACGGCCCGCCGGAACGAGCCCGCGAGCAGGGACATCGCGCGCTCGGACCACATGTCGGAGATCGGGTTGGCGCCGCAGTACGGCACCCGCTGCTCGGGCCGCTTGCGCTCGAAGCTCGAGTACGGGCGTGCGGTGTAGCTCTCCACGGCGTGGCACAGGATGTCCATGCCGGCGGCGGCGGTGACCCCGGCGGGCTGGGTGAGGGTGAGGCCGGGGTCGATCACGGCGAGCGCCGGCCGCAGGCGTGGATGGCTGATGCCGGTCTTGACCTTCAGCTCCAGCACGTCGAGCACGCAGACCGTGGTGCTCTCGGCCCCGGTTCCGGTCGTGGTGGGCACGGCGACCAGCGGCAGGAGCGGGTTGACCGGGGCGAGCCCGCCGCCGACGGGCACGTTCACGTAGTCCATCAGCTCGCCGGGGTTGGTCAGCAGCAGGTTGATCGCCTTGGCGGTGTCGATGCTGGTACCGCCGCCCACGGCCACCAGCGCCAGTTGGACCGGGGGCCGCCGATAAACTCCGGGCGCATGATCGGATATCCGCCGGACGCGGTACCGGATGCGGGTCGCGACCGCGAGTGAGCCCGCGCCCGGCCGGGCGAACGAGGATCTCGTCCGCACCGGGCGGAACTGGGCCGCCGTGTTCGACGGCGCCACGCGCCGCCTCGGGGAGGACGGCGGGTGCGTACACGACGTGCCGTGGCTGGTCCGCACGCTCGGGGCGGCCCTGGCGGAACTGCTGGACGACCCGCGCGCGGGCTCGGCCGTCCCGCTGCCCGACGCGCTGGCCGCCGCGATCGAGGCGACGATGGCGGCCCACTCCGGCACGTGCGACCTGGACGACCCCGGCTCGCCCTCGTCGACGGTGGCGATCCTGCGCGAACGGGACGGACTGGCCGACCACCTGGTGCTCTGCGACTCGCCGATCGTGCTGTGCCACCGTGACGGCCACGTCGAGGTCGTCCAGGACGAGCGCCTCGACCGGCTCCCCGGCGGGCGCCCGTACAGCGCCGAACTGGTCCGGGCGCTGCGCAACACCGATGGGGGATTCTGGGTGGCCTCGACCCGGCCGGAGGCCGCGTACCGCGCGGTGACCGGCACGGCCCCGGTGGCCTCGCTGCGCGGTGCGGCCCTGCTCACCGACGGCGTGAGCCGGCTCGTCGAGGCGTACGGGACCGGCTGGCCGGCCCTCGCCGACCGGCTCGCCAGGTACGGACCGCAGGCGCTGATCCGCCAGGTCCGCGAAACCGAACGCCGGCTCGGCCCGCGCGGCGCGGTCAAGCCCCACGACGACGCCACCGTCGCCTGGATCACCTGGGACGACGAGCCCGCGGAGCGACGCGGCTGACCGGCCGGCGCCAGGCGAGCTCGGCCCGCAGCGACTGACCACCACCGGTCGCCTAGGCGCCGCGGATGTGTCGGGCCCGATCGGTGAGTTTCGGGCAGACGGCGGTCAGTGGGCATGTGGCGCAGTCAGGGATACCCGCGCGACACCACTGACGGCCGATCATCCAGGCGGGCAGGTCAAGCGCCCCGGGACGTTGGGGATAGGCGATCCTGGCCACATCACGCATATGGGCAAGATCGTCGCGGTCGGCGAGACCGGTACGGAGAAACACGCGGCGGACGTGGACGTCGTAGGCGATGTCGGAGCCCGATATCTCACGTATGGGGATACCGAGGTCGCGTTCAAGGATCTCCACCGCCATGGCGGCCTTCTTCTGGCCGATACCGGGGAACGCGTCGAGGCGGTCGAACAACTCACGTGCGGTGGGCCGATCGTTCCAGATCCTGGCCGCGTCTCCGCCGTAGCGGGAGTTGACGATCTCGGCGGCCTGGATGACCCACCCGGGTACCACCTTGATGTATCGGTGCAGCATGGGCGGCTGGGCGACCGCCGCGCGTACGCGGTCTGGTGCGCCGGCGACGCGATGCGGATCGAGGTGGCCGAGCCGTTGTCGCAATTGGTACGGCGCTGCCCAGGCGCGTTCGGCGATGATTCCCTGGTCGAAGATCACCCCGAGCAGGAACGCGAAGGGATCGTCGCTGACGAACGCGTTCGCGTCGGGATCGGGCGTAAATGACGGCGGCCCCTGTGCCTGGCCGTGGTGCGCGTCGGAGTAGGTGATCAGCGACCTGACGATCTCCTCAGGTGCGCGGTATTGAGGAACACGCGGATCCAACGCGCCGGAGGGCAGTCTCTCCGGTTGGGACGCGTCGGTGCGGGGGATCGACGGCGGGTCCGGGCCGTTGCGGAGCAGCAGCCGTACGGAGGCGTAGTGGGCCCAGCCCGCCGCGTCGTCGTCGGCCAGTTCGACCGCCACCGCGTTACGGCTGTAGGGAGCGTTGATGGCGCTCCTGTGGTCGACGAGCGTGAAGGCCTCGTAGGG
>WHSL01000169.1 GCA_009380095.1 Streptosporangiales bacterium | reverse complement strand
GGTTCCGCCGGCCCCACCACTCCGGGAGCCTCGGCGGGGGCAAGTGGTTCCGCCGGTCCCACGTCTCGGGGAGCCTCGGGCGGGACAAGTGCTTCCACCGGCCCTGGCGCTCGGGAAGGGGAGGTTCGGCGGGGTGGTCCGGTCGGGGCCAATGGACCGGGGGGTTCGGGAGGCAGCGGCGGCCCGAACCCTCACGGAGGAGTCTCCGCGCCGGGAGGGGGCTCGGGGGTGGGGGGCCTGGGCGTGGGGGGAGGGCTGGGGTTCTTGCATCGGCCGCGGTCGGTGGCGGTGGTGGGGGCTTCGGACGATCCGGACAAGATCGGGGGGAGGCCGCTTCGGTTCATGCGGGAGCAGGGGTTCTCGGGGACCGTTCTGCCAATGAATCCGCGGCGGGAGACGGTGCAGGGGCTGCCCGCCTTCCCCAGCTTGGCGGCGCTGCCGCAGGTTCCGGAGGTGGCGTTGATCGGTGTGCCTGGCCAGGCCGCCGTGGACGCCGTTGAGGAGTGCGCGGCGATGGGGGTACGCGGGTGCGTGGTGATGGCGGCCGGCTTCGGTGAGACCGGCGACCCCGACGGTAGCGCCCAGCAGGAGCGGATGCTGGCCGCCGCCCGCGCCGCGGGCATGCGCATGATCGGCCCGAACTCCCAGGGCATCGCCTCGTTTCACACAGGCGCGGTGCTGGGGTTCTCGACGATGTTCGCGGAGGTCCCGCCCGCCGACGGCCCCGCGGCGGTGATCAGCCAGAGCGGCGCGCTCACCTCGGTCCCGTACGGCCTGCTGCGCCGCGCCGGCATCGGCGTCCGGTACGCCCACGCCACCGGCAACGACGCGGACGTGACGGTCGGAGAGCTGGCGGCGGAGGTGCTGGCGGACAGCGAGATCGAGTTGCTCCTGCTGTACCTGGAGAACCTCGCCGACCCCGCGGGCATCGAGCGCGCCGCGGCCCTCGCGCTGGAGCGGAACGTGCCGGTCGTGGCGCTCGTGGGCGGGCGTAGCGCGGACGGCGCGCGGGCCGCGCTCTCGCACACGGGAGCGCTCGCGGCGGAGCAGCGGGTGCTCGACGCGTTCCTTGCGCGGCTCGGCGTGTGGCGTGCGGGCGATGTCCAGGAGCTCGTCTCGGCGGCGCAGCTGTACCTGCAGCCGTGGCCGCGGCCGGAGGGGCGCCGCCTGTCGGTGGTGAGCAACTCGGGCGCCGTGTGCGTGCTCGCCGCGGACGCGGCCGCCGATCACGGGCTGCCGCTGGCCGAGCTGGCGCCGGAGACGACGGCGGCGCTGCGCGAGGTGTTGCCGCGGTTCGCGACCACCGTGAACCCGGTGGACATCACGGCGGCGCTGCTCAACGACAGCAGCCTGTTCAGCAAGGTGCTGCCGATCCTCGGCGGGGACGGCGGCGCGGACGCGCACCTGATCGGGCTGCCGGTGTCCGGCCAGGGGTACGACGTGGCGACGTTCGTCGCGGACACCGCCGAGTTCGCGCGGAACGCGGGCCGCCCGCTCGTCGTCACGACGCCGCAGGAGTCCGTGGCGGCGGAGTTCCGCGCCGCCGGGCTCGTCGTGTACGACGACGAGTCCCTCGCGATCGCCGCCCTCGGCCGCTACCTGCGCCACCAGGAGCTCATGACCCAGGCCCGCACCTGGCCACCCCGCCCCGAGCCCGCCACGGGGCCCACCACCGGCACCGCCCCGGACCCCGCCGCCCACGCCACCGCCCACGCCACCGCGCGCCGCGCCGCCCCGGACGCCGCCGCACGCCCCGCCGCCCTGGACGCGGAACCGCCGGCACGCACGCTGAACGAGGCGGACGCCCTCGCGCTCCTCGCACGACACGGCGTCCCCGTCATCGAGCACCGCCTCTGCCACAGCGCCGAGGAGGCGGTACGCGCCTACGAGACCCTCGACGCCCCCGTGGCCGTCAAGGGCTGCACCGCCGACGTCACCCACAAGTCGGACCTGGGCCTGGTCGCCCTGGGCCTCCGTACGGCCGGCGAGGTGCACGCCGCCGCCACCCGGCAGTTCGCCGTCATGCGCGAGCGCGGGATCGCGGCCGACGGGGTACTCGTCGCGCCGATGGTGGAAGCGGTCCGAGAGGTGCTGGTCGGCGCCCACCGGGACCCGGTGTTCGGCCCGGTGGTCGCGGTCGGGGCGGGCGGCGCCTACGTGGAGGCGCTGCCGGACGTGCGCCTGCTGCTGCCCCCGTTCCGCGCCGAGCATGTACGGGCCGCCATCGACACGCTGCGGATCGCGCCGCTGCTCGGCGGGGTCCGGGGCGAACCCGCCGCGGACGTGGACGCCTGGTGCGCCATCGCGGTCACGGTCGGCGACCTGATGATCGCCGACACTAAGGTGGTCAGCCTGGACGCCAACCCGACGATGCTCCGCGCCAGGGGGAGCGGTGCCGTCGTCGCCGACGCGGTGGTGATGACACGTGAGCGGTGAGTTCATCGGCGAGCGCGCCGGCCCGATGGCGTTCCGCGAGCTCACCCCGGTGACGTTCCTGGAGCGCGCCGCCGCGGTGTTCGCCGCCCGCCCCGCGGTGCGCAGCGGCGACCGGCTGTTCACGTACGCCGAGTTCTGGGACCGGGCGCAGCGGCTGGCCGGCGTGCTCGCCGCCCGCGGGGTGAGCCCCGGCGACCGGGTGGCGGTGCTCGCGCCCAACACGCACGTGCTGCTGGAGGCGCACTACGGCGTGCCGCTCGCGGGAGCCGTACTGGTGGCGCTCAACACCCGGCTCGCTCCCCAGGAGATCCGCTACATCCTCGAGCACAGCGGCGCCTCCGTGCTCATCGTGGACGCCTCGCTGGACGCCGTCGCGGACGAGGCCCTGGCCGGGGAGCACCCGCCGTTGGACCGGATCGGCACCGGCGACTACGAGCGCCTCCTCAGCGAGGCGGAGCCGCACCGCGTCCCGGTCACCGACGAGCGGTCGCTGCTGTCCATCAACTACACGAGCGGCACCACCGGCCGCCCCAAGGGCGTCATGTACCACCATCGGGGCGCGTACCTGCAGGCCCTGGCGATGGCCCTGCACGCCGGGCTGACCCCGGAGTCGACGTACCTGTGGACGCTGCCGATGTTCCACACCAACGGCTGGTGCTTCCCCTGGGCGGTGACCGCGGCCGGCGCCGTCCATCGTTGCCTGCCGAAACCCGACCCCGCGGAGATCTGGAAGGCGATCCGGGAGGAGGGCGTGACGCACTTCTGCGCGGCCCCCACCGTGCTGGCCATGCTCGCCGACCACCCCGACGCCGGACCGGCCACGACCGAACGCCCGGTCAAGGTGTTCGCCGGCGGCGCCCCACCCTGGCCCTCCCTGCTGCGCCGGATGACCGCACTCGGCATCGACATCCAGCACCTGTACGGCCTCACCGAGACGTTCGGCCCCGCCGTGGTGTCGATCTGGCAGCCCGAGTGGAACACGCTTCCCGAGGAGGAGCGGGCCGCGCTGATGGCCCGGCAGGGCGTGGCCAACGTGATCGCCGAGCCGCTGCGCGTGGTCGGCCCGGACGGCCGCGACGTGCCCGCCGACGGCACGTCGATGGGCGAGATCCTGCTCCGCGGCAACGACGTGATGCTCGGCTACTACCGGGACGAGGCCGCCACCCTCGCCGCCGCGCACGACGACTGGTTCCGTACCGGCGACGTCGGGGTGCTGCATCCGGACGGCTACGTGGAGATCCGCGACCGGATCAAGGACGTCATCATCTCCGGCGGGGAGAACATCGCGTCGGTCGAGGTGGAGGCCGCCCTCACCGCCCATCCGGACGTGCTGGAGGCCGCCGTCGTGGGCGTGCGGCACCCGAAGTGGCAGGAGGTCCCGGTCGCGTACGTGACCCCGCGCGCGGGGGCGGACGTCACCGAGGCGGAGCTCATCGCGTTCGTACGGGACCGCCTCGCCCACTTCAAGGCCCCGCGCCGGATCGTGCTTGCTGACCTGCCGAAAACCTCGACCGGCAAGATCCAGAAGAATATGTTGCGCGAACGGGCCTCATCGCTGGCCGACGATCTCGGCGAGTCGTGAGCGAAGCCCCCGAAGACCGGCGGGCGAGAGGACCGGCGGGCGACACCAGGCCCCCGTGGCCGGTGCCGCCCCCATGTGGACCGCTCCCTCGGCACACCGCGCGTGCCCCCACGCGCGGCCCGGTGCGCACCCCCGGCGGGAACCCCCGCTCCCCGGGCGTACGCGCCGAGTCCGTACCTCGGCGGTCCTGTTCTCCATGGGCCGGTGTACCGCCGCCGTATCAGGACAAGGAATCGGCGGCGAACATGACCACCGTGACCCCGTCTCCGTGGAAAATCGGTGAGGAATCCGTGAAGTCGTCGACGAGCCGGGCCGGGCAGGTGGAATGACGCTGGAGTTCAAGGTCCTCGGGCCCCTGGAGGTGCGCCGCGGGACGCGGTCGTGTCGCTGTCGCCCAAGCTCAGGACCTTGCTCGCGGCGCTGCTCTCGCGGCCGAACGTGCCGGTCCCGTCCGACGCGCTGATCGACGCGCTGTGGGGGAGGCGCCGCCCCGTTCGGCCGGCGACAGCCTGCGCATCTACGCCCACCGGCTGGCCCAGGCGCTGGGCCGGCACGCCGCGGTCGTGGCGGACCTGACCGCGTTCGTGGCCGAGTTCCCGTACCGGGAGCGGCTGCGCGCTCAGCTCATGATGGCGCTGCACCGGCAGGGCCGGTCGTCCGAGGCGCTGGACGTCTACCGCGAGGGCCGCCGGCTGCTGGTGGACGAGCTGGGGCTGGAGCCCGGGCGGGAGCTGGCCGAGGCGGAGCGGGCCGTCCTGGCCGGCGAGCCGGACGAGCCGGACGGGGCCCGCCCCGAACGCGACCTTGCCGCGGCACGTCCCGCCGGTCCGCGCCGGCCGTCCTGGTCCCGCCCGGCCGAGCTCCCGCTGGCCGCGTCCGCGTTCATCGGCCGCCGCGCCGAGCTCGCGGCGCTGGACGCGCTGCCGGAGGTGGGGGAGGGCGACCCGCTGCCGCTGTGCGTGGTGAGCGGCCCGGCGGGCGTCGGCAAGACGGCGCTCGCGCTGCACTGGGCGCACAGCGCCGTCGCCTCCTTCCCCGACGGCCAGCTCTACGCGGACGTGCGCGGCTACGACGCGGAGGCGGCGCCGACGGCGCCCGCGCTGCTGCTCGAGCGGTTCCTGCGCACCATGGGCGTGCCCGCGGAGCGGATCCCCGCCGAGCACGAGGCCCGGGAGGCGCTGTTCCGCAGCACCCCGCAGGGCCGGCGGGTGCTGATCGTGCTGGACAACGCGGCCTCCTCGGCGCAGGTACGGCCCCTGCTGCGGGGCGCCCCCGGCCGCCTCGTACTGGTCACCGCGCGCCGCCGCCTGGAGGGGCTGGTCGCCGGGGAGGGCGCGCGGTCCCTCACGCTGGACCTGCTCACCGCCGGGGAGGCGGTGGAGCTGCTGCGCGCCGTGGCCGGGCCGGAGCGGGTCGCCCGCGACACGGAGGCCGCCGTACGGCTCGGCGCGCTCTGCGACAGGCTGCCGCTGGCGCTGCGCATCGCCGGGGCGCGGCTCGTGGCCCGGCCGCGCCGGCGGCTCGCGACGCTGGCCGGGCGGCTCGCCGAGCAGGGGCACCGGCTCGCCGAGCTGGCGGTGGACGACCGTGCGGTGCGGACCGGATTCGGGGTCAGCTACGACGACCTGGCGGGCGGGCCCGCGGCCCGGATGTTCCGGCTGCTCGGGCTGCTCGACGTGCCGGACATCGCGCCGGCCGTGGCGGCGGCGCTGGCGAACGTCTCCGAGCTGCAGGCCGAGGACCTGCTGGAGACGCTGGTGGACATGCACCTGGTGGAGACGCCGTCGCCGCGCCGCTACCGGATGCACGACCTGCTGCGGCTGTTCGCGCGGGAGCGGGCCGCGGTGGAGGAGACCGCCGAGGAGCGCGGCCGTGCCGTACGGCGGGCGCTCGACCACTACCTGGCGACCGTACGGGCCGCGGCGCGGGAGGTGAACCCGGCCGACCAGTGGCGCGAGGACGTCGTACGGTGGCGCCTGTCCACCCCCGGCACGGCGCTGGCCAGTGCGGCGGAGGCCCACGCCTGGGTGGAGCGCGAGCGGGAGTGCTTGCTCGCCGCGGGCCGGCAGGCCGCCACCGCACCGGGCGACGGCCCGGAGATCGCGATCGGGCTCGCGGTGGCGTTCCACATGCCGCTGGAGTACCGGGGCCGCTGGCGGGAGCAGCTGGCCCTCGGCACGGTGGCGCTGGAGGCGGCGGAGAGCACCGGCGACCCGCGCCACTTCGCCATCGCCCACAACGACCTGGGCTGGGCCCACTGGGCGATGGCCCCGAGGCCATCGCCGCGCACACCGAGGCCCTGGAGTCGGCGCGCCGTCACGGCCGCCGGCACACCGAGGCGATGGCCCTGGGCAACCTGGCGGAGGCGCTGCGGCTCTCCGGCGACCCGCGGTCGGCGGCGGTGCGCTTCACGGAGGCCCTGGACCTGGCCGCCGCGGACGGCGAATCCGGCACGTACTGGGAGGCCGAGCACTGCTGGGGCCTGGGCCGCGCCCGCTTCGATCTGGGCGATCCGGCGGGCGCCCACGCCATGTGGCGCCGCTCCGCCCGCATCCTGCACGAGCTGGGCCTCATCACCGCCGACCTCCGCCGCGGCATCGAGGACCACCCCGACCCGCGCCCGCCCGAGGTCATCGCCCTCCAGCTCTAGGGCTACCTGGGCGCTATTGACCTGATCGGGGCGATGTTCTAGGTAATTGATCATGCGAATCGATCTGATCCTGGAGAACCTCACCGCCGTCACGGTCGACGACGGGCATCCCGAGGCGCGGCGCATCGGCATCCACCAGGGGAGGATCGTCGCGCTCGACGACGACCTGGACGGCGTCTCCGCGCACTGGACCACCGACCTCGGCGGGGCCTGCGTGGTGCCCGGCTTCGTGGACGCCCACAACCACATGACCGGCTACGGGCTCGGCCTGGACGAGCTCGACCTGTCCAGCCCGCCGATGGCCTCGCTGGACGACGTGTACGCGGCCGTCGCCGAGCGCGCCAACGACGTGCCCGAGGGCGGCTGGATCATCGGCTCCGGCTACGACCAGAACAAGATCGGCGCCCACCCGCACCGGGAGGCGCTGGACCGGGCGGCGCCGGGCCGCAACGTCTGGCTGCGGCACACCTCCGGCCACATGTGCGTGGTCAACTCCGCTGTACTGGAGCTGACGGGGCATCCCGTCGGGCACGCGGGTGCCGGAGGGCGGCGCGGCGGTACGCGAGCCGGACGGCACGTACACCGGCCTGCTGCAGGAGCAGGCGCAGGGCCTGGTCAAGGACCTCGTCTACCCGTACCCGGTGGACACCCTGGCGGCGGCGATCGGCAACGCGTCCGCCCGGTACCTGTGAACCGGCGCACCCAGTCCGGCGCGCCGTTCGCGCCGGAGGAGGCGGTGAGCCCGCTGCAGGCGCTCCGCGCGTACACGCTGGGGGCGGCGTACGCGGGCTTCGAGGAGCACAAGAAGGGCAGCATCACCCCCGGCAAGCTCGCCGACCTCGCCGTCCTCTCCGCCGACCCGACCACCACGGACCCCGAGGGCATCCGCGACATCGACGTGCTGCAGACCTACGTCGGCGGCGTGCCAACCCCCTGATCAACAAATTAGGGGAAGGATTTTCCAGGAGAACCCGCAGGTCGGCTCTACAAAATGCTTCCCCCAACTTGTTGATCTTGGGTGGCGGGCAGGGATAACGAGTGGCGGGACCGGGCCGGGCGCTGCCTATCCTTGCCTTCGGGATGACTACTCCGACGAAATCTCCGCTTGCCGGCCTGCGGTCACGGCTGTCCGGCGTCATGGTGCGCGACCGGCACCGGCTGTCCCGACGCATCGACGGCGCGCGGCGGCTGCGCGACCCGAAGATGCTGGCCACCACCGCCGCGGAGATCGGGGCGGCCCTGGACGAGGCCGAGGCGCGGGTGGCGCGGCGCCGCGCGGCCGTACCGGAGATCCGCTATCCCGCCGAGCTGCCGGTCAGCCAGAAGAAGGACGACATCCTCGCGGCGATCCGGGACAACCAGGTGGTCATCGTGGCGGGGGAGACCGGCTCCGGGAAGACCACCCAACTGCCCAAGATCTGCCTGGAGCTGGGCCGCGGCGTGCTCGGCACGATCGGGCACACCCAGCCGCGCCGGCTGGCGGCCCGTACGGTGTCCGACCGCATCGCCGAGGAGCTCCGCACCGAGCCGGGCACGACGGTCGGTTTCAAGGTGCGGTTCACGGACAGGTCGAGCAAGGACACGCTGGTCAAGCTCATGACCGACGGCATCCTGCTCACCGAGCTGCAGCACGACCGGCAGCTGCGGCAGTACGACACGCTGATCATCGACGAGGCGCACGAGCGCAGCCTCAACATCGACTTCATCCTCGGCTACCTCAAGCAACTGCTGCCCAGGCGCCCCGACCTCAAGGTGATCATCACCTCGGCCACCATCGACCCCGAGCGGTTCTCCCGGCACTTCGGGGACGCGCCGATCGTGGAGGTCTCCGGCCGGACGTATCCGGTCGAGGTCCGGTACCGGCCGATCAACGAGGACACCGCCGACGCCGACGACCGCGACCAGACCGAGGCGATCGTGGACGCGGTCCGCGAGCTGTCCGCCGAGGGGCCGGGCGACGTGCTCGTCTTCCTCAGCGGCGAGCGGGAGATCCGGGACACCGCGGACGCGCTGGGCAAGGCGAACCTGCGGGACACCGAGGTGCTTCCGCTGTACGCGCGGCTGTCCGCCGCCGAGCAGCACCGGGTGTTCCAGTCGCACCGCGGCCGCCGGATCGTCCTCGCCACCAACGTGGCGGAGACCTCCCTGACCGTCCCGGGCATCAAGTACGTCGTCGATCCCGGGACGGCCCGCATCTCCCGGTACAGCCACCGCACCAAGGTGCAGCGGCTGCCCATCGAGCCCGTCTCGCAGGCCTCGGCGAACCAGCGCAAGGGCCGCTGCGGCCGTACGTCCGACGGCATCTGCGTCCGGCTCTACTCCGAGGAGGACTTCCTCTCCCGCCCCGAGTTCACGGACCCGGAGATCCTCCGCACCAACCTGGCCTCGGTCATCCTGCAGATGACGTCGATCGGGCTCGGTGAGATCGAGGCGTTCCCGTTCGTCGAGCCGCCGGACCGGCGTTCCGTACGGGACGGCATGAACCTGCTGCACGAGCTCGGCGCCCTCGACCCGGCCGAGAAGGATCCGCACAAGCGGCTCACCCGGCTCGGCCGGCGGCTCGCCCAGCTGCCCATCGACCCCCGGCTGGCCCGCATGGTGCTGGCCGCCGCGGACAACGGCTGCGTACGCGAGGTGCTGGTGATCGCCGCCGCGCTTTCCATCCAGGACCCGCGCGAGCGCCCCGCGGAGAAGCGGCAGGCGGCGGACGAGAAGCACGCCAGGTTCGCCGACCCGGAGTCGGACTTCCTCGCCTACCTGAATCTGTGGCGCTACCTCAGGGAGAAGCAGGAGGAACTCTCGCACAGCGCGTTCCGCCGGATGTGCAAGGCCGAGTACCTGCACTACCTCAGGATCCGCGAGTGGCAGGACCTGTACGGCCAGCTCAAGCAGGTGGCCCGCACCCTCGACGTGACGCTCAACTCGGTGCCGGGCGACTCCCAGAAGATCCACGTCGCGCTGCTCTCCGGCCTGCTCTCGCACATCGGCCTGAAGGACCCGGAGAAGGGCGACTACCTGGGCGCGCGCGGCGCCAGGTTCGCGATCTTCCCCGGCTCCGGGCTGTTCAAGAAGGCGCCGCGCTGGGTGATGGCGGCGGAGCTGGTGGAGACGTCGCGGCTGTGGGCGCGGATGGTCGCCAAGATCGAGCCGGAGTGGGTCGAGCCGCTCGCCGAGCACCTCGTGAAGCGCACGTACAGCGAGCCGCACTGGGAGCTGAAGCGCGGCGCGGTGATGGCGGTCGAGAAGGTCACGCTGTACGGGGTCCCGATCGTCGCGGCCCGCAAGACCGGCTACGCCAAGATCGACCCCGAGCTGTGCCGGGACCTGTTCATCCGGCACGCGCTGGTGCAGGGGGAGTGGCGCACCCACCACAAGTTCTTCTTCTCCAACCGGGACCTGCTCGAACAGGTGGAGGACCTGGAGCACCGGGCCCGCCGGCGCGACATCGTGGTGGACGACGAGACGCTGTTCGAGTTCTACGACGCGCGGATCCCGGCCGACGTGGTCTCCGTACGGCACTTCGACGCGTGGTGGAAGCAGGCCCGCAAGGACCGCCCCGAGCTGCTCGACTTCGAGCGGGCCATGCTGATCAACCCGGAGACCAACGAGGTCAGCGAGCGCGACTACCCGGACGAGTGGCGGCAGGGGCCGCTGCGGCTCAAGCTCACGTACCAGTTCGAGCCCGGCACCGCGGCCGACGGCGTGACCGTGCACATCCCGCTCCCGGTGCTCAACCAGGTCAGCGGCGACGGCTTCGAGTGGCAGATCCCGGGGCTGCGCGAGGAGCTCGTGATCGCGCTGATCAAGTCGCTGCCCAAGCAGCTGCGGCGCAACCTGGTGCCGGCGCCGGACTGCGCGCGGCAGGTGCTGCGGCAGGTGCGGCCCCGTACCGAGCCGCTGCTGGAGGCGCTGGAACGGGAGCTGTACGACCTGCGCGGCGTGGACATCCCCCGCGAGGCGTGGGATCTCGGCCGGGTGCCCGCGCACCTGCGGATCACGTACCGGGTGACCGACGAGGCCGGGCACACGCTCGGCGAGGACAAGGACATCGCCGCGCTGAAGCGGCGGCTGCGGCCCAAGGTCACCGCCACCCTGGAGGAGGCGGCCGACGACGTCACCCGTACCGGCCTGACCGCCTGGGGCGACCTCGGGACGCTGTCGCGGATGGTGCAGACCACCCAGAACGGGCTGCCGGTCAAGGGCTACCCGGCGCTCGCCGACGAGGGCACGACGGTGGCGGTGCGCACGTACGGCACCGAGGGCGAGCAGGCCCGTGCCATGTGGGCCGGGACGCGGCGGCTGCTGCAGCTGACGATCCCGTCGCCGGTCAAGTCCGCCCAGTCCGGGCTGTCCAACCAGGCCAAGCTGGCGCTCGCTCACAACCCGCACGGCGGGGTGCCGAAGCTGCTCGCCGACTGCCTGGACGCGGCCACCGACGCGCTGATGGCGAAGGCGGGCGGCCCGGCGTGGGACGAGGCCGGCTTCGACCGGCTGCGCGACGCGGTCCGCGCCGACCTGTACGACACGCTCGCCGACGTGGTCGCCAAGGTGGAGCCGGTGCTCGGCGAGGCCCGCGAGGTGGACAAGCGGGTCAAGGGGTCGGTCTCGCCGGTGCTGCTGCCCGCGCTGACCGACGTCAAGGAGCAGATGTCCCGGCTGATCTATCCGGGCTTCGTCACCGTGACCGGCGCCGCCCGGCTGCCCGACCTGCGGCGCTACCTGCGCGCGGTGGTGCAGCGCCTGGACAAGCTGCCCGGCAACCCGGCGCGCGACCGGGAGCTGCTGCAGCGCGTGCAGTACGTGGAGCGGGAGTACGTGGCGCTGCTCAAACGCCTGCCCCGGGGCCGCGCCACCGAGGCCCGCCGGATCCGCTGGATGATCGAGGAGCTGCGGGTCAGCCTCTTCGCCCAGACCCTCGGCACCGCCGGCACCGTCTCCGAGAAACGCATCCTCAAGGCCATCGACGAGATCGCCTAGTAGCGTGTCGCTGCTAAATCTATCTCTATCTGGTGTATGAGCCTCTCATCATGTTGCTCGTGTTGAGAGGATGCCCAGACGATGGCTCGTCCGAAGGTGTTCACGATCGGCCTGTCGGCTGCTGATCGCGGGTTCCTGTCCAAGCTGACCGTCACCGGCACGCATCCGGCCCGGATGATCATCCGGGCTCGGGTACTGCTGGAGCTGGACGAGAACGCCGGTCCGGTGGCCGCTCGGGCGGTGATTGCGGATCGGATCGGGATCTCGCAGAACACGGTGCGATCGATCGCGAAACGGTTCGACGAGACCGGCGACGTGCTGGCCACGATCGGAGGCAAACCGCGTGAGACACCGCCGGTGGCGCCGATCGTGACCGGCGAGATCGAGGCCCGGTTGATCGCACTGGCCTGCTCGTCCCCACCGCAGGGCTACACACGCTGGTCGCTGCGCCTGCTGGAGCGTCACGTCGCCCTGGTCGCCGACCTGCCCGATCTGGATCACTCCACCATCGGCCGGGTGTTAAAAAAACGCAACTGCGTCCTCATCTGAAGAAGTGCTGGACGATCCCACCGCACGCCAACGCCGAGTTCGCGGCTCGAATGGAAGACGTCCTGGCCGTCTACGCCCGCCCCCATGATCCTCGCCGGCCGGTGGTGTGCATGGACGAGAAGCCCTGCCAGTTGTTGGGGCAGGTCCGCGACCCGGTCGCCGCCGAGCCCGGTCACGACCGGAAAGAGGACAGCGAGTACGTCCGCAACGGCACCTGCCTGGGTTCGACATAATTCGGCGGCCTGGAGAGCCGAATGTGGGGTGTGACCTGGGAGGATGTGGCTGTGGCCGGCTGGGGGGCGTTTCTCTAGGCGGCGGTGTTCGTGCTGGTCAGCGGGGTGTGGGGGTGAGCTCGATGATTT
>WHSL01000058.1 GCA_009380095.1 Streptosporangiales bacterium | reverse complement strand
TCGGCAGGGTGGCGGGCATCGGCAGGGTGGCGGGCGCCTTCGGTGGAGTGCGGGTGAGTTTGGCGGTGGAGGTCGGTGATGACGGGGGTCCAGGTTCCGGCTCTGTCGGGGTGAGCGGCCAGGTGGGTGAGGAGGCGTTCGGGGATGGCTAGTTCGACGATGGCACCGGTGGTGTTGGCTGCGTCGCGGAGGGCGCCGGTGGGGCGGGCGCGGGTGATGCCCTCGTCGAGCAGGCGGCCGGCGTCGTCGGTGATGGCGTAGCGCCACTGGCCGCGTGTCTGGTCGGCGACGATCTTGCGGGCGAGTTCGGCGTGCACCGGGCCGGTGCCGGGGACCTCGGCCGGGTGCTCGTCCAGGCCGAGCAGCGTGGAGACCTTGACCCGGATCTCATATCCCGGCCGAGGCCGCGGACCCGGAAGGCGCGCCCCCGGAGCGCGTGGTTCCGGGCGCGGGCCCGGAGGCCGCGTACCTGGAGCGGGCGGTTCCGGAGGGCGCAGCCCTGGGGCGCGCGGACCCGGAGGTCGCGAGCCTGGAGGGCGGGGTTCCTGAGACCGCGGACCTGGAGCGCGCGGACCCGGAGGGCTCGGAGTCGCAGGGCTCGGAGTTGGGGTGGGGTGGGGGTTGTCGGGGGTTGGTGGGGTGGGGTCGGGGCGGTGGAGGAGGTCGGTGAGGATGTCTTCGTCGTTTAGGTGTTGGTAGGTGCCGGTGAGGTAGCCGGTGAAGATGTCGGCGCGGATGGTGTCGAGGGGGCGGGGGTCGCCGGCGTGCTTGGCGCGTTCGGCGAGGGTGTCGATGTTGGCCATCGCTTGGCAGGCCTCGTCGAAGGGGAGGTCGTAGCCGCCCAGGTTGGCGCTGCCGTCGCCGTTGACGGTCTTGATGACCCGGCGCTCCTTGACCCGTTCGCGGTAACGGCGGGCGTACCACTCGGGGTCGATGGCCATCGCTTCGCGCTTCAGCCGGGCTGCGAGTTGGCCTGTGGTCATCGTCGGGGCCTTGGGGAGGACGCGGGTGGCGATCAGCACGGCCTGGGCGTCGCTCAGTTCGGTGAGCACCTCGGAGAAGATCCGTGCGCGGGGCCAGTCGATGGCGCCGAGCCGGAAGGCGGCCATCACGTCGGGTAGGCGCTCGTGCAGATCCCATGCCGTCCAGAACTCGGCGTCGGCGGTGCGGCGGGTGAGCGTGAGCGCGGCGGCGATCTCGTCGGAGGCGAACTCGCCCGGCATCGCTAGGCGCTCGATTCGCTCGATGTGTTCCGGATCGCCTTCGGGGACGTCGGCGCGGGTGCCGATCTCCACCATCGAGTCCATCGAGGCGGCCAGGAAGTGTGAGGCCAGGCGCCGCTCGGCGCGCATCACCTCCATTACCGCCAGGACGGGGAGGCGCGACTTGTCCAGCCCGGCCAGCACGGACACCAGCTCCGGGCCTGGCGGCATGTCCGCCAGGCCGGCGAGAAGAGCCTGCCCCCGATCGTCCATGACGACGACGCTATCGAACGTCTGTTCGACACGCCCGGGATCCCGACACGAAGCCGATCGTCTCGCCGGACGAGGGCAGGGGCGCACGGGGGCAAGGGCGCGGGCAAGGGCGCACGGGCACGGGCGAGGGCACGGGCGAGGGCACGGTCGGGGGGCACGGGCAAGGGGCCACGACGGGCAAGGGCGCGCGGCCAAGGGGCGCGGCCAAGGAGGCGCGCCGCCTCCTCCTCCACCTCACCCTCCCTATATTGGGAACGACCACTGGAGATCAAAGCGGCGCGGGGGGAACGGGTCACGACGTGAGCGAGAACGGGCTCGCGCTGCGCTCGCCGGAAGGCGGCCTGCGCACCTTCCTGCGTACGGAGACCGGCGGCACCACCGTCCTCCTCGCGGCCACCGTCATCGGACTGATCTGGGCGAACCTCCCGGGAGGCGGCGGGTACGAGCGATTTTGGCACACCACGCTCGCGCTGACCTGGGGCGACGCCGCGTTCAGCCTGGACCTGCGGCACTGGGTGAACGACGGCCTGATGACGGTCTTCTTCTTCGCCATCGGCCTGGAGATCAGCCGCGAGGTACGGATCGGCCAGCTCCGCGACCGCCGCCTCATAGCCGTGCCCGCGCTCGCCGCGCTCGGCGGCATGGTCTTCCCCGCGCTGATCTACCTGTCGCTGAACGCGGGCGGCCCGGGCCACGGCGGCTGGGGCATCCCGCTTGCCAGCGACACGGCGTTCGTGCTCGGCCTGATGGCGGTGCTGGGCGCGCGCTGCCCGGAGCCGCTGCGGGCGTTCCTGCTGACGCTCGCCGTGGTGGACGACGTGGGCGCGATCCTTGTGGTCGCGCTGTTCTACGCCGCGGACGTCTCGCTGGCGAGCCTGGCGATCGCGGCGGGGCTGCTGGTCGTCGTGTTCGCGGTCCGCTGGCTGCCGATATCGCGCGGCCCGGCGTACGTGGCGCTCGGTTTCGGCCTGTGGCTGGCGACGTTCGAGGGCGGCGTGCACCCGACGATCGTGGGCATCCTGATGGGCGCCCTCGTCAACGTGTACGCGCCCGGCGACCAGCACATTCTCCGCGCGGGCGAGCTCGTCAGCGCGCTGACCCGGGAGCCCAGCCCGGAGCTGGCACGCGAGGCGACCCGTACGGTCCGCCAGTCGGTGTCGATCAACGAACGGCTCCAACTCCAGCTGCACCCCTGGACCAGCTACGTGATCGTGCCGATCTTCGCGCTGGCCAACGCGGGGGTCGTGCTCAACTCCGAGAGCCTGACCCGGGCCGCGACCTCCCCCATCACCTGGGGCATCGCGGGGGGTCTGGTGCTCGGCAAGTTCATCGGCATCACGCTCGGCACCTGGCTGCCGCTGCGGCTCAACCTCGGCGACCTGCCCGGCAGCCTGGTGTGGGGGCAGGTGTTCGGCGGCGCCGCGATCTCCGGCATCGGGTTCACGGTGTCGCTGTTCATCACCGACCTCGCGTTCGAGGACCCGGTGCTGCAGAGCCAGGCCAAGATCGGCATCCTGGCGGGCTCGCTGGTGGCGGCCGCCCTCGGCTGGATCATCTTCCATCTCGCCTGGGACCGCGGCGGGATCTGCGCGCCGGCCACTCCGGACGAGGAGGTGGAGCCGTACGACGGCCCGCTGCTCGACCCGGTCACCGAGGACGACCACGCTCGCGGCCCGGCCGACGCGCCGGTCACGCTGGTCGAGTACGGCGACTTCGAGTGCCCGTACTGTGGCGCCGCCAACCGGGTGCTGGAGGAGCTGCGCGGGCGGTACGGGGACCGGCTGCGCGTCGTGTTCCGGCACTATCCGCTGCGCGACATCCACCCGCACGCGGGGAACGCCGCGCTCGCCGCGGAGGAGGCGGCGGACCAGGGCAAGTTCTGGGAGATGCACGATCTGTTGTACGACAACCAGCTCGCGCTCACCGACTACGACCTGATGCGGTACAAGCGCGAGCTCGACGTGGTGCCGTTCCAGAATGCCGCGGGGAACTTCAAGCGCGTCAAGCGGGACGAGAAGTCGGCCAAGCGCAACGGCGTCCGCGGCACGCCCGGATTCTTCCTGAACGGCTACCGCTACGAGGGCGGGCACGACGTCCAGTCCTTCGCCCGCGCCATCGACTTCGCGCTCGGAGACCGCGACTCCCCCGAATGAGACGGTAGGGCGGGATTTCGGCGGGATAGGGTGCGCGGATGGCCGACCCGATCCGGGTGGTGTTCGTGGACGCCGCCACCGGCGTGGAGTTCGCGCGCAGCGACGTGCCCCTCGCCCAGCTGCCGGACACGTTCGCGCCCGCGACCACCCTGCACCTCGGCGAGGACGCGTGGACGGTCGTCGCGTCCGCGCCCGCGAGCAAGCCGGAGTTCGCCCGGTCGGGGCGGCTCGTGCTGACCCTGAGCCGCGAGCGGACCGTCGACCCGCGGGACGTCCGCTTCTCGCTGCCCACCATCTGCGACGTCCTGCCGCCCGCCACGGGCACCGCCTCGGTGAACACGTTCGTCCTGCACGAGGACGACTGGCGGCAGGTCGAGCTGGTCTCGGCGGCGCTCGCCGAGGAGATCCGCGGTGAGCTGCGCGCCGTCCAGGAGATCGTGGAGCGTCACGCGAGCACCGACGCCGAGGGCCGGCCGGTGGGCTTCGACGACATCCACGTACGCCGCGTCCCGGGCGCGCCGTTGCAGGGCGGAATCGCCGCGCGGGAGCTGTGGGAACTGCTGCCGAGGCCGGAGCACGTCTACGACGGCGTCGGCTTCCGCGGCGCCACCGGGGTGGCGGAGGGCTCGTTCGCCGGCGTCCTCGGGCCGGTGGTGCTGTACGGGCTGACCGCCGGCGGCCGCGTCACCGTGCTCGGCCTCACCGGGCAGAGCGGGCACGCCGCGCACCGAGCCGCCACGGAGGACGCGGCGGCCGGGCTGGAACGCGTGCTCGGCGCCTTCCGCCTGTACGCGGTCGACTGGTGCCGGGGCGCGGTCGCCGATGCCGGCACCGTACGGGACCTGCTGGCCGGCTCCTTCACACGGTGAACACCCGGGAGACGCGGCGGAGCAGCAGGAGCTGCGCGGCCACGATCACCGCGGTGAGCGCCAGCAGCACCAGGGCCAGCGCGCTCGCGACGAGCCGCAACAACGTGCTCTTACCGGACCCGGACGGCCCCACGACCACCAGCAGCTCCCCCGGCGCGGCGGCCAGATCGACGCCGCGCAGCGCGGGCGTGCCGCCGTAGGCCTTCGTCAGGCCCGCCACGGTCAGGCCGGCGTCCGTGCGGACGGAGGCCGGTCCGCTCATGAACCGGCCAGCAGCGGCCGGGTCCGCCGGTCGATGGTACGGAGCACGCCGTCGAGCGCGGCGCCGTCATGGAAGGCCCGGGTCAGCTCCGCCTCCACCACCTCCTCGGCCTCCGGCCAGCGCGGATGCACCGGCGTGGCCCGGATGGCGGGCACGCCGTCCAGGAAGACCCGGGAGTGCGCGGGCGCCCGCGCCGGGTCGAGGAACGCGGCGGACCTGGCCACCGACGTCAGTGAGGGCACTGTACGGCCGCCGAGCGCGGGTGAGAGTCTGCCCCTGCCGGGCCACGGCGAACGCGATGAACCGCGCGGCCGCGGCGGTGTTCTCCCAGGTCCGGGCCACGCAGTAGCCGTCGGAGCGCAGGATCCCAGCGGCGCTCGGACCCCGCGGCAGCGGCGCGACGTCGAACTCCAGGCCCTTGACCTCCCGCATCATCGGCGTCTCCCGCCGGGGGGAGAGCAGCATGCCGAGCTTGCCCGCGGCGAACCGGGTCTCCAGGTCCTGCGCGGCCAGCTCCTCCTTGCCCGGCCCCGCGTCGCGCAGCCCGAGCAGGAACTCCAGCGCCTCGCGGGCGGGCGGCGTGTCCAAGGTGAGCCGGGTCGGCGCGTCCGGGCTGCCGGTGATCTCGCCGCCGTTGGCCCAGACGAACGGCGCCGCGCGGATCAGACTCGGCTCGATCCCCACGCCGTGCACGTCTCCGCGCGTCAGCTCGCGGGCCGTCCGAGCGAAGTCCTCCCAGGTCCAGCCGGCCTCGGGCGGGTCGATCCCGGCCTCGGAGAACAGCCGGCCGTTGTAGTAGACGACCAGCGAGGAGACGTTCTGCGGCATGCACTGCAGCGCCCCCCGATACGTGAACGCGCGCATCGGCTGCGGATAGTAGTCGCCGGCCCGTACGCCCTGACGGGTCAGCAACGGCCCCGCCGGGCGGAGCGCCCCACGCGCCACGAACCGCGCGTACTCCCGGTAGTTGATGAGGAACACGTCGGGCGCACCGCCGGAGGCGAAGGACGTGGTCAGCCGCGCGAGGTGGTCGTCCTTCTCGGTGACCTCAGTCGGACCTGTGTCACTCGACGACGAGGAGACGTGTTGTCCAGGCGATCCGTTGTACTGCTCGCCGTGGCCGCCATGGTCGCGACGGGCGCGGGCGCGGGCGCCGCGGCCGTCGGCGCATCCGGCGACCCCGCGACCGAGACCCAGCGCCGTCCCGTCGCCGCCATCCGTAACGAACCCGGCGACGCCATGCTCGTCCAGCGGCTGGCCGGTGACAGCGTCATCGAACCGGGGGCGCAGCAGCGCGCCCGCGCCCAGGCGGAGCGGCTCCGTACGGAGAACGCGAACGCCGCCGCCGTACGGGGCGCGGACTGGCGCAGCGAGGGGCCGACCGCGATAGGCGGCCGGCTCAAGGACATCGCCGTCGACGATGACGGCACCCTGTGGGTGGCCGCCGCCTCCGGCGGCGTGTGGCGCAGCGACGACGGCGGCAAGGCGTTCAAGCGCTCCTGGCCGGAAGGCCTCACCCAGGCCGTCGGCGCGCTCACCCGCGGGCCGGACGGCACGCTCTGGGCGGGCACCGGCGAGACGAGTCCGGGCGGCGGCAGCACCACCTACGCGGGCACCGGCCTGTACAAGTCCACCGACGACGGGAAGACCTGGCGGTTCTCCGGGCTGCGCGACTCGCACCGGATCGCGGAGATCATCGTCGACCCGTCCAACGCGCGGCGGATGTACGTGGCCGTCTCCGGCGACCGACGCCGTGGACTGGAACGACTTCGGCTGCGGCGACGGCCTGGAGACGCTGATCAACCCCAAGGACCAGAACCTCGTCTACTACTGCTCGCAGTACGGCAGCTGCAGCAGATCCACGAACGGCGGCGAGTCCGGCACGAACTTCCAGCGGGCCACCACCTCCGACCGGCACAACTGGAAGACGCCGCTGGAGTTCGACCCGAACGACCCGTCGATCACGTACTACGGCGGCGGTCACCAAGGACGGCGGCGCCACCTGGACGAAGATCAACAAGGGCCTGCCGGACCGCTGGGTCACCCGGCTCCGGGTCGACCCGAGGAACGCCGACGTCGCGTACGTGACGCTCTCCGGCTTCCGGGCCGGCAGCGACGCGGCGCACGTGTTCAAGACCGAGAACGCGGGTGCCAGCTGGAAGAACATCGGCGGCTCGCTGCCCAACGCGCCGGTCACGACGTCGTGCTCAGCGGTGACGCGCTGTACGTGGCCTCCGACGCGGGCGTCTTCCGCGGCTCGGTGAAGGGGGCCCGCTGGGTGCCGCTGCCCGGGCTGCCGGACACGCCGGTCATGGAGCTGCGCGTGCACACGCCGGAGAAGCGGCTGTACGCCGCCACCTTCGGCCGCGGCATGTGCAGCACCGCCACCCCGGTGGGCTGACCGTGATCCTGGTCACCACGGCCCGCGGGTTGCGGTGGCGGTTCCGGCGCGGCGTCACCGTGCGCGGCGCCGGAGCCGGTCGCCACCGAACGGCTCGCGGACGTGCCGCTCGACCTCGCGAAGGCGGGCACCGTGACCAGCGTGGACGTGCGGCCGGACTACGTCGTCGCCAAGGCGGTCACCGAGTCCACCATCGAGGCCACGTACGGTTCGTTCCCCGACGTCCTGCGCGACGCGGGCTTCGAGATCGCGGCCGAGGAGAACGAGGGCATCGAGGCCGACATCTTCTTCGCCAAGGGCACCGACGCGACCGGTTCCGTGAAATTCACCGAGGGACCATGCCAGGGGCAGGTCACGATAACCCTCACCATCGCCGACACCGCCTAGCCTCGGCCTGCAACGGCCACTAGGGTGAGCCGCCGTCCCCCAAGACGCCGAGCTTGAAAGGCGATCAAACCCATGGGAATCGGAACTGGCGTCTTCCTGATCCTGATCGGGGCCGTGCTGGGGTGGGCGGTCGACATCGACCTGCCCATCATCGACGACGACGGTATGGGCATGATCCTGCTGTTCGCGGGCATCGCCGTCCTGGTCATCTCGGTGATCATGAAGACCGACCAGCCCGGTGCCGGCGTCGGCACCGGCGTCGCCTTCCTGGCCGCCGGAGCGGTGCTGATCTGGGCCATCGAGATCGACGTGCCCGTCATCGACGACGAGATGCTGGGCTTCATCCTGCTCGTGGTCGGTGTGCTCTCGCTCGCGGCCACCGGGATCGTGGCGGCGCAGCACAAGTACCGCCGCGACAGGTACGAGCGCGAGCGGTACGAGCGCGACCCGCGGGGCTACCCGGGCCAGGGCGGCCCGTACGGCCCCCCGCACGGCCACCCCGGCGACTACGGCCCCGGCCCCGCCCCCCGGCAGGACTACGGCCGCCGCCCCGACTACTACTGACGCGGCCCGTACCGACGCAGCGCACCCGGCGTGCCCGGCCCGGACCTCACTCGGGGGACGTGAGCCGGACGGGTTCGCCGGACTCGGCGGAGGCGTCGGCGGCCTGGTAGACCTCCATCACCTCACGGGCCTGCCAGGCCGGCACCAGCACGGGCGTGTCGCCGGCCACCGCCTCCAGGAAGTGCGTGGTCTCGTCGGCCATGGGGCCGGCATACACGTGGTCCACCCGCTCGCCCGGCATGGTGGACATGGGGAACACCACTCCCCCGTCCATCCGGTTCAGCACGACGTCGCGGTGGCTGTCGTCGATGAGCAGCGCGGCCTCGGAGCCGACGAACTCGATCGTGGTGGTGGAGAAGTTGGGGTAGCCGGGTGGCAGGATCCACCCCGCCCCGACCACCACGACGACGCCGGAGTCCATGGTGATGGTGATCCAGGTGCAGTCGGGCACGCCGTGCGCCTCGCTCATCACCCCGCACACCGACTGCGCGTAGACGGTGACCGGCCGGGACGGTCGCAGGCACCACAGCAGGAAGTCGATGTCGTGCGTGGCCTCCATGGCGGCGGGTGAGAGCTTGATCCGGCCGCCGATCTTGTTCCCGAGGTTGCGGGTGATGTGCCGGCTGACCATGGCGCTCACCGGGCGGCCGAGCGTGCCGTCGGCGACGCAGCGGCGCACGTACGCCTGCTTGGGGTTGAACCGCTGCGAGTAGCCGATCGCGAGCTTCAGCCCGCCCGCGTCGGCCAGCGCGATGAGCTCGTCGGCCTCGTCGAGGGTGAGCGCGAGCGGCTTCTCCAGCAGCACGTGCTTGCCGGCGGCGAGGCAGTCCCGCGCCATCGGGTAGTGCGTGGTCTCCGGCGTGGCGGAGATGATCACGGCGTCCACCGCGTCGAGGAACTCGCGGTAGTCGGCGGTGGCGGTGGCCGCCTTGGTCTCGGCGGCGACCTCGGCGAGCCGCTCCGGCCTGACCTCGGCCAGGTGCAGGTCCCCGACGAGCGGGCTGGAGGCGCAGGTCACGGCCCGGATGCCGCCGCACCAGCCGGTGCCGACCACGCCGACGTCGATGGTTCGCATGTACGGTCCCTTCGGCCGGGGTCGCCGGTCAGTCCGCGGTCAGCCCGAGCTCGGCGTCGAGCCGCGCCGCGTCCACCGGCAGCTCGACCTCCGCGCCGCGCGCCGCGGACAGGTCGATCGCCATGGTGAGCAGCAGGTTCCGGTGCCCGTCCGCGGCGGTCGCGGCCGGGCTCGGCGGCGCCGCCGGCCCGCCGGTGAGGGAGCCGAGCCAGGCGTTGGTCTCCTCCCGCATCGGCCCCCAGAGCCGCCCGCCCCACATGTCGCCGGGCGGATAGCTGGTCAGGAAGTCGACGTGCCGCTCGCCGCCGTCGAACCCCTCGGGCCGGTAGCCCTCCTGCTGCGGGCGGTTGGAGGCGAGCACCACGTCGCGGTGGGTGTCCTCGATGTCGATCACGCCGTCGGTGCCGACGATGCCGATCTCCAGCCCGTACACCGCGCCGGGCCACTGTTCCGGCAGCGCCCAGCTCATGTTCATGGACCACACGGTGCCGTCGGTCATGGTGATGAGGGCGACGGTGGCGTCCTTGGTGCCGTACGACCCCAGGGCGCGGTCCACCGAGCGCGCGTAGACCCGGGCGGGCGTCTTGCCCGCCATCAGCCAGAGGCACAGGTCGACGCTGTGCGTGCCGGAGACCAGGATCGGGGTGAGCGCCGCGCGCCGCTCCGTGCGGGCCAGCGTGGCCAGCGGCACCATGCGGTTCATGAACGCCCGGGTCACCACGGTGGTGACCGGCCCGATCGCGCCGGCCTCCAGCTTCCCCTTGGCCGCCAGGAACCGGCGGCGGAACCGCTGCGTGTAACCGACGGTCGCGGGGATCTGTGCCGCCTCGATCGCGGCGAGCACCCGGGCCGACGCCTCGGCGCTGGTGGCCAGCGGTTTCTCGATGAACAGGGGATGCCCGGCGGCCGCGGCGGCGAGCGCGGGGGCCTCGTGCTCGTTCTCGTCGGTGGCGACGATGACCGCGGTCACCTCGGGCCGGGCGATCAGCTCCGCCGCGTCCGTGACGAAGAGGTCCGCCTCGAGGTCGGCGGCGAGGCGCTTGCCGACGCCCTCGTCGCGGTCGCAGAGCCCGAGCCAGCGGACTCCCGGGTGGTCGGCGGCGAGGGTGGCACGGACGCGCCCGATCGTGCCGCAGCCGATCACCGCCAGGCCGATGCCGTCGTCGTACGCCGTCGTCTTCCGCACCTGATCACCCATCCTCGGGGGCCGCGGTGGTGTGAGGACTCGGGGGCAGTTGACACGATCTCGATCAGATTACATCCTACAAAATCGATAGTGCCGGACCAAGAGCCTCCCGCCCTCGCCCTGAGGAGGCGGACCCATGCGACGACGACTCCCCCGGCCCCTGATCCTCTGCGCCGCCGCCGGCGTCACGGCCGCGGCCTGTGCCTCCAGCCCGACCTCGCCCACCGCGGGCGGGGCGGCCTCCGGCATCACCACGGTGCACCTGGCCACGGTGCAGAACATGATGCACACGCCCGAGTTCGTGGCCTCCTCGCGCGGCATCTACGTCAAGCACGGCCTGGACGTGAAGCTCGACATCCTGGCCGGCGGCTCCGACGTCGGTAAGGCCATGCAGGCGGGCACCGCGCAGTTCGGCGGCGCCGGCTCCTCCGCCGTGCCCACCCAGCGCACCTCGGGCCTGAAGGTCAGGTACGTGGCCCCGGTGCTCAACGACGCCACCACCGACACGTACGCGGGCCCGCTGGGCATCGTCGGGCGCAAGGACCGCGGGCTGCGCGCGGACGACCCGGCGTCGCTGTCCGGCAAGCGGGTCGGCGTGCAGCGTGGCAGCACCAACCATGACTACGTGCTCTTCCTCCTGGCCCAGGAGGGCATCGACGTGGACTCGGTGGAGTTCGTGCCGATCACCACCACCGACCACCCGGTCAGCCTCAAGCAGGGCGACGTGGACGCGGTCGCCTCGTGGGAGCCGTTCGTCACCCAGGCGATCAGCGACCTCGGTCCGAACGCCGCGGTCGTGTCCCGCGCGGAGCCGACGCTCGGGTACGTGGTCGGGGCCGTCGCGCTCGACGAGTACATCGCCTCGGACGCGGACGTCGTACGGCGGTTCGCCGAGGCCACGGCGGAGGCGTCGCACTGGACCCGGGCCCATCCCAACGAGGCGGCGCGGGTGGCCACCGACTACATCGGCGGGCTCAAACCGGACATCGCCCGCGAGGCCATGAACCACCTCAGCTTCGATCCGCGGCTGTCCAAGTGCACCGAGCGCGCCGTCCACCAGACCGGCGTCGACCTGGTGAAGGCCGGCGAGATCGAGTCCACGCCGGAGGCGGCCGAGATGGTCGACCCGAAGGTGATGGCGGCCGTGGAGAAGGCCCACCCGGAGTGGTTCGCCGATCTGAAACCCCTCCCCGAGCGGTGCCGTTACTGAACGGGATCCGCGAGGAACGCGGCACGCCTACACCACGGCCGGCGGCGTGGTCGGCGCCGCCGTGACCACCTACCTGTCGCGCAACCACGAACGGCGCCACCTGCGCGCCGAGGTGCAGCGGCACCTTCGGCGGGCGTGCCACCGGGGGACCGTGGCGCAGCCGGGTCCTGATGCACGCGCGGATCCGGGCGGGCTGAGCCTTAGTCCGGGTGGGTCCAGACGGGTGTGGTGCGGTCGGCGGGTGAGATCCATTCGCGGTCGAAGAGCCACACGAGGCCGTCGCCGTCCTCGGCGATGGCGTACGCGAGCTCGGCGCCGAGCACCGTGCCGAGCACCGTGCCGAGGTCGCCCTCCGCGGCGGCGTCCAGCTCGATGTTGATCACCTGGACGCACATGTTCAGGTGCTCCCGTACCAGCAGCACGCCGGCCTCCTTGGACTCCAGCGGGAGCTCCGCCAGGGTCTCGGTGACCTGTCCCGCGGCCTCCCGGCCGACGAGCGTGCTGAGCTGGATGGGCCTGCCGTCCGCGCGGTAATGAACGTCGATGGACGCGCCGGCGTCGCGCGCCGTCTCCACCCGCAGGTCCGGGAGGCCGTGCCGGACACCGGCCGCCGCCGCGAGATCGAGGTCGTCGAGCACGCGGTGCAGGGCGGCCGGGTCCGGCTCGACCGGCGTCCGGCAGAAGACACTGATCCATTCGGCCATCGCCCCACCCTAGACCGGTGGCCGGAGCGTCAGTGGATCACCGGTGAACGGAGGACGTGGAGGCCGCCGGTGAACCGGTCACCGGCGAAGATCACGCCGCGGTCGTCCACGTAGACGTCGTTGATCTGGATGGTGCCCGACGGGGCGCCGGACGGTGCGGCGGGGATGTTGTACGCGATCTCGCGCGGACGCCTCCGGTCGGAGATGTCGTAGGCGCGTACGCCGCCGTTGAAGAAGCTGCCGATGATCACATCCTCGGAGAACCAGGTGGGCTCGTCGGGGGTGCGCTCCATGATGTTGTGCGCGCCGAACCTGCCGCCCGCGTCGCACAGCTCGTCGCCGTTCTTCGCCCTCGGGAGCGTCGAGACGAGCCGGAGCCTCGCGGTCCAGATGCGGATCCGCTTGTCACCGTCGATGCAGGCGTCCTCCGTGGACTCCTGCGAGGACACGATGTGGCGGCCACCGTCGATGGGCTGCAGGGTGTGCTGGAAGCCATCGTTGGGAGGCGAGTCGTCCCGCAGGTGGATCGGCTTCGGGTCGGCCTTGTCCCGGATGTCGAGCACCGCCAGCCCACAGTCGATCATGCCGACGTACGCGATGTCCTCGCCCGGCCACACGTCCGTGTTGTGGGCACGGCAGCCCTCGTCGATCGGGTTCGGCTCCGGTACGGGCTCCTTGTCACCGACCCGCGTGCCCGGCCACCACCAGCGGCCGGCCTCCTTCGGGTTCGCCCGGTCGGACATGTCCAGGATCAGGAAGATCTGGTCGTCATTGCCGGGCCGCTTGGACTCGAAGTCCGGCATGCCGGTACTGATGTAGGCGAACTCCGGCTCGGCGTACCAGACGTAGTGCGTGCCGCGGGACTGCCCGCCGCCGGTGTCGAAGAAGCCGATGTGCCGTGGGCTCGTCGCCTTCGACACGTCGTACACCTGCACGCCGGCGATGCCGCCGGGCTGTTCCGGGTTGTTGATCTGGTTGGCCACCAGGAGCGTGTCGCCGTTGCGGTCCAGCGAGTTGCAGCGGGTGTTGTCGTGCGGCACGTTCTCCTGCAGCAGCAGGCGGGGCCTGTTGGGGCGGGTCACGTCCAGCACGCTGAAGCAGACCGGGCCGCTCTCGTGCGCGGCGTACAGGATGCGCCGGCCGTCGCGGGTGAGGATCTCGGTGAAGCCCTCACCGAGGTTGCCGTTGCCCGCCAGGTCGTTGGTGGCGATGAGCTTCATGTTCTTCTGCTCCGCCACGTCCGGCGCGGCGGCGGGAGCGGCGGGGGCGGCGTTCGCGGCCGGGGCGGTGGCGACCGCCGCCGCCAGGGCCGCGAGCAGTATCAGGGATCGTCGGGGTCGGTGCATGGCCATCCTCTCCTGGGGGCGGTTCAGGGATGGTCGGGGCGCTCACCCGCCTCCAGCTCGGCGAGAACGCCCGCGACGTCGAGGTCCCCCCGGCCGCGCGCGGCGGCGGCCGTGTAGTGGGCGGCGCTCTCCTCGAGCAGCGGCACCGGGCTGCCGGCGCCGGCCGCGGCCTCGGCGATGATGCCGAGGTCCTTCAGGAACAGCTCGATGCGCATCATGGCGGCGGCCGGGTCGCGGTACGCGCCCGAGATCATCATCGGGCCGCGCACCCGCAGCATCCGGGAGTCGCCCGCGCCGTCGGTGAGCGCCGCGAGCGCCTCGTCGGCGTCGAGGCCGAGCCGCCGGGCCAGCAGCAGCGCCTCGGCGGCGGCGAGGCTGTGCACGGCGACGAGCAGGTTCGCCACGATCTTGAGCCGGGTGCCGTTGCCGAACGGGCCCGCGTCGTGCCGCGACCGGGTGAACGCCTCCAGCACCGGTAAGGCCCGCTCCTTCGCCGCGGCGTCGTCCCCGCTCACGTACACGGCGATGTCCTTCGTACGCGCCTGCGCGCCGGTGCCGGAAAGCGGGCAGTCCAGCAGCGTCACGTCCCGCGCCGCGAGCGCGTCCCGCGCCGCGAACCGCGCCGCCAACGGCAACGTGCTCGTCTCGACGACCACCGTGCCCGGCACCGCGATCTCCGCGGCGACCTCCTCCAGCGCCCGCGTACTCGGCAGCGACGTCACGATCGCCCCGCCGCGCGCGGGATCGGGGGGTGAGGTGGCCTCGGCGACGCGGGTGGCGACCTCGGCGGCGGAGCCGGCCGCCTCGCCGCCGCGGGCCTCGTGTTCGGCGAGGCGGGTGGGGTCGATGTCGTATCCGACCACGCGATACCCGGACGCGAGCAGGTGGCCGCTCATCGCCGAGCCCATCACGCCGAGGCCGACGAACCCGGCCGTCCGGGCCGGCGGGCTCATGTCTTCAGGCCGAAGAGGGCCACCGCGTTGCCGCCGGCGATGGCGATGCGTTCGGCCTCCTCCAGGTCCACGCCGGCTAGCTGCTCGGCGACCGGGCCGCCGCCCATGTCGAACGGGAAGTCGGTGCCGTACATGACCCGCTCCGCCCCGACCTGGCCGACCAGGAAGCCGAGCGGCCCGGGGGCGTGGGTGAGGGTGTCGTAGAAGAACCGCCGCAGGTAGTCCGACGGGTTCTGCCGGCAGCCCTTGGCCTCCGAGCGGACCCGGTGCCCGTGGTCGAGCCGGCCGATCTGGTACGGCAGGTAGCCCCCGCCGTGCATCAGGATCGGCACCAGCCCGGGCAGCTCGTCCAGCACCCCGCCGAAGATCAGGTGCGCCGCCCCCACCGTGGACTCCAGCGGGTTCCCGACGAGATTCGACAGGTAGAACGGCTCGAGCCCGGGCCGTACCCCCACGTTGTACGGGTGCAGGATGAGCGGCACGCCGAGCTCCGTCGCCGTGGCGAGTACGGGCCGCAACGACGGGTCGTCGAGCTGGAGGTCCTCCACCCGCGGCCCGATCTCGGCCCCGCGCAGCCCCAGCTCGGTGACGGCCCGCCGCAACTCGGCCACGGCGGCCGCGGGATCCCGCATCGGGAGCGTGGCCACCGCGGAGATGCGCCCCCCGGAGTCCCGGGCGAACGCGGCCAGCGCGTCGTTGGCCATCCGGCAGAAGTCCACCGTGGCCGAGACGTCGTCGGCCCAGTACATGAAGAACGGCGGCGCGATGGAGACCACGGCGAGGTCGCAGTCGCGCGCGTCCATCGCGGCCAGCCGCGCCTCCAGGTCGAAGAACGCCCGGTCCAGCGGCCAGCGGAAACCCTGCCGGTGGACCATCCATTCCTGGCCGTCGGCGGTCTCCATGCGCAGCCCGTCGATGCCCGAACCGGACCTGGCGCCGGCGATCGCCTCGGGGGGCGCGAAATGCGTGTGGATGTCAACACGGAGCAAGGGAAGACTCCCTCCGACTGGATTGAATATCCTGCAATGTGCATGCCGTCATCCGCACCCGCTGAAACGGCATGCCGTGACCCGCACGCGCACCCGCGACATGGACCGGAGGACTTCGGTGACCGACCTGCTCGGGTTCGCGCAGCCGCGGCGGACCACGCACCAGTTCGTCCGCGAGACGCTGCGCCGCGCCATCCTCGGCGGGGCGCTGGCCGGCGGCGCCCGCCTCGTGCAGACCGACATCGCCGAGCAGCTGCAGGTCAGCACCACCCCGGTCCGGGAGGCGCTGCGCGACCTCGCCGCCGACGGGCTGATCCGGTTCGACCCGCACCGTGGCGCGGTGGTCCGCGAGCTCGACCTCGCCGAGCTGATGGAGATCTACGAGATCCGCAAGGCGCTGGAGCCGCTGGCGATCCGCAAGGCGGCCAAGCGGATCACCCCGGAGCAGCTGGCCGAGGCCGAGGCGCTGCAGGACAAGATGGACGCCGAGACCGACCCGGGCGCGTGGACCGAGCTGAACGGGCGGTTCCACCGGGTGCTGGAGTCGGCTTCGGGGGCGGCCCGGCTGGAGTCCATCGTCAAGACCGTGCAGGACGCGTCCGCGATCTACGTGGCGCACTGCCTCGACGTGCAGCCCGCCCGGATGCGCGGGGGCAACCGGGAGCACCGGCGGCTGATCGCCGCGCTGCGGGCGGGCGACGGCGACCGCGCCGCCCGCGTGTTGGTGGAGCATCTGGACAAGACGCTCAAGTCCATCCTGGCCTCGGACAAGGCGCCGCCCGGCTGAGCGGGGCCGGCCCCGGCTCCGGTCCCGGCCCCGGCCCCCGTCCCGGGCACGACGGCCCCGGCGCGGCGGGGTCACGGCCGCGGCCATGGGCCGTCTCCCTGATAGTTCTTGCCGTAGACGGGGTGCCGCAGAAACTCCGCGGGGTCGTACTTCCAGAACTGGCTGACCCGCGGATAGGTCTTGATCGGTACGTTCCAGGGGCCGTACGGACCCGGCCGCACCTCCCGGATGTAGGTGTTGAAGACCGGCGCGCCGTACGGGTCGAGGTGCTCCGGCCCGAACGCCGAGTCCGCCAGCTTCACGGCGCGCAGCGCGGCGAGGAACCGCGCGGTGTCGGTGACCTCGCCGTTCACGGCCGCGACCGCCTCCCGAACGCCTTGCGCGGCGGTGTAGGTGGCGGCGGCGTAGTACGACGGATACAACCCGTACCGCCGGTGGTAGGCGTCGACGAAGGAGCGGGTGGCCCGGGCGGGACGCCCTTCGGCGAAGTGCCCGGCCGACACGATGCCCAGCGCCGCCTCCTTGGAGCTGCGCAGGAACGCCTGGTCGACCACGGTCTCGTTGGCCAGCAGCTTGATGCCGGTGGAGTCCATGCCGAACTCCTTCCAGGCCTTCACGAACCGTACGCTGTCGACGCCGACCTCCTCGGCGAAGACGACCTCCGGGTCCGCCTGCCTGATCTGCGCCATGTACGTGCTGAAGTCCGGCGTGGGCAGCGGGTTCCACAGCTTCCCGATGACCTTGCCGCCCCGGTCGGTGAAGGTGTTCGTGAAGCCGCCGCAGCTCTCGTAGCCGAACGCGTAGTCGTTGCAGATCGTCACCGCGGTGCGATGACCCTGGTCGTAGGCGTAGTCGCCGAGCACGTGCGTGGTCTGGCTGCTGGTCCAGCCGGCCAGCCGTACGACGTGCTTGAGCCGCTTGCGCTGGGTGAGGTCGTCGGCGGAGACCACCGGCAGCACCATCGGCACCTCGCGCCGGTCGACGAGGTCGGCCACCGCGAGGCCGACGTTGGCCAGCAGCGGGCCGGTCATCAGGTCCACCTGGTCGCTGGTGATCAGCCGGCGGGCCTTGTTGAGCCCGACGGACGGGTTGCTCGCGTCGTCCTCGAAGACGGTACGGATCCGCTTGCCCGCCACCCGGTCGCCATTGAGCTCCCAGAACAGCCGCCAGCCGCGTTCCATGTCGAGGCCGGAGGCGGCGCTGGAGCCGGTGGACGGCCGGAGCATCCCGACGGTGATCACGTCGCTCTGCGCCTTGGCGGCCTTGGCCCGGCCCTCCGGGTCGGGGGCGGCACAGCCCGTCACCAGGAGGGCCGCAGCCGCCGGCAGCGCCACCCACTTCCGCGTCATCTCACACCCCCAGGTGTGTGCGCTTGAGATCGGGGTCGGCGTCGAGCTCGGCGGGTCTGCCCTGCCAGACGATGCGGCCCGTCTCGCCGAGCACGTAGATGCGGTCCGCCGTACGGAGCGCGAGGCCGAGGTTCTGCTCCACGAGCAGGATCGTCAGGTCGCCCTTGAGCAGCTCGATGCGCTCGCGGATCTGGCCGAGCACCTGGGGCGCCAGGCCCTCGGACGGCTCGTCCATGAGGACGAGCGCGGGGTTGGTCATCAGCGCCCTGCCGATCGCGAGCATCTGCTGCTCGCCGCCGGACAGGTCCTTGCCGCGCGCCGTGGCCCGCTCGGCGAGCCGGGGGAAGAAGTCGAAGACCTGGTCGAGGCCCCAGTCTCCGGGGCGGGCCGCGACGGTCAGGTTCTCCCGTACGGTGAGGCTGCCGAAGATGTGCCGGCCCTGCGGCACCAGCCCGACGCCGGCCTGGGCGATGCGGTGGCTGGGCAGCGTGGTGATGTCCGCGCCGTCGAACGTGATCTTGCCGCCGAGCAGCGCGGGCGGGCGCATGCCGGCGATGGCCCGGACGAGGCTCGTCTTGCCCATGCCGTTGCGCCCGAGCAGCGCCACGACCTCGCCGTCGGCGACCTCGATGTCGACGCCGCGGAGGATCTCCGAGGCGCCGTAGCCGCCCCGGACGTCTTCAATGCTCAGCTTCGCCATCGCCATCCGTCCTCAGGTAGACGGCCTGCACGTGCTCGTTCGCGCGGATCTCCGCGGGGGTTCCGGTCGCGATCGGCTCGCCGTTGTCCATGCACAGCACCTGGTCGACGAGATCCAGGGCGAGGTCGATGTCGTGCTCGATGAGCAGGACGGACATCCCCTCCGGCAGGGCCCGTACGAGGTCGCGGATCAGTACACGCTCCGCGGCGGACAGTCCGGCGGCCGGTTCGTCGAGCAGCAGCAGCCGGGGCCTCGCCGCGAGCGCGATGGCCAGCTCCAGCTGGCGTTGCTCGCCGTGGGAGAGCTCGCCGGCGAGGTGGTCGCGGCGGGACGCCAGGCCGCACTGTTCGAGGGTCTCGTCGGCGTGACCGTCCGGGCGGCCCGGCCACCAGAAGCGGAGCCGGCCGGGTGCGGCGGCGGCCGCGGCCACCGCCACGTTCTCCACGACGGTGAGTCGGGGGAACACGTTGGTGACCTGGTAGGTACGGCCCAGCCCGCGCCGGGCGCGGCGGTGGGAGGGCGTACGGGTCACGTCGCGGCCGAACATGCGGACCCGGCCCGAGGTCGGGTACCGCTCCCCCGCCACCGTGGTGAACAGCGTGGTCTTGCCCGCGCCGTTGGGGCCGATGACCGCCCAGCGGGCGCCGGGCTCGACGGTCAGCGAGATGCCATCGACGGCGATCAGCCCGCCGAACCGTACGGTCACCGCGTCGAGCTCGAGGACGGCGTCCTTAGGAGACACAGTCATGGCTCCTCCCTCCGGCGCACGTATCGGTTCCAGAGGCGGGTGACGCCGCCGACGAACCCGTTGCGGGCGAACAGCACCATGAGGATGAAGATCAGCCCCATCACGGTGGGCCAGCGCTCGATCTGCAGGGACAGCACGTTCTGCACGAAGACGATGACGAACGCGCCGATCACCGGGCCGGACAGCGTGCCGACGCCGCCCAGGATGATCATCAGGATGGCCTGCGCCGAGGTGTTGAACTCCGCCACCGACGGGCTGACGTACTCGTTGTTGTACGCGTACAGGATCCCGGCGATGCTGGCGAAGAACCCGGACAGCACGAAGCCGAGCAGGCGATGCCCGACCACGCTGTAGCCGGTCATCGCCAGCCGGGTGTCGCTGTCGGCGAGGCCGCGCAGCGCGAGCCCGAACGGCGAGCGCACGACCACCTGGATCAGCCCGGCGCAGATCGCCAGGACCGCGAGGGACAGGTAGTAGAACTGCCAGTCCTCGAGCACGAAGGCCGGCCGGTACACGCCGGTCAGGCCGTTCTCCGCGCCGGTGACGGGCTCCAGGCTCTGCGCGAGCCCGTACACGATCATGCCCTGGGCCAGCGTGACCATCAGGAAGTAGACGCGGCGCGTGCGCATCGCCATGACGCCGAAGATCAGGCTGACCGCGAGGCCGGCGGCCATGCCCCAGAAGAGCTGGGCGCCGTACCCGCCCTCGGTCCTGGAGGCGATGTAGCCGACGCCGTACGCGGCGACGCCGAAGATGCCGGCGTGGCCGAGGGAGAGCAGGCCGCCATAGCCGGCGAGGAGGTTGATGCTCAGCGCGAACAGGCCGTAGATGAGGGCGAGCGTGGCGGTGGCGACGGCGAACGGGCCGGCCACGTACGGCAGCGCCCAGCCGGCGAGCAGTGCGAGCACCAGCAGGCCGATCTTGATGCGCCCGGGGCTCACCGCCCTCGGCAGCGCGATCGCGGTCATATCGGCCTCCCCATCAGCCCGGACGGACGGAGGATCAGGATCAGCGCCATCGGGGCGAAGATGATGAACGTCGCCAGCTGGGGCAGCTCGGAGGTGCCGAAGGCCTGGACCAGGCCGACGATCAGGCTGCCCAGCGCCGCGCCCGGCAGGCTGCCGAGCCCGCCGATGATCACCACGACGAGGCTGAGCAGCAGGATCTCCACGTCACCGCCCGGCAGCAGGCCGAGGAAGGAGCTACCGATCACGCCGGCGACCCCGGCGAGCAGCGAGCCGACGATGAACACGCCCGTGAAAACCCGGTTGATGTCGATGCCGAGGGCCTGGATCGTCTCCCGATCGTCCACGCCGGCGCGGACGATCGCACCGAGCCTCGTCCGGCGCTCCAGGTAGAACAGGCCGAGCCCGACGACGACCGCGAGGGCGACGACGAAGATCCGGAACGTCGGGTACGGGAGCTCGCCGAGCTGCAGCGTGCCGCCGATCGCGGCGGGCGGGTCCACGCTCTTCGGGTCGCCGCCCCAGACGGCCAGCGCCAGGTCGCCCAGTACGGTCGCGACGCCGACGGTCAGCAGCACCTCGGGCAGCTCCTGGCCGCGCAGCCGGCGGAGCAGCGCCCGCTCGGTGAACAGGCCGAGCAGCGCGATCGAGGCCCCGGCCGCGAGAAACGCGAGCCAGAAGTTCCCCGTGGCCGTCACCGTGGCGAACCCGATGTATCCGCCCGCCAGATAGAACCCCCCATGCGCGAGGTTCACGATCCGCATCAACCCGAAGATCAGCGTCAGCCCACCGGCCAGGAAGAACAGCAGCGCCCCCAGACTGACCCCGTTGAGCACCTGCGTGAGCAGATATTCGCCGCTCATCGGCCGTACCGCCGATCAGTGGGAGGGATTTCGTTCATGGGTCGAGCACCACCTTCAGCTGAGTGGGGTCGGCGCAGGCCGCGACCGCGTCCGCGGCGCGGTCGAGTGGGTATGTGGCGGTGAGCAGCGGGGCCAGCCGCAGCGGGCCCGCGGCGAGCGCGATGGCGCGCGGGAAGTCGCGCGGCCGGGCGGCGCGGGCGCCCAGCAGCCGCAGCTCCTTGAGGTACCAGTCGTACGTGGGGACCTGGTCGGCGTGCGGGGCGATCGTGCCGTAGCAGAGCACCGTCCCGCCCGGTCCGGCCAGGCGCATCGCGAGGCTCAGCGTCTCCGGGGTGCCCGCGCACTCCACCACGAGATCGCCGCCGAGCCCGCCGGTGAGGTCGCGTACGACCCCCTCCGCCTCGGACGGCGGCACGGCCGCGTACGCGCCGAGCCGCTCGGCCAGTTCGCGCTTGGCCACCGACCGGGTGACGCCCACCACCCGGCCGGCCCCGCGCAGTGCCAGCAGCTGCGCGTGGATCTGCCCGGTCACGCCGAGGCCCACCACGACGGCGGTGCCGCCCACCGGGACCTCCACCGGTTCCTGCGCGTGCACGCAGGTGGCGAGCACCTGGAGCAGCGCGGCGGCGTCCATGCCGAGGTCGTCGGGGACGCGATGCAGCCGCTCCTCGGGGACCGTCAGGTACGCGGCGGCGCCGCCGTCGCGGTCGCGGCCGATGAGCCCGCCGTCCGGGCACAGGTGCGGCAGGTCGGCGCGGCACACCGGGCAGCGGCCGCAGCTCACCACGGGGTCCACCACCACCCGGGTGCCCTCGGCGAACCGTCCCCCGGCGGCCGGCACCACGACGCGGCCGACGAGCTCGTGACCGAGGATCCGCGGGGTCCGTACCGGCACCGCACCGGAGATGATCTTCAGGTCGGTGCCGCACAGGCCGGCCCGCTCCACCTGGACCAGGGCGTGCCCGCCCGGCGACGGACGGGCCACGTCGCGGACCCGGATCTCGCCGGGGGCCTCCACCACCAGGGCGCGCATGCCGCTCACCCCCGCGGCTCGATGGCGTCGACCCAGTAGACCTGGGCCAGGGCGGTCAGGTTCGGCGGCGGCACCCGCGCCAGGTGCACCACCCCGTCGGACGGGGAGCCGGCGAAGATGCCGTACCGGGACAGCTCCCGCACGTGGAAGACCTCGGCGCGGAACGTCAGCCGTACGGTCACGTCGCGCGGGCCGGTCGCGGCGCGCAGCTCCGGGTCGATCCGGCCGCCCGCGGTGACCACGCCGTACGCGGAAGGCCCCCAGATCAGCGCGGCCACGATGAGCGCGCCGGCGGCCAGCGAGAGCAGCGGGCCGCGGGCGTCCGGGCGCGGCGGGCGCAGGCGCATCACGCTCGCCCTCCCTCGGTGACCAGCCCCCAGCGGCGTACGGTCCGGCGCTCCAACGGCACCAGCACGAGCAGGTCGATGGCCAGCCCGAGCAGGCCGATCACGATGTTGCCCGCGACGATCACGTCGGAGCGGAGGAACTCGGCGGCGCGGTAGATCATCGCGCCCAGCCCGGCGGTGGCGCCGATGATCTCCGCGGCGATCAGCGCCCGCCAGGCGAAGCCGAAGCCGGAGCGCAGCCCGGACACGATGTACGGCAGCGCGCCGGGCAGCACGACCTGGATCACGACGTGCCGCTGCGTGCCGCCGAGGGTGCGTACGGCGTCGTCGTAGACCGGCGGCACCGAGCGCACGCCGAGCACGGTGTTCGCGAAGACCAGGAAGAACACCGAGTTCCAGATGATGAACACCACGGTCTCGGTGCCGATGCCGAACCACACGATGGCCAGCGGCAGCCAGACGATGCCGGAGATCGCGGTGAAGAACGTGGCCAGCGGCTCCACCATCGCGCCGACCGTACGGTTCAGCCCGGCGGCGAGGCCGAGCCCGACGCCGGTGAGCACGCCGGCGACGATCGCCAGGCTCCAGCGGCCCATGCTGGCGGCCACGTGCTCCCACAGCTCACCACTCGCCGCGAGCTCGGCCAAGGTCTCCGCGACCGCGCTCACCTGGGGCAAGGTGGCCGGGCTCGGCCGCAGCAGCCACCCGGCCAGCGCCCAGGCCAGCAGCAGCCCGGCGAACGGGACCAGCGGGAGGAGCCGGATCCGCAGCGGGGTGCGCGAGGTGCCCGGAGTCGCGGTCATCGCAGCACCCCCCACCGGCGTACGGTGAGCCGCTCCAGCGCGCCGAAGATCATCCGGTCCACGACGAGGTAGAGCAGGCCGATCACGACCATCCCGGCCATGATCGTGTCGATCACGTGGAAGCGCCGGGCGTCGAAGATCAGGAAGCCGAGCCCGGACTTGCCGGCCAGCATCTCGCCGGCGATCAGCGCTCGCCAGCCGTACCCGATGCCCAGCCGCAGGCCGACCACGATGCCGGGCAGCGCGCCCGGCAGGTAGACGTTCCACAGCGTGCGCAGCCGGCCGCCGCCGAGCGTGGACACGGCCTGCGCGTAGACCGGCGGGACCGTACGGACGCCGGTCATCGTGTTGAAGATGACCGGGATGGCGGCGGTGTAGACGATCACCACGAGGATCGTGCGGTCCGTGAAGCCGAACCAGATGATGGCCAGCGGCAGCCAGGCGATGCCGGAGACCGCCTGCAGGAAGCGCAGGAACGGCTCGAACATCAGGGCGCCGTACCGGGTCAGCCCGAGCAGCAGCCCCACCGGCAGGCCCACCGCCGCGGCGAGCAGCGCGCCGAGCACCAGCCGGCCCATGCTCACCGACACGAACGCGGGCAGCACGCCCGTCTCCACCAGCGCCCACAGCGCCCCTGCGACCTGCCCGGGCGAGGCGACCACGTCGTCGGCGAGGCCGAACCCGCCCTTGACCGCCGCCCAGCCGATCAGCAGCAGGAACAGCGGCACCAGGAACCCGTACGGCCCGCTGAGCGACGGCCGGCGACGGCGCGGCACGGCCGGGCGCGGCGGGGACTCCGCCCGCCGGCCCTCCAGCTTCCGCGCCGCCGGCATCTCAGCCGACCTCCTCGCGGACCAGCCGCAGGATGTGGTCGGCGCGCTCGCGTACCCCCGGCTCGCCGAGCAGCTCGGGCAGGCGCCGGTCCGCCCGCGGCACCGGGATGTCCACGATCTCCTTGATCCGCCCCGGCCGGCGGCTCATCACCACCACGCGGTCGCCGAGGAAGACCGCCTCCTCGGTGTTGTGCGTGATGAAGACCAGGGTGTGCGTGGTGAGCAGGGAGACGCGCAGCAGCTCGGCCTGCAGGGTCAGCCGCGTCTGGGCGTCGACCGCGGCGAACGGCTCGTCCATCAGGATGACCGGCGGCTCCGCGGCCCAGGTCCGGGCCACCGCCACGCGCTGCTTCATGCCGCCGGAGAGCTCGTGCGGGTAGCGGTCCTCGAACCCCGTGAGGTTCATCAGCTCCACGAATTGCGCCACCCGGCGCTCCCGCTCCGCCCGCGGTACGCCCTGGATCTCCAGGCCGTGGCCGATGTTCCGGCGTACGGTCCGCCACGGCAGGATCGCCAGATCCTGGAAGACCATGCCGCGGTCGTGGCCCGGCCCGGTGACCTCACGGCCGCCACAGCGGACCGAGCCCTCGGTGGGGCGCAGCAGCCCGGCGATCGCCTTGAGCAGCGTGGACTTTCCGCAGCCGGACGGACCCACCACGGTCACGAACTCGCCGTCGCGCACGGTGAGGTCGACGCCGTCCAGGGCCCGTACGGCGCCGCCGCGGTCGTCGGTGAACGCGTGCCCGACGTCCTCCAGCGTGATCTCCACTGCGCTGTCCATCACCGGCCTCCCCACTCAGGTGGCCAGCAGGTCGAGGGACTCGAAGCGGCGCAGCAGGTCCGCCCGGGCCAGCGCCACCTCGTCGGACGATCCGTCGCGCGGGAACGGCAGGTCCACCCGCTGATCGGAGACCAGCCGGCCGCCCTTGGCGAACATCAGGATCCGGGTGGACAGCTCCACCGCCTCGCTCACGTCGTGCGTCACGAACAGCACGGTCTTGCGGGTACGGGTCCAGAGTTCGTGCAGCTCACGGCGGAGCCCGCGGCCGGTGATCGCGTCGAGGTGGCTGAACGGCTCGTCCATCAGCAGCAGGTCCGGCTCGATGGAGAACGCGCGGGCGATGCCCACCCGCTGCTGCATGCCGCCGGACAACTGCCCGGGGAACTGCTCCGCGGTGTGCGCCAGCCCCACCATGTCGAGGTACCGCTCGCACCGCTCCCGTACCGCGGCGTCGCGGGTTTCCTGCACGAAGAGCAGGTTGTCCCGTACGGTCCGCCAGGGCAGCAGCCGCGCGGACTGGAACACGTACCCGAGCCTGGCGCGCCGCTCCCCCTCGGTGATCCGGATCGTGCCGGCGGTCGCAGGCTCCACCCCGGACAGCACGTTGAGCAGCGTTGACTTGCCGCAGCCGGACGGCCCCACGATGCTCACGAACTCCTGGCCGCTCACCTCGAAGGACACGTCGTCCAGGGCCCTGACCTCGCCGAACTCCTTGCGGAGGCCGTCCACCCGGATCTTCGCCACGTCGTTCACCCACTCCGCTCGGCTGAGGTCTCGGGTACGGGACTCTTCGGTACGACGGACTCCGCTGCGGCGGTCTCGGGCACGGGGCGGCCGATCTCCGGCCGCCACCGGAACACCCGGGCGGACAGCCGCCCGAAGATCGCGCGCTCGATGAACACCGCGACGATGACGAAGAACAGGGCGTAGCCGACGATGCCCTGCGCGCGGTGCGCGTCGTACCAGTACTTGATCACCCAGCCGGCGCCGGACGTGGAGGCCCAGACCTCGGCGAGCACCAGGCCCTTCCAGGCGTTGGCGAGGCCGTACCGCAGGGCCGCGAAGAAGAACGGCATCAGCGACGGGAACACCACGTGCCGGATCACCCGGCCGCGCAGCACGCCGTACGCGGCCGCCATGTCCAGCAGCTCGCGGGGCACGTTGCGGACGCCCTCCGCCACGTTGATCACCACGAAGGCGACCGCGGCGAGCGCCACCGTGGTCACCGGGGCGAGGTCGCCGAGTCCGAACCACATGCCGGTGACCAGCGCCCATACCAGGGACGGCATGGCCAGGCCGACCACCGTGAAGTCGTGCAGGAAGTGCTCGGCGGGCTTGACCAGGCCCATCAGCAGGCCGACCGGGACGCCCACCGCGAACGCGATGGCCAGGCCGGTGAACAGGCGCTCGAAGCTCAGCGCGAAGGACTCGTACACGGTGAACGGGGCCAGGGTGTCGCCGCGCAGCTCGTCCCACATGAACACGGCCACCTCGGCGGGGCCGGGCACCAGGCCGGTGGGCAGCAGCGGTACCGCGACCCACCACACCGCGACGAGCGCCGCCCAGAACAGCGCGCGCGTCACCCCGGTCCGCCCCGTCAGGCCGCCCCTCGTCATGCCGCCACCTCCGGCCGCCAGGCCAGCGTCCGGCGCATCCATCGCTGCAGCACGACGCGCTCCAGGAACAGCGCGAACGCGAAGAAGATCAGCACCCAGGCGAGGAAGCCGGTCATGTTGAACTCCTGGAAGCTGCGCCGCATCATGAAACCGATTCCGGCGGTGCCCACGATCACCTCGCTGAGCGTGGCGATCTTCCACGCCACGCTGAAGCCGTACCGGGCCGCGGTGAACAGGTACGGGGCCAGGAACGGCAGGTAGACGTGGCGGAGCAGCTGCGTCCTGGTACGGCCGAAGGCGCGGCTCATGTGCACGAGGTCGCTCGGTGCGGCGCGGACCCCCTCGACGACGTTCACGGTGACGTACGAGAACGAGGTGACGATCACCGCGACGACCGGGCCCAGGTTGCCGAGGCCGAAGATCATCGCGGTGACCAGGGCGAAGACCAGGCCCGGCGTGGTCAGCGCGGCCATCACGCCGTCGCCGAGGAACGCCTCCCACCACCGGCTGCGGCCCATCAGCAGGCCGATCGCGGCGCCGAGCACGTACGCGATCGCGAAGCCGACGGCGATCGTGGAGACGGTGGTGAAGAAGTGCAGGGGCAGCTCGCCGGAGGCGGCGATGCCGGCGATCTCACCGGCGATGGCCGCGGGGGGCGGCAGCAGCACGTCGTCCAGCACGGTGCCGGAGGCGAGCTGCCACAGCCCGAGGAAGAACGCGTAGCCGGCGATCCGCCAGCCCGCGCGGGCGAGCCTGGAGTCGGACATCGGCCGGTCAGCCTCCCCCTGCCGGGGTGAGCGCCTCGAACCGGGGAATCGGGGCGTTCTTGTCCATGAAGCCGGTTTCCTTCATGAGCTCGTAGATCCGCTTCTCGCGTTCGATCCAGTCGGCGTCGAGGTAGACGGAGTCGACGAACCAGTCGTGTGCCTTCAGGTAGCCCTGCATGGCCTCGATGTCCTCGGGCTTCTCCACCGAGAAGTGCTGCGGGAAGCGTTCGATGATCTCGGCCTGGTGGGCGCGCCAGAGCTTGACGCCCTCCTCCCAGAGGGCGAGGAAGTTCCTGGCGTCCTCGCGGTGCGCGTCGAACCACTTCTCGGTGGCGGTGAACATGTTGCCCATCACGCCGAGGTGGGTGCAGTCGCAGATCGGGCCGAAGATCTCGTGCGGGAGCCGGCCCTGATACATGACCTTGAGCTTCTTCTCGCGCAGCTGCCCGATCGCGGCCTCGGGGATGACCAGCGCGGCCTCCACCTCGCCGCGTTCCAGGTGCTCGGCCATCACGAAGTGGTCCTCGACGACCAGGTCGAAGTCGCCGCCGCCGACGCGGAAGTCGAGGTTGTGCAGCTTCTTGGCGAACATGCCCCAGAGCAGGGTGGAGGCGACCGCGCTGGGGACGGCGATCTTGGAGCCCTTGGGGATGTCGGCGAGGGTCTGGTACGTCGACTCGGGGCGGCAGACGGGGGTGATCCTGAGCAGGTTGTACTTGCCGAACGTGACGGTCTTGGTCTTCGTCCGGCGCTCCAGGACGGGCAGTTCGTAGCTGGCGGTGGAGACGAGCTCGCCGTGGCCGCCGGCGAAGAAGGTGAACTCGTCCCAGGTGGAGATGGCCTGGATGTTCAGGCCGCGTTCCTTCTGGAACCGCTGGAGGATGCCCTCCTGCTTCATGTAGTCCCAGATGGCCTCCGGAGCGAACGCGAACCGTACGGTCGAGCCGCCCGCGGCCGGGGTTTCGTTCCGGCCCATCAGGCATCCCGTCAGGGCGGGGGGCAGCGCCGTGGCGGCGGCGCCCGCGCCCGCGACGCGCAGGAAGGTGCGGCGGTCCAGGCCGTTCGTGGCGCCGTCCCGGCCGCGGCCGGTGGCGGCGGTGGCGGCTGTGGCGTTGGTGGCGTTGGTGGCGCCTGTGGCGTGCCCGTGGGGCGAGGTCGCGCCTGAAGCGGTACCGGTCATCTCGGCCTCCTCTCCCCCCGAAGCGTGTGGTCAGCCCCCGCGGGCTCCACTGCACCGGCCGACGGCTGCCCCGGTGACGCTGGCGCCGGTGACGGTGACGGTGGCGGCGGGCGTGGCGGTCGCGGCGGTCGCGTCCGTGGCGGGCGTGGCGGGCGTGGCGGTGGCGGGCGTGGCGGTGGCGGGACTGGCGGTGGCGGGACTGGCGGTGGCGGGACTGGCGGTGGCGGCTTCCTTGGGGGTGTTCGGCAGTAGGGCGAGTTCGCCTGTGGTGGCGTCGATGGCGGCGAGCCAGCCGCCGGAGTCGCCGAGATGGGCCGGCGGGCCGGTGACCGTGTCGACCGGGGCGCCGACGAGCATCGGGACGCCGAGCGAGCGGGCGACCTCGCCGAGGTGGGAGGCGTTGGGGCCGCTCGTACAGACGAGCCCGGCCGCGCCGAACAGCAGCGGGGCCAGGGCGGGGCGGGGCCGGTCGGCGAGCAGGATGTGCCCGCCCCCCGGCGGCGCCGGCTCGTGCGGCCGCACATACCTGAGCGGTCCGTACGCGCCCCCCGGCACGCACCGCGTCCCACTCACCCGCCGCCCCCGCGCCAACACCTCCGCCGCACCCTGCAACGC
>WHSL01000083.1 GCA_009380095.1 Streptosporangiales bacterium | reverse complement strand
GACCTCCCGCCGCCGATCGCCCCTCCCGGCTCTCGACCCGATCTCCCGCCACCGAACGGCCGCCCAGGGCCGCCGGACGACTTTCCTCCGTCCGTCGGCCGCCCCACGCCGCCGGATGACCTCTCATTCACGACGGGAGGTCCACGGCCGCAGGCGGGCGCTCAGGCCTCGCGTGACGACTCTTCGCAGCGGATGAGTCCGGTCGCATCGCCGGAGGACACGCTTCAGGGCGAGCGCGCTCCAGCGCCGACCGCGGTACGGGGCATGCCCGCCATGCCGGCCTTCGGTCAGGTGGCCGAGGGGCTGCGGGGCGCGCTCGCGCTGGGACGACCGGGAGCCTGGGCGCTCGTGGTCGTCGGGCTTATCGCGGCGATCGTGACCGGTTGGTATGTGATGCGCGGGCGCCCGGTCGCCGAGCCGGTCGCCGTCCAGCCTCAGGCCCGTCCCGCACCGGTCGCCGCGGGCGGACTGCCGCCACGCGCTCCACCCGGCGGACCGAGCCCGGCTCCCTCGCTCGTGGTCCAGGTGGGCGGGAAGGTCCGCGAACCGGGTGTGCTCACGCTCCCGGCGGGCTCACGGGTGATCGACGCGCTGCGCGCCGCCGGAGGTCCGCGTCCCGGCGTCGAAACGGGCCGGCTGAACCTCGCCAGGCGACTGATCGACGGCGAGCAGATCCTCGTCGGTGTCCCGGGAGCCGAACCGCCCGCCGGCCCCGGCGATCCGGGTGCGTCGGCCGCGCCGGGCACCGGCATTCCGGGCGGACCCGCCGGCGGCGCGCCGGGCGGCGCCGCTCCGCTCAACCTCAATGCCGCGACCGCCGCCCAACTCGAACAACTCCCCGGCATCGGCCCCGTCCTCGCCCAGCGCATCGTCGAACACCGCACCCGCATCGGCGGCTTCCGCTCCGTCGACCAACTCCGCGACGTCAGCGGCATCGGCGAAAAGAAGTACGCCGAACTCGCGCCAGGAGTCCACGTATGACCCACCACCCCGACCCACCCGACCCCTCCACCACAGAAGCCCGCCACCCCCCAGATCCCGGACCCACCTCGACGCATGCGGGTGGTGCCGATCCGTCCGACAGCAACGGCCCTCCGCCGGAGCCGGGCATGGCAGAAGCCGACAGCGCCGCAGGTCGCCGATCCACCTCGGCGGATGTGGACGACTGTCCGCCAGAGGCGACGTCGTACGGCTCAGCGGTGGCCACGACTCCCGTGCCGCCGGCGGCGCAAGGCGGCGAGGAGGCACGCAGCTCAGGGGAGGCGGGGGAGGCGGCGCCTCTGGACGAGTTGCGCTTGCTCTGGCCCGCGGCGGCCACTTGGGCCATGGCGGCCGCCGTGCTCGGGGCATCGGTAGCGGTGGCGACGACGGCGGCTGTCATCGCCGCCGGCCTGGCGGCGGTGCTGACCCTGGGCGCGCGCCGGAGTGAAGGCACGGCGATGGTCGTGATGGCGGTGGCGGTGCTGTGCGCCGCAGTGGCCTCGGCCGGGATCGCGGCACGACGATGGAGCGTCGAGCACGGCCCCGTGCGAGCCCTGGCCGACCACTCGACGTCCGCCGACCTGGAGGTCGTCCTCACCGGCGACCCACGACGTCTCCCGCCACGCCCCGGCTCGATCGGAGGCGCGGGCGCCCGCCAGACGCTCCACCTGATCCCCGCACGCGTGGATGCCCTCCTAATCTCCTCTAACGCCCCATTCATCCCCGGTCTGTCGAACACCCCGCTCACGCCCGGAGCGGCTGTCTTGGGCGCGCCCGGAGCAGCTGTCTTGGGCATGCCCGGAGGGGCCGCCTTGGGCGCGCCCGGAGCGGCTGTCGTGAGCGCGCCCGGAGCGGCCGCCTTCGAGGCGCCCGGCGCTGCCGAGGGTCAGGGATCCGCAGGAACGAGGCCGTCTCTAACGGTCCCGGGTGACGGCGTCGGCTCGGCGGCGCCGGCGATGCGGCGGGTGAGCACGCGAGTGCCGGTGTTGTTGCTGGTCAGCGGGACGGGCTGGCGGTCGCTGTTACCCGGTCAACGGGTCCGCCTGCATGGGCGGGTGACGCCGCCACGAGGAGACGAATTCCTCGCGGGCGTCGTGGTGGTACGCGGGCCACCCCGGCCGGTGGGCCATCCGCCCTGGCCACAGACCGCCGCGGGGGAGATCCGCTCGGGGCTGCGGAACGCCGCATCGGTCCTGCCGCCCGACGCACGCGGGCTCCTCCCCGCGCTGGTGGTGGGCGACGTCTCCGGGCTCGACCCGGCGCTCGTGACGGACCTGCGTGCCGCCGGCCTGTCCCATCTGACCGCGGTCAGCGGCGCCAACCTGATGATCGTCATCGGTGCCGTACTGGCGCTGGCCCGGCTGGTCCGGCTGCGCCCGCGGTGGGCCGCCGTCCTCGGAGCGGTGGCGCTCATCGCGTTCGTGATCGTCGCCAGGCCGTCGCCGAGTGTGCTCCGGGCGGCGGTGATGGCCGGGGTGGGCCTGCTCGCCCTGTCGGCCGGCCGCGGCAGGGCCGGCGTGCCCGCGCTGCTCGCCGCCATCATCGGACTGCTGCTGTTCGAGCCCGAACTGGCGCGCTCCCTGGGCTTCGTACTGTCGGTGGCCGCCACCGCCGGCATCCTCGGGCTGGCGCCGCCGCTCACCCGCAGGCTGTCGCGACGCCTGCCACGCTTCCTCGCCGAGGCGACCGCGGTGACCATCGCCGCCCAGGCCGGCTGCGTTCCCGTCCTGCTGCTCCTGGACCGGCCGCCGGGGCTGGCGTCGATCCCGGCGAATCTGCTCGCGGCGCCCGCGGTGGCGCCGGCCACCGTGCTCGGCGCGGTCACCGCCGTGGTCGCCCCGGCGGCGCCCGCCCTCGCGGAACTGGTCGTACGCCCCGCCGGACTCGCCACGGGCTGGATCGTCACCATCGCCCGCGCGACGGCCGGCCTGCCCGACACGGCGCCCCCGTGGCCGTCCGGCCTGCTCGGGCTCGGAACCCTCATCCTGCTCATCGTGATCCTGATGGCCGCGGGCCGCCGGATTCGCCGCGTCGTCCTCGTCATACTGCTCGTGGTCACCACGGTGACCGTGTCCGCCCGGCTGTACGAGCCCGGCTGGCCCCCCGCCGATTGGCTCATGGTCTCCTGCGACGTGGGCCAGGGCGACGCCACGGTTCTCGCCGCAGGGGAGGGGAGCGCGGTCGTCGTCGACGCCGGGCCCGATCCCCGCCCGGTCGACGCCTGCCTACGGCGGCTCGGGGTCCGCTCCATCCCGCTACTCGTCCTCACCCACGCCCACGCCGATCACGTGGCGGGCCTCCCGGGCGCCCTACGCGGCCGCACCGTCGGTACGGCCCTGATCAGCCCTCTCCCCGAGCCCGAGTACCAGGCGGCCAAGGCCTCCGGCACACTGGCCGCCCACGGCGTCCAGTCCCACATCGCCGCAGCTGGCCAGTCCTTCACCAGCGGCCCTCTCACCCTCACCACCCTCTGGCCCTCCGCCCCGTCCCCGGCCGATCCCAGCGCTCCCGCGGTTCCCGTCGGGCTGACCGATCCCAATGAGGCCAGCGTCGTGTTGGCGGTCTCCTGGGCGAGGCTCGGAGTAACGGCGGTGCTCGGGGCCGACGTGGAGACCGAGAGCCAGCGGGCGCTCGTGGCGTCGGGACGGCTGCCCCGGGCGGAAATTCTCAAGGTGCCCCATCACGGCTCCCGCGATCAAGATCCCCAATTCCTGACGACGATCGGCGCACGGGTCGCGATCACCTCGGTAGGGGCGGAGAACACCTACGGCCACCCCGCCCCGGCCACACTGAACACGCTGGCCACAGCGGGCGTCCGCAACTACCGCACAGACCGAGACGGCGACGTCGCCGTCATCGCGACCCACGCCCAAGGCGGCCTCGCCATCGCCCGCCGCGGCCACGCCCACGACCCGCCCACCACCGCAGCCGCACGAGCCCACCCACCTCGCGCCGCGATTAGAGCCACGCCAAGGGACCGCCCAGGGTGCCCGACTTGTCGCGCGGAGTCGGCCACCCCCACGCGCCGCTCCCGCAGTCGCCGCTCCCGCAGTCGCCGGTCCCGTCCGATTCCCCTCGGATTGGTCACGGCCCCTCCGCCATAAGCGTCGCGGAGTGTCTCGGAATGCGCCTTCAGGGAACGGGAGCGGGGGAGAAGCGAGGCTTAACTGAGTGGCGCCGACGCCTCTCCTCTGAAACCGTCGTTGGCTGCCCCGAAATGCACCGTTTTGTGGGACGGGAACGGAGGAGAAGTGCGGCTCCCACCGAGACGCGAACGGGGACGTGTGCCGGGGTTGCGAGACTGGAAAGGCGCGCGTCGGCTTCCGCGCTCGCGTCGGCTCCTGCGCTCGCGTCGGCTCCTGCCATCGAGGAGGAGCTGCTCTTGTGGGCCTGACGGCGTGGACAGGTCTCGCGAGGTCTCAGAAGGCCGCGATCACTTGGGGGGCGCGTTCTCGGCGGGAGAGCGCGCGGAGTAGGGGAATCGCCCCGTGCCGTGCCCGGGCGATACGGGCGAGCGTGATGAGCACAAGGTCGGCGGCCTCGTCGGGCAACTCGGGGGTGGGCACGTCAAGGCTGACGGTCAGGTCGTCCAGGTGGACGGCGAGCTCGACGAGCCTGGTGATCAGGGCCTGATCGAGGGGGAGCAGCCAGCGGTCGAGGACGACCACCTCGTGATCCGCGGGGAGACCGGCGAGGCGGGGGGCGAGCCGGGCGCGGGCGGCGTCGAACCGCTCGGCGAGGTCGGCCGGCCCGTCGCCGGCCGCCTGCTCCCCACGATCGCGGATGGCCCGGGCGGTCGGCCCGTCCAGATCCGTCTCCCCGGCGTCGGCGGCGAGGAAGTACCGGACGGCGTCCAACCGCGGCGCGTCGGCCGGCCGGTCGGTGTCGAGGTAGCGCTCGACGTTGAACACGGCTCGGGCCAGATGCCCCGCCAGGCCCCTGACCCGAAACTCGGCGAGGACGCTCGGCTCCTCCCACCGGGCGGCCAGCTCCCGACCCCGAAGCAAAGGACCCACGACATCAGCGGACGAAAGGAAGAGATCGGCGATCACCCCGAAACACTAACCCCGCACCACCGCCCACGAGGAGCCCGACCGGCGCGGCAAGGCGAGGATCCCGGGGGCGGGCGCCCGCGAAGGCGACCCGCGGGGCCGGCACACGGCGGGATGCGCCCTCGGGAGGGTGCGGGCGGCTGGGCGGCGCACGGTGGGAACGGGCCTGGTCTGGGCCCGGACGGTTTCTCGAGCGCTCGGGGGGTGCGGGTGGGGCAGCGTGTGGGAAGGCGGGAGGGTGGTCAGCGGCGGGGGGCGCGGGCGGCGATGATGGCGTGGATGGCGCGTTCGAGGGCGTAGGCGGGGTCGGCGCCGCCGCCTTTGACTTGGGCGTCTGTTTCGGCCACGACTTGGGTGGCTTGGGCTACGCCTTCGGCGTTCCAGCCGCGCAGTTGTTGCCGTACCCGGTCGACCTTCCAGGGCGGCATGCCGAGTTCTTTGGCGAGGGCGGGGCCGCGGAGGCCGCGGGGGGCGCCGCCGACCTTGGCCAGGGCGCGTAGCCCTTGGGCGAGGGCGCTGGTGATCAGCACGGGCGAGGTGCCTACGGCCAGAGCCCAGCGCAGTTGCTCCAGGGCGTCGCCGGAGTTGCCTTCGATGGCGCGGTCGGCCACGTTGAAACCGCTGACCTCCGCCCGGCCGCGGTGGTAACGGGCGACGATCTCGTCGTCGATGGTGCCGGTGGTGTCGGCGGCGAGCTGGCCGCAGGCGCTGGCCAGCTCGCGCAGGTCGTTGCCCACGGCGTCGAGCAGGCCTCGCGCCGCGCTCTCGGTGATCGTACGGCCGGCGGTGCGGATCTCACCGCGGATGAAGTCGATCCGCTCTCCGGGCCTGGTCGGCTTGGGGCAGTCGATCCGGTTGGCCTTCGTCTTGACCAGGCCGTCGAGCAGGGCCTTGCCCTTGGCGCCGCCCGCGTGCACGACGACGAGGGACACGTCCTCGGCGGGGTTCGCGGCGTAGGCGGTGATCTCGGCGGCGAGATCCTTCCCGAGGTCCTGTGCGGACCTGATGACCACGACCCGTCGCACTGAGAACAGGGACGGTGAGGTCAGCTCGATCAGGTCGCCTGGGGTGAGCCTGCCCGCCGCCAGGTCGTGCACCTCCGCGCCCTCGATCGCGGGGTCCGCCGCGCCCGGGTTCGTCTCACCGGCGACGTTGATCAAGGCGCGGACGGCGCGGTCGACGAGCAGCTCCTCGTCTCCGACGACGACGTTCACTGGCGCGAGGGTCACACGGGCGGATCGGCGGGTGGCGGCCATGCCGACAGCATGCCACGCGACACCGACAACGAGCCCCGCATCGACCCAGGCAAGGCGCGCCCCATGCGGAGAGGCAGTCGAGGTAAGGGCGCCACGCAGGTCGAGGGGCGGGCGGTGCCGAGGGCGGGCGGTGCCGAGGGCGGGCGGTGCCGAGGGCGGGCGGTGCCGAGCGCGAGTGGTGCCGAGCGCGGGTCGGGGTGGGACACGACGACGGTGCCCGTCCCCCAAGGGGCGGGCACCGTCGTTTGGTGCGGGCGGGCCGGGTGGCCCGGCGGTCAGGCCTTGGCCAGTTCGGCGGCGCGCTTGGCGATCGCCGACTTGCGGTTGGCGGCCTGGTTCTTGTGGATGACGCCCTTGCTCGCGGCCTTGTCGAGCTCGCGGCAGGCGGCCCGCATGAAGTTCTGCGCGTCGTCCACGTTGCCGGTCTCGGCCGCCTCGGTGAACTTGCGGATGGACGTCTTCAGGGACGACTTGACCGCCTTGTTGCGCACGCGACGCTTCTCGTTCTGCCTGTTGCGCTTGATCTGGGACTTGATGTTCGCCACGCGAAAGCCTCGCTCGATCCGGGTTGGTCAACTCGTCGTACGTTCGATGCCTGCGCGGACACGGTCACGCGGACAAGACGAGACGCGACGAGGAATCTTATCCGAGTCGGACTGAGCCATCCAAACCGATGGGAAGAGAGGGTCCCAGGTGTGCCATGGACGGCCACGCCTCAACAAACGAGTGTAGCCGCCTTCACGGAGTGCCGCCGCCGAACCCGCCGCCCGGACCCGCCACGGGCGACCTCACCGTCCCCGCACCCAGTGCCGGTGGTACGCCTCCCAATCCCCCGGCCGTGCCGCGAAGTCCACGTAGATCGCGAGACCGAACGTCCTCTCCCGGGCCCTCTCCTCGGACAGCTCGGAAAGCGCCAGCCGCGCCCCGCGCGCGGTAGCCCCCATCGTCTCGGCGTCGGGATCGTGCGTCGCCGTGTCCTCGTGGTACGCGGGCGCCCCGATCAGCAGATCCACGTCCTTGGGTACGGCCCGCAACGCAAGCGACGCCTGCCGTACAACATGTCCCCCGTACAACGACTCCATCGGCATCACGGAGTCGTACGTCATGAGCGCGATCTGGTCGACCCTGTCCGCCACATCCGTGACGTAGCCCTCGGACCAGTACTTGTCCCGGCCCGCCACCAGCCGTACCGGCAGCCGCAACCCGCCCAGCGGCTCGATCTGCGGGATCGACGTGGACAGCAGCCCCCGCTCGGAGGCCCCGGCGCCCGCGGAGCCACGCAGCAGCGGCCGGGTCGCCTTCAGCAGGGTGAGGAAACCTTCACCCCCGCTCCTCATCGGCTCGAAGTTGTAGTGCACTCCGTCGAATCCGGCCTCGCGCAGGTCGCGTACGCCGTCCAGGATCCGGGCGCGCGTCTTCCGGTCGTCAAGGTCGAGCCCGTGGTCGACGCGCTGCCCCGCCCAAGCCTGCACCCGGACCCCCGGCAGGGTGACGCGGAACCGCCGCAGGAAGCCCTCGGCGTCCGGGTATTTGGCCGGGTTCAGCCGCCCGTTCAGCTCGAACGGGCCCACGTGCACGTACACGTCCCGGATCCCGCCGCCGCGAAGGCGCGCGGCGAGCGCGTCGAGCTGCGGCTGCTTGTTACTGCCGTCGACCCACGCGTGCCCCATCCACAGCGCATCGTGCCCGGTGGAGCGCGCCCAGGCCGCGGGCGTGCCGCTGTACTGCGCCCGTACGGCCACCCCGGCCGCCACCACGAGCAGTACGACCGCCGCGACCGCCGCTCCGACGCGCTGCAGCACCCATTTCATGCCGGCCGTTCCTTCCCGGGTCGTCGGACCGCCGCCTTCGCCCTCCGTGTCCGGGAGCACCGCACGGGCATGGGACCATAGAGGGAGGTGCGGTCTGTCACGACCGCCCCTCCTGCCGAACTCTCGCAGGACTCACCCTTTGACGCAGCCGAGCCTCGAACGGACCACTGTGCCCACGCCCCAGCCGAGTCATACCGATCCCGCGGTGATTCGCAACTTCTGCATCATCGCGCATATCGACCATGGCAAGTCCACCCTCGCCGACCGGATGCTTCAGCTCACCGGCGTCGTGGAGGGCCGGCAGATGCGCGCGCAGTACCTCGACCGGATGGACATCGAGCGCGAGCGCGGCATCACCATCAAGTCGCAGGCGGTGCGCCTCCCCTTCACCGCCGACAACGGCGTCGACTACGTGCTGAACCTCATCGACACGCCCGGCCACGTGGACTTCACGTACGAGGTGTCCCGCTCGCTCGCCGCCTGTGAGGGCGCGATCCTGCTGGTCGACGCCGCGCAGGGCATCGAGGCGCAGACGCTGGCCAACCTGTATCTGGCGATGGAGAACGACCTCGCCATCATCCCGGTGCTCAACAAGATCGACCTCCCCGCGGCCCAGCCGGAGCGGTACGCCGAGGAGCTCGCGCACATCATCGGCTGCGAGCCGTCCGACGTCTTCCGGGTCAGCGCCAAGACCGGCGAGGGCGTTTCCGAGCTGCTCAACGAGGTGGTCCAGCAGGTGCCCGCGCCGGTGGGCGACGCCGCGGCCCCGGCCCGCGCGCTCATCTTCGACTCGGTCTACGACACGTACCGGGGCGTCGTCACCTATGTCCGGGTCATCGACGGGCGGCTCTCCACCCGCGAGCGCATCCAGATGATGTCCACCCGCGCCACGCACGAGATGCTCGAGGTCGGCGTGATCTCCCCGGAGCCGATGAAGAGCGACGGGCTCGGCGTGGGCGAGGTCGGCTACCTGATCACCGGCGTGAAGGACGTACGGCAGTCGCGCGTGGGAGACACCGTCACCTCCCTTCACCGTCCGGCCAAGGAGATGCTGGGCGGCTACAAGGATCCGCGCCCGATGGTCTTCTCCGGGCTCTATCCCATCGACGGCTCCGACTACCCGGACCTCCGCGAGGCGCTCGACAAACTTCAGCTCAACGATGCCGCACTGGTGTACGAGCCGGAGACCTCCGCGGCCCTCGGCTTCGGCTTCCGCTGCGGGTTCCTGGGCCTGCTGCACCTGGAGATCGTCCGGGAGCGGCTGGAGCGCGAGTTCGGCCTGGACCTCATCTCCACCGCGCCCAATGTGGTCTACCGCGTGGTGATGGAGGACGCGACGGAGCACATCGTCACCAACCCCAGCGAGTTCCCCGAGGGCAAGATCGCCGAGGTGCACGAGCCGGTCGTGCGGGCCACGCTCATCGCCCCCGCCGAGTTCATCGGGGCGATCATGGAGCTCTGCCAGAGCCGCCGCGGCGCCATGCTCGGCATGGACTACCTGTCCGCCGAGCGGGTGGAGCTGCGCTACACGCTGCCCCTCGCGGAGATCGTCTTCGACTTCTTCGACCAGTTGAAGTCCAAGACCCGGGGCTATGCCTCGCTCGACTACGAGCCCACCGGTGAGCAGGAATCCGACCTGGTCAAGGTCGACATCCTGCTGCAGGGCGAGGCGGTCGACGCGTTCAGCGCGATCGTGCACAAGGACAAGGCGTACGCCTACGGCGTGGAGATGACCAGGCGGCTGCGCGAGCTCATCCCGCGGCAACAGTACGAGGTGCCCATCCAGGCCGCGATCGGCTCCCGGGTGATCGCCCGGGAGAACATCCGCGCCATCCGCAAGGACGTGCTCGCCAAGTGCTACGGCGGCGACATCTCGCGGAAGCGGAAGCTGCTGGAGAAGCAGAAGGAGGGCAAGAAGCGGATGAAGATGGTGGGCCGCGTCGAGGTGCCGCAGGAGGCCTTCATCGCCGCGCTGTCCACCGACTCCTCCGCGGACAAGCCCAAGAAGTAGCGGTCACCGCCGCTGGTACTCGGGCAGGTCGAGCGGCCCGCGGATCCACGGCTCGCGGATGCCGTACCCGTACGGCCGCACCGCCCGGTGGTGCCGTATCACCGCGAACCGCGCGTAGTTGCCCCGGAGGGGCCGGCGGATCACCGCGTGCCACTTCTCCCGGTAGCGCGCGGCGACGTCGTCATCGATCTCCGGCCGTTCGAACAGGTCCGGTACGTCGAGGAAGTCCGCCACCATGTGCAGCACGGTGTCCGGGTCGCCGCACAGGTCCTCGTACCGCAGCACCAGCACCTTCTTCAGGTACGGCAGGTCCTCCCGCATGATCTTGTGCGCGGCGAACCAGTGCTCCATGCGCTCGTGCAGCCGGGTCTTCTTGGCCATCTTCTTCGAGGCCATCGCGTTGGTGATGGGGTGCCGCAGGATCATCAGGAAACGGCTGTTGGGAAACACCGTCTGCAGGAGGCGGGCACGGATGAGGTTCGGCGGCGACTTCTCCACCAGCAGCCGCCGCGTGGGGTCCCAGTGCCGGCCCCAGGTCTTCAGCAGCCGTTCCGCCGTGTCGGGGCGGGTCGCGAGGTCGGAGTCCTCGGTGAGGTGCGCCTCCGGGTCGAGCGCGAACCTGGCGATGCCGCCGTGCCGGCCGGCGGTGCCCATGACGCGCTGCAGGTGCTGGCCCTCGTCCTCGGGCACACCGGTGTCGATGAACCGGCTGATCTCCGGGTGCGTGCCGAGCGTGCGGTGCAGCAGGCTGGTGCCGCTGCGGTGCAGGCCCCCGATGAAGACGAATTCCCGGTCGGCGCTGATCGGGGACGGGGCGGGCATGCTTCCTCCGGGGTTCGTAGTACGGGCCTCGTCGCTGATGGTAGGCGGTCGACCTCAAGGCGCGCTGGCCATCCGCGCCGAGCGAGCTTGATCCAAGGCCACCGGTCCGAGCGGGTCGTGGCATGACCCAGACTGGATATATGCCCGCTCTGCCCGACGGCGACCCGATGCCGCTGGACGGTGCGCTGCCCGAGTCCGCGCGCGCCGCCCTCGGCCGCAACCCGTTCGCGTTCTACGTGCACGTGCCGTTCTGCGCGACCCGCTGCGGGTACTGCGACTTCAACACCTACACGGCGGCCGAGCTGGGTGCGGGCGCCTCCCGGGAGACGTACGCCGACCTGGCCGTCGACGAGGTACGGCTGGCGCGCCGCGTGCTGGGCGATGCCGACCTCCCGGTGACCACGGTGTTCTTCGGTGGAGGTACTCCTACCCTGCTGCCGCCGGAGGATCTCGGGCGGATCCTCACCGCGATCCGGGACGAGTTCGGGCTGGCGGCGGACGCCGAGGTGACCACCGAGGCGAACCCCGAGACGGTCACGCCCGCGTCGCTCGCCGGGCTGCGCGGGGCCGGCTTCACCCGGATCTCGCTGGGCATGCAGAGCGCGCGCGAGCACGTGCTCGCGGTGCTGGACCGTACGCACACGCCCGGGCGCCCGGAGCGCTGCGTGAGGTGGGCGCGCGAGGCCGGGTTCGAGCACGTCAACCTGGACCTGATCTACGGGTCGCCGGGGGAGTCCGACGACGACTGGCGGGCCTCGGTGGAGGCGGCCGTGGCGGCCGCGCCGGACCACGTCTCGGCGTACGCGCTGATCGTGGAGGACGGCACGCGGCTGGCGGCGCAGGTACGGCGCGGCGCGCTGCGGCCGCCGGACGACGACGCGATGGCCGACCGGTACCTGATCACCGAGGAACTGCTGGCCGCGCACGGCTACCGGTGGTACGAGATCTCCAACTGGGCCACCTCACCGGCGGCCCGCAGTCGGCACAACCTGCTGTACTGGACGGGCGGCGACTGGTGGGGCGTGGGTCCGGGCGCGCACAGCCACGCCGCCGGGACGCGCTGGTGGAACGTGAAGCACCCGGCCTCGTACGCGAAGCGGCTGGCCCGCGGGCACAGCCCGGGGCTCGCCCGGGAGGTGCTGGACGCCGCGGACCGGCGGGTGGAGCGGATCCTGCTGGAGGTGCGGCTCGCCGACGGCATGCCGCTGGACCTGCTCGAGGAGCGGGGGCTCGCCGCCGCCCGCGAGGCCGTCCATGGAGGGCTGCTCGAGCCGGGGCCGTTCGAGGCCGGCCGCGCCGTACTCACCCTGCGCGGCCGCCTCCTCACCGACGCCGTCGTCCGCGACCTCACCTGATCTTGGGGTTAGGCGTGGCGGCCTACTGTGACGAAGTCGATGAGTTCTTCGACTCGGCCGAGGAGTTCGGGTTCGAGGTCGGCGAAGGTGTTCACCCGGCTGAGGATGCGTTTCCAGGCTTCGCCGGTGGAGCAGCGCCAGCCGATGGCCTCGACCACGCCCTCCTTCCAGGGCACGCCCCTGGGGACCCGTGGCCAGGCCGCGATCCCCACCGAGGCGGGCTTCACCGCCTCCCAGATGTCGATGTACGGATGCCCCACGATCCGTACGTCCGGAGCGCTCACCTCGGCGGCGATGCGGCTCTCCTTGGACCCCGGCACCAGGTGGTCCACCAGCACGCCGAGCCGCCGCGACGGCTCGGGCGCGAACTCGGCGACGATGGCGGGAAGGTCGTCGACACCCTCCAGGTACTCCACCACGACGCCCTCGACGCGCAGGTCGTGCCCCCAGATCCGTTCCACCAGCTCGGCGTCGTGCACGCCCTCGACGTAGATGCGGCTCTGCCGGGCGACCCGGGCGCTGTGCCCGGCGACCGCGATCGACCCGGACGCGCTGCGACGCGGCCCGGCGGGCGCGGCGGCCGGCCGGACCAGCGTCACCGGCCTGCCGTCGATGAGGAACCCGGCGGGGGCGAGGGGGAATACCCGGCGCTTGCCGAACCGATCCTCCAGCGTCACCGCGTCCTTCGCGCAGTGCACCACGGCGCCGCAGAAACCGGACGCCGGGTCCTCGGCGACCAGCCCGGACTCCGCCGGCACCTCGGGGATCGTGCCCTTCCGCGGCCGTCGCCAGTCGCCCGCGAGAACGTCGTTTCCGTAGTCTCTACTGCGCACGCGCGTGAACGTACCGTCGCGCCCCCGGGCGATTCTCCGTGACACGCCGCAAACCCGGCATGGGCGTGGCCGTCCGCACGGCGTACGGTGACGGCGGGGTATGCGACCCTGACACGGTCGCCCCCCGGCGGGAGGCGGGGACGTCGCCGAGGGCCGTAAACTTGGCACTCGGGGCGTTGGAGTGCCAAGGAGGTGATCACGTGCTGGATGACCGGAAGCTCGCCGTGCTGCGGGCCATCGTCGAGGGCTACGTGTCCACCAACGAGCCGGTCGGCTCCAAAGGGCTGGCTGAGCGGCACAACCTTGGCGTCTCCTCGGCGACCGTGCGCAACGACATGGCCTCGCTCGAGGAGCTGGGCTACATCGCCCAGCCGCACACCAGCGCCGGCCGGGTGCCGACGGACAAGGGGTACCGGCTCTTCGTGGATCGGCTGTCCTCGGTGAAGCCGTTGTCGTCGGCCGAGCGCCGCGCGATCGAGTCCTTCCTCGCGGGCGCGGTCGACCTCGACGACGTCGTGGGCCGTACGGTCCGGCTGCTCGCGCAGCTCACCCGGCAGGTCGCCGTGGTGCAGTATCCGTCGCTCACGCGTTCCGCGGTGCGGCACATCGAGCTGGTCATGATGACCCCGCAGCGGCTCATGTTCGTCCTGATCACCGACACCGGCCGGGTCGAGCAGCGTACGATCGACCTGACCGAGCCGGTCGCCGACGACGTGGTGGCGCACCTGCGCGCGCTGATCAACGCCCAGGTCGACGGCCGCAGCCTCACCGACGTGCCGCGGCTGGTGGCCGACCTCCCCGATCGGCTGTCCGAGGACGACCGGCCGGTGGCGGTGGCGGTGCTCTCCGCGCTGATGGAGAGCCTCGTGGAGAAGCACGAGGAGCGGGTGGTGCTCGGCGGCACCGCGAACCTCGCCGGAGTCGATTTTTCGCGTAGCCTGCGCGAGGTGCTCGAAGCACTCGAGGAGCACGTCGTACTGATGCGGCTACTCGGCGAGGTGAGCGACCCCACCACCCTGACCGTTCGGATCGGGGCGGAGAACCCCCACGAGGGCCTGCACACCGCGTCGGTGGTGTCGGCCGGCTATGGGGTCGGCGACACCGAGCTCGCCAAACTCGGCGTGCTCGGCCCGACACGGATGGACTATCCGGGAACGATGGGAGCGGTACGCGCGGTGGCAAGGTATGTGGGCCAGATCCTGGCAGGCTCGTGAGTGAGCAGGTCATAAGGTGAGCAGGGACTACTACGCGATTCTCGGGGTGCGCCGTGACGCCAGCCCCGAGGAGATCAAGAAGGCCTACCGTCGGCTGGCGCGCGAGCTGCACCCCGACGTCAACCCCGACCCCGAGACCCAAGAGCGGTTCAAGGAGGTCACCCAGGCCTACGAAGTGCTGTCGGATCCGGAGAAGCGCCAGCTGCACGACCTCGGCGGCGACCCGTTCGCCACGGCCGGTACGGGCGGCGCGGGGCCTGGCGGCTTCGCCGCGGGCTTCCCGTTCAGCGACATCATGGACGCGTTCTTCGGCGCCGCCTCCGCCTCGCGCGGGCCGCGCAGCCGGGCGCGCCGGGGTCGCAACGCGACGATCCGGGTCGAGCTGGACCTCTCCGAGGCCGCCTTCGGCACCACCCGCGAGCTCGTCGTCGACACCGCCGTGGTGTGCGCGACGTGCTCCGGCGAGGGCACCGCGCCGGGCAGCCACCCGGAGACGTGTGACATGTGCCAGGGGCGCGGCGAGGTCAGCCAGGTCGCCAGGTCCTGGGTCGGGCAGGTCATGACCACCCGCGCCTGCCCGCAGTGCGGCGGGTACGGCACCGTGATCCGCACCCCCTGCCCCGAGTGCTCCGGCGACGGCCGGGTCCGTACGCGGCGGAAGATGAAGGTCCGCATCCCCGCGGGCGTGGACGACGGCGCGCACATCCAGCTGGCCGGCGAGGGCGAGGTCGGGCCGGGCGGCGGCCCGGCGGGCGACCTGTTCCTGGAGATCGTCCAGCGGCCGCACGCGATATTCGAGCGGCGCGGAGACGATCTGCACTGCACGGTCGCGATCCCGATGACGGCGGCGGCGCTCGGTGCCTCCCTGACCGTGGAGACGCTGGACGGGCCGGAGGAGATCGACCTCCGCCCCGGCAGCCAGTCCGGCCAGGTGATCCCGCTGTACGGGCGGGGTGTGCAGCACCTGAACGAGTCCGGGCGCGGGGATCTGCTGATCCACGTCAACGTGGAGGTCCCCACGCACCTGGACGAGGAGCAGGAGAACATGATGCGCGAGCTGGCCAAGCTGCGCGGTGAGGAGAAGCCGCCCGGCAAGTTCGCGCCCGGGCAGCAGGGCTTCTTCTCCCGGCTGCGCGACGCCTTCAACGGGCGGTGACCGCTCCCGTCTTCATCGCGTCCGCCGGGCTGCCGGAGGGCGACCGGGTCGTGCTGGACGGCCCGGAGGGGCGGCACGCGGCGACCGTACGGCGGCTGCGTCCCGGCGAGCGGGCCGACCTCACCGACGGGGCCGGGCTGCTCGCCGAGTGCGTGGTGGTGGCGGCCGGCAAGGACACGGTCGAGCTCGAGGTGCTGCGGCGGCGGCACAGTCCGGAGCCGGATCCGCGGCTGGTCGTGGCTCAGGCCCTGCCGAAGGGCGACCGCGGCGAGCTCGCGGTGGAGCTGATGACCGAGGCGGGGGTGGACGCGGTCATCCCCTGGGCGGCGGCGCGGTGCGTGACCCGGTGGAAGGCGGAACGCGGCGCCAAGGCACTCGGCCGGTGGCGGTCGACGGCGCGGGAGGCGGCCAAGCAGGCCCGGCGGGACCGGCTGCCGGTGGTGACCGAGCAGGAGGGTACGGCGGCGCTGGCCGCGCGGCTGCGCGAGGCGGAGCTCGCGGTGGTGTTGCACGAGTCCGCGGAGACGCCGCTGAGTGCGGTCACGCCCCCGGCCACCGGCGAGGTGGTCGCCGTGGTGGGGCCCGAGGGCGGCATCGACGACGCCGAGCTGGCCACGTTCACCGAGGCGGGGGCCGTACCGGTGCGGCTCGGCGGCACCGTGCTCCGCACCTCGACGGCGGGGCTGGCCGCCCTTGCCGTCCTCTCCACCCGCACCGGCCGCTGGTAGACCACAGTCAGGCGCCGCGCCGGCCCGGGGCGTCGGCGGGTGTGCCGGACGCGTCCCGGGCCGGTCCGGCCGGTGCGCGGGAGGCGCGCTACTCGGTGTTGCCCGAGGTGCCGGAGCCGTCGCTGAGGGCGTCGTTCTGCGTGCCGCCGTCGGTGCCGCTGCCGGCGTCGGGCCCGCTGGTGCTCGGCCCGGGCGCGGGCGACGACTCACCGCCGCCGCCACCGGGTGGCGGCGACGGGTCGGTCGTGGGCGTGTCGGACGGGTCGGGGGTCGGCGTGGGGGTGGCGGTGGGGTCCGGCGTACACGTCGGGGTCGGCAAAAGCTGGGCCGTCGCGCTCGGGCTCGGCGTGCTGGACGGGACGAGGGTCGGCAGCGTGCTCGGACACGCGCCCGGCCCGGTTCCCGCCGCCGTGCTCGGCGTGGCCGGGACGGAGACGGACGGCACGCCCGTTCCGTTGCCCGAGCCCGAGGGCATGCCCGGGGGATGGCCTGGGTACGGGTTGCCGGACTGCTCGGAGGGAGCCTCCCGGCCGTTCCCGGCGGTGATGGTGTCGATGGCCCGCTCACGCAGGCCGGGGGTGGAGATGATGACGGCGCCCAGCACCGCCAGCGCTCCGGTGACGGCGAGCGCGGGCCGCCACCACGGCAGCCCTACCCGCGCGCCCTTCGCTTCGATGCGGTCGCGGATCCGCTCGAGCCCATCTGCGGACGGCCGGTAAGACTCCGCCTCCGCGTTCAGTGCGCGGCGAAGGCGGTCGCCGTACTCGTCGAACGGATCGGTCATGAGTCCTGCTCCAGAACCGAGCGGAGCGCGGCCATACCTCTGGCGGTATGGCTCTTCACCGCTCCTCTGCTGATGCCCATGGCGTCGGCGATCTGTGCCTCCGAGAGGTCTCCGTAGTACCGGAGCACCAGGGCCTCGCGCTGCCGGGTGGGCAGGGTGCGCAAGGCCGCGATCACGGCGGAACGTTCCAGCTCGCCGAGCGCTCCGTGTTCGGCGCTCGGGGCGTCGGGAAGGCCCTTGGGGGCGTACTTCTCGACGACCGCACGATGGCGGAGGACGGACCTGGCCCGATTCACCACCGACTGGCGGAGATAGGAGAGGGCCTTGTCGGGGTCGCGAACACGCCGCCAGGCGCCGTGCATCGCCACGAAGGCGTCCTGCACGACCTCCTCTGCGGTGGCATTGTCACGCACCAGCAAGGCGGCCAGGCGAACGAGTGAGCGGTAGTGCGCGCTGTACAGCGTGGTCACTGCCTGATCGGCACTCCACTCAAGCGTTACCGCCCCCGCCGTGGCGCCGGCCACGAGGGTTTCGGTCACGTCAGTTGGACGCGCGCCCTTGCCGTCCGGTTTACGAAAGGGCATGCCTCGCTTCTCGCAGTTTCAAAAGTCGTGCAGTGACGATGGTGCCGACTTGGCCGCCCTCGGCGGTGCCCAGGGGCCCCGGGCGCCGACGTTCGAGCCGACGTGAGCGCGGAACCCCGTGGCCCCGCGCTCATTGAGACTTTAGCGCCAGCACGGGGCAAACCGTGGGGGCGAACAGAGGATGAATCCGTTTCGTCCCCCAGATGGACGGGCGAGGCAGGGCGATGACCGGCCGGCGAGGGGGTCGCGGGCCCCCGCGCCGCGTCGTGAGATCGCTCACGGTCCCCGTACGGACATCGGGGAACGCGGCCACGTCCGGGGCGCGCAGGTGTGATCATGGGTCACGGAATCGCCCGGCAATAGCATGGCCCAGCACGTGCGGCCCTGATCAGGGGCGCCGTCCCGAAGGGAGCGATACAGGTGACGCAGCCGGAGGACGCGGGTGAGGTCGGGCGGCCGGAGCCGGGCTGTCTGTTCTGCAAGATCGTGAGCGGTGAGGTGCCCGCCACGGTCGTCCGGGACGAGGAGCGCACGCTCGCCTTCCGCGACATCAACCCCCAGGCGCCCACCCACGTGCTGGTGATCCCCAAGGCGCACTTCGCGGACGCGGCGGCCCTGGCCACCGTGGACGACGGGCTGCTCGACGAGGTGGTCCGTACGGCGCACGGGGTCGCGGTCGACGACGGCGTCGCGGAGAGCGGATATCGCATCGTCTTCAACACCGGCGCCGGGGCCGGGCAGACCGTGTTCCACGTGCACGCCCACGTGCTCGGCGGGCGCGGCCTGAACTGGCCACCCGGCTAGCCCGTACGGCGTGTCGCGGCACGGACGCGCGGGCGTGCGGAACGTGCCGTTTTAACCGCGTGCCCCGGGCCCTCCAGCCGATATCATGGAGGCGAGCCGTTGACGGCTCACTCGCCCGTCACCTGCGGGGGAGTAGGGAGCGCCGGCGCCGCCGGCGGGGGCTTCGAAAGGCGGGGACGAAGGGCCGGCAGGCCCACCCATGGAGCAGTCTTCAGATACCCGAGCCCAGGTCAAGATCGTCGTTCCTGGCGACCACGTCATGGTCGGCCTGCTGGGCTCACGCGACGAGTTGCTGCAAGTCGTCGAGCGTGCCTTCGACAGCGACATCCACGTGCGCGGAAACGAGATCACCGTGACCGGCCCCCCAGAGGAGAACGAACGGGTGGCGCGGGTGTTCGAGGAACTCATCGAGCTCATCGGCAACGGGGCTCACCTCACACCCGACACCGTCGAGCGCAGCATGGCCATGCTGAAGGGCGAAGGCGAGGAGCGCCCCGCCGAGGTCCTCACGCTCGACATCCTCTCCGCGCGCGGTCGCACGATCCGGCCCAAGACGCTCAACCAGAAGCGTTACGTCGACGCGATCGACAGGCACACGATCGTCTTCGGCATCGGCCCGGCGGGCACCGGCAAGACGTACCTCGCGATGGCCAAGGCCGTGCGCGCGCTGCAGAACAAGGAGGTGAACCGGATCATCCTCACCCGTCCCGCGGTGGAGGCGGGGGAGCGGCTGGGCTTCCTGCCCGGCACGCTGTACGAGAAGATCGATCCGTACCTCCGCCCGCTGTACGACGCGCTGCACGACATGCTCGAGCCGGACAGCATCCCCAAGCTGATGTCGGCGGGCACGATCGAGGTCGCGCCGCTGGCGTACATGCGCGGGCGCACGCTGAACGACTCGTTCATCATCCTGGACGAGGCGCAGAACACGCTGCCCGAGCAGATGAAGATGTTCCTCACCCGGCTGGGCTTCGGCTCCAAGGTCGTGGTGACCGGCGACGTCACGCAGGTCGACCTGCCGAACGGGCAGCGCAGCGGCCTCTCCGTCGTGCAGGACATCCTCGGCGACGTCGACGACATCCACTTCTGCCGGCTGAACAGCCGGGACGTGGTGCGGCACAAGCTCGTCACCGACATCGTCGACGCCTACGAGAGGTATCAGGCCGAGCAGGGCAAGCAGGAGGGCCCGCGCGCGGTCAAGGGCCGGCAGGGACGGCGCCGGTGAGCATCGACGTCGCCAACGAGTCCGGCCGGGAGGTCGACGAGAACGCGCTCGTCGACCTCGCCGGGTTCGTGCTCGGCCGGCTCCGCATCCACCCGCTGGCGGAGCTCTCGCTGCTGCTCGTGGACGAGGCCGCCATGACCGAGCTGCATGAGCGGTGGATGGACGAGCCGGGCCCCACCGACGTGCTGTCCTTCCCGATGGACGAGCTGCGCCCCGCGCCGGACGAGGCCGACGAGCCGCAGCAGGGTCTGCTAGGCGACGTCGTGCTCTGCCCCCAGGTCGCCGCGCGCCAGGCGCACAAGGCGGGTCACAGCCCCGAGCAGGAGCTGGAGCTGCTGTGCACGCACGGCATCCTGCACCTGCTCGGGTACGACCACGCCGAGCCCGAGGAGCACACGGAGATGTTCGGGCTGCAGGACGAGCTGCTCCGCGAGTGGCGGGCCGGGCGCGGCGTCGCCACGGGATCGGCGGGGGCCGGCCCGGGCGAGTCCGGTGGTGAGACCACGCCATGATCCCCGGCCATACCGGCGTCCTGCTCACCGTCGCCCCGGCGGGCGGCACGGGCGGGGCCTGGGACGCGGCCACCGGCTGGCTGGTGGCCGCCGCCGTGGCGCTCACGGTGGTCGCGGCGCTGTTCGCCAGCTTCGAGGCCGCCTTCCCGCGGGTCTCCCGCTTCCAGGTGGCGAAGGCGGTCGAGCAGAACCGGCGCGGCGCGGACCGGCTGGCCACCATCGCCGCCGATCCGGCGCGCTACCTCAACCTCATCCTGCTGCTCCGGCTGTCCTGCGAGCTGACCGCCACGGTGGTGATCACGGTGGCGCTCATCCACCGGTTCGGGCAGGGCTGGATGGTGTACGTCAGCGCCGCCGCGCTGATGATCGTGATCAGCTACGTGGTCGTCGGCGTGGCGCCCCGCACCCTGGGCCGGCAGCACGCCGACATTGTGACGCTGACCGCGGCGACCGTGGTCGTGCCGCTCACGCGGGTGCTCGGCCCGCTGGCGCAGCTGCTCATCCTGATCGGTAACGCGCTCACCCCCGGCAGGGGCTTCCGCGAGGGCCCGTTCACCTCCGAGGCGGAGCTGCGCGACCTGGTGGACCTGGCCGAGCAGCGGCGGCTGATCGAGCCCGGCGAGCGGAAGATGATCCACTCGGTCTTCGAGCTGGCCGACACGTACGTCCGCGAGGTCATGGTGCCGCGCACCGACATGGTCTTCGTGGAGCGGGACAAGACGCTCCGGCAGGCCGCCTCGCTGGGGCTGCGCAGCGGCTTCTCCCGCATCCCGGTGTCGGGGGAGAACGAGGACGACGTGGTCGGCATCGCGTACCTGAAGGACATCGTCGCGCGGACGTATGACAATCCGAGCGCGGAGTCGTCCGAGAGCGTCGCCTCGGTGATGCGGCCGGCCTCCTACGTGCCGGACAGCAAGCCCATCGACGAGCTGCTGCGCGAGATGCAGGCGCGGCAGATCCACATGGCGATCGTGATCGACGAGTACGGCGGGACCGCCGGGCTCGTCACCATCGAGGACATCCTGGAGGAGATCGTCGGGGAGATCACCGACGAGTACGACCAGGAGGAACCGCCGGTCGAGCGGCTCGAGGACGGGTCGGTGCGGGTCACGGCCCGGCTCGGGGTGGACGACCTGGCGGAGCTGTTCAAGGTCCGGATCGAGGCCGAGGACGTGGAGACCGTCGGCGGGCTGCTGGCGCACGCGCTGGGCCGGGTGCCCATCGCGGGGTCCACGGCCGAGGTGGCCGGGCTGCGGCTGACCGCCGAGGGGCTGGCCGGGCGCCGCAACCGGATCAACGCCGTACGGGTCCAGCGCGTACCGGTCGGCGAGGAGACCGCTCCCCAGCAGGAACCCCGGCACGCCGACGCCTAATGACCCGCCCGCGCCCGGCTCCGCCACTGCCGGGGGAGCCTCTAAGCTCGTGCTGTGACCGAGACCAGCCTGGACCCCGAGGACGCGAAGATCGTCACGCTCGCCCGGTCGGCGCGGGCGCGGGCCGACGCAGAGGAGGGCGCGGCGGTCCGCGACGAGACCGGCCGGACGTACGCGGCCTGCACCGTCGACCTGCCCTCGCTGAAGATCTCCGCGCTGCGGCTCGCGGTGGCGATGGCGGCCGCGAGCGGCGCCACCGCGCTCGAGGCGGCGGCGCTGGTGACCGGCGCGGAGCCGGGCCTGCCCGCCGCCGACGACCTGGCCGCCGTACGGGACCTCGGGCCCGCGGCACCGGTGCTGCTCGCCGGGCCGGACGGGCGGCTCGTCGACACGCTGACCCCCTGACCGGCGACGCCCTGGGCGGGACCGGCGGCACGGTCGGGGCACGGCCGGGGCACGGCCGGGGCACGGCCGGGGCACCTGTCGTCGTACGGGACAATTGACGGGTGACCGCACCAGCCGACATGCCAGCCGACGAGGGCTCTCCCGAAGAGAGCGGTGCCGAAGAGAGCGCCGCCCGGCCGCACCGTTCGGGCTTCGCCTGCTTCATCGGCCGTCCCAACGTGGGCAAGTCGACGCTGATGAACGCGCTCGTCGGGCAGAAGGTGGCGATCACCAGCGACCGCCCGCAGACGACGCGCCGGACCGTCCGGGGCATCGTGCACCGGCCGGACGCGCAGCTGATCATCGTGGACACCCCCGGGCTGCACAAGCCGCGCACGCTGCTCGGCGAGCGGCTGGACAGCCTGGTCCGCTCCACCCTGGTGGAGGTGGACGTGATCGCCTTCTGCGTGCCCGCCGACCAGCCGATCGGCCGCGGCGACCGCTACATCGCCGCCGAGCTGGCGCGGGTCAGGCAGACCCCGGTGGTGGCGGTGGTCACCAAGACCGACAAGGCCGCCCGCAAGACCGTCGCCGAGCAGCTCATCGCGGTCAGCGGGCTCGGCGAGTGGGCCGACGTGGTGCCGGTCTCCGGGGTGGACGGCTTCCAGGTGGACGTGCTCGCCGACGTGCTCATCGAGCACCTGCCGGAGGGGCCGCCGCTGTATCCGGAGGGCGAGCTCACCGACGAGCCCGAGCAGATGCTGGTGGCCGAGCTGATCCGCGAGGCCGCGCTGGACGGCGTACGCGACGAGCTGCCGCACTCCATCGCCGTGGTGGTGGAGGAGATGGGGCGGCGCCCCGACAAGGACCTCATCGACGTGTACGCCGAGCTGTACGTGGAGCGGTCGAGCCAGAAGGCGATCGTGATCGGGACCGGGGGGTCGCGGCTCCGTACGGTCGGGCAGCGGGCGCGTACCCAGATCGAGGCG
>WHSL01000069.1 GCA_009380095.1 Streptosporangiales bacterium | reverse complement strand
GAAGATGCGCCGCGCCTCGGCGTCGTTGTCCATCGCCTCGGTGTAGCGGCCGAGGCCCGTCAGGGCGACCGCGAGGTGGTGGTGCATGACGGCGGTGGGCAGCGGTTGCCCGGCCTCCCGGGCCGCGTCCAGGGCGAGCAGGTGAATGCTCATGTTGGTGGTGCTGTAGCGGCGCAGCTCCAGGAAGTCGTAGACGGCGTCGGCCAGCTCCCAGACGATCTGCGGCGGTCCGAGGTCCTTGGCGCGGTGCGCGACCGCCACCAGGTTCAGCCGCTCCGACTCGAACCAGGCCATGTGGGGCTCCCGTACGGACCTGTCGCGCGCGCCCTCGGGCCGGGGCTTGGCGCCACGCATCGTACGGCGATGCTCGTTGATGAACAGGCTGGACTCCTGCGCCTGCCGCAGATAGTGCCGGAGCAGCCGGCGCTCGGCGGCGTTGCAGTCGGCGACGTCGTCCTCGGCCGCGAGTCGCTCGAACGCGAAGTCCCGCACCAGGTCGTGCAGCCGGTACCGGGACTGGGTGGGCACGTCCACCAGGTGGGCGCGTGCCAGGCCGCGCAGCAGCCCGCGCGCCCGGTCGGTGTCCAGGCCGAGCAGCGCCGCCATGGCCTCCAGGGTGAAGTCGAGGCCCGGCATCAGCGCGAGCAGCCGCAGCGCCTCCCGGGTGGCGTCGTCGAGGTCCCGGTACGACAGCTCGAACGCGGTACGGACCGCGCCGTGCGGCTCCTCGTCCAGCGCGAGCGCGGACAGCCGGTCGTGCTCGCCGAGCTCGTTCACCACCGCCTCGATCGGCTCCTGCTGGTGGACGGAGAGGTTCGCGGCGGCGATCCGTACGGCCAGCGGCAGGTACGCGCAGCGCCGGGTGAGCTCGGCGGCCTGCTCCGGCTCGGCCTGGACGCGCGGGTCGGCGGGGCCGAGGACGGTGGCGACGAGCTCGATGGCCTCCTGCTCGGACAGCACGTTCAGGTCGAGGGCGCGGGCGCCGTCCCGGGCGACCAGCCCGGAGAGCTGCCCGCGGCTGGTGACCACGACGAGGCTGTGCGGGTTGCCGGGCAGCAGGGGCCGTACCTGGTCGGAGCCGGTGGCGTCGTCGAGCACGATGAGCACGCGGCGGTCGGCGAGCCGGGACCGGTAGAGGGCGGCCTGCTCGTCGGCGGCGGGCGGCACCTGCTCGGCGGGCACGTCCAGGGCGCGGAGCAGCTGGCCGAGCGCCTCCACGGTGGTGACGGCGGGCCGCTGGGCGTGCCCGCGCAGGTCCAGGAAGAGCTGCCCGTCGGGGAACTCGGCGGCGATGGTGTGTGCCCACCGTACGGCGAGCGCGGTCTTGCCGACCCCGGCCATGCCCTGGATGACGATGGTGCGCAGCCCGCTGCGGAGCACGTCGTGCAGGGTGCTGAGGTCCTCGGCCCGGCCGGTGAAGTCCGGGATGTCCTGGGGGAGCTGGGCCGGGTGCGGGGCGGCGGGTACGATCCGTGCGGGCGCGGCGGGGGCCGCGACCGCGGTGACGGCCTCCAGCGAGGGCGGGCGCGCGATGGCCGGTTCCTGCCAGCCGCCGCCCACGGTGTTCCGTAGCGCCTCCGGGTCGGTGATGCGGATCTGCTTGCGCGCGGTCTCCACGATGTTGGTACGCCGCCAGGACCGCAGCGCGCGCGCCGCCGTCTCCCGCGAGATCCCGGCCCAGCCGGCGATCTCGTGCTGCGCCAGCGGCAGCATGATCTGTACGGACCCGTCGTCCGCGGCGGAGCCGTACCGGTCGGCGAGCTCCAGCAGCCGGAGCGCGAGCCGCTGCGCCCCGCCGGACTGGCTGAGCGCGTGCCGCCGGTCCGCCGCGTGCAGCAGGCCCGCCATCACCTGCATGAGGGCGCGCGCCGCGGGCGGGCGGCCGTCGAGCAGGTCCAGGAAGCGGCGCACCTCCAGGACCAGCACGCGCACCTCCTCCACGGCGGTGGCGGTGGCGCGGTGGTAGCGGACGAACGCCGCGGGCGCGCCGACGACCTCGCCGGGCCCGCGCAGCTCGAGGATGAGCTCGTGCCCGTCCTCGGTGGCGCTGGTCTCCTTGATCCAGCCGTCCATCAGGATGAAGACCTGGCGGGCGGGGGCGCCCTCGTGGCAGAGCGGGGCGCTCGCCGCGTACGACCGGGTCCGCCCGGCGGCCCGCAGCGCGGCCCGCTCCGGCTCGGCGAGCAGCGCCCAGAACGCCCGGCCGGCGGCCGGCGGGGGTGCGGAACTCAGCCGATTCGCCAGCGACTCGCTCACCAGGGTCCTCTCCTGCTCGTCCGTCGGGCGACGGCCCCCTCCTTAGTGGACCCGGCGCGGGGCCCAGGATCAAGGGCTCGCCCGCCACCCAGCCTGCACGCACGATGCGGGGCCCCCTCCCGGCCGGCCGGGAAGGGGCCCCTCCGTGATCGCCTCTCGTCATGCCCGGCGCCGGCGGGTGCGTCACATGAGTGCCGCGAGCAGGTTCGCCACGCTCCACAGCAGGAACACCGCCACGCAGGTCACCGCCCAGCCGAGCGCGCGGTCCACCAGGAAGTGCCGGTACTGGACAGCGGCCACCAGGGCCCGCAGTTGGCCCCAGGCGGCGTCGGGGTCGACGCCGAACCGCGGCGGGAACGGCGTCCACGGCGCCGCGGGGTTCACCGGTGCTCCCGTGTACCGGCGCAGTTCCCCAATGGCGTCGGTCATCCGCCGCCGGGCCAGCTTGAGCAGGCTGGCCGAGCGCAGCAGCGCCACCACGACGACGGCGAGCAGGCCCATCCGTACGGGCCCGAGCGCGCCGTCGATGAACGGCAGCTCGCGGATGATCGCCAGCTGGAGTACGGCCCCCGCGAGCACGAGGCCGAGGGCGCTCGCGGTGATGAGCATGTCCTGTCCCGCGTCGCGGATGAGCGCGGCGACCTCACCGATGGTGCTGATGGCGTCGTCGGGGGTGCGGGTGGTCTCGCGATCGGCCGTCGCCGTCCCTTCGAATCCGCCGGCTCGGTCATTCGCCGATTGCAACATCTCCGTCACCTCCCTGTGGTCCGGTCGCTCTGTCACGCCCTTCATTGGACGGCATGTGCCGTTTGTGCGCTGTGGCACAGGGCGTGCTGAGTCCGTGTCAGTTGACACACAGGGTGGGAGGGAGTGGGGGTCAGCCGGCCAGGTGCCGCTCCAGCCGGTGCAGCAGGCGCAGCCGCTCCTCGGTGATCCCGTTGGTGAAGAGCCGCTTGACCACGGCGAACCGGAGCATCCAGTCGATCAGCCGGGGGTGTTCGGTGCGCAGGCCGGGCAGCTCCCGCGCCTTGAGGTAGGCGTCGATGAACTGGTCGGCGAGGACCAGGCTCGTGCTGGGGCGCAGGCACTGCCGGCCGCCGAACTGGAGCGCGGCGAAGGCGAGGTCGTACAGCTGGTGGTCGCGGCGGGCGAGGTCCCAGTCGAGGATCCGTACGACCTTGCCGTTGCGGACCAGCAGGTTGTCGGGGCGGTAGTCCTCGTGCGCGAGCCCGTACAGGCCGAGCCGGTGGGCCAGGTCGAGCTGGTCCCGCTCGTCGCTCAGGGCGCGGGCCGCGGCGGTGACCCGGGCGAGGGCGTCCGCGGTGATCCCCGAGCGGGCGGCGCGCGCCAGCAGCCAGGGCAGCCGGTCCAGCACCTCGCCGGTCTCCCAGTGGAACGGGTCCACGGTGGCGGGGTCGATGTCCGGCAGGCCCTGCTCGGTCCACCAGGAGCCGGCGCCGGCGCGGTGCAGGCCGGCGAGGTGGCGGGCGGCGCTTTCGATCCGGTCGGGCAGGAACCAGCTGGCGATGTGGTCGTTCGGGGTGTAGGCGCGCAGGCACCAGCGGTGGCCGTCGGCGGTGACGACGTACGGCTCGCCGGCCGTGGTGAGGACGGGCGGCTGGACCGTCCTCACGCCACGCCGGAGCAGCCCGCGGACGATGCCGAACTGCAGCTCGTACGGGAGCCGCCGCGGCTCCGGGACGGTGCGGGAGAGGACGTGCCCGCCGTCCTGCGCGGTGACGAAGTAGTGCCGGCTATAGCAGGTCAGCCGGGCCATCAGCTCGGTCTCCGGCCGCCCATAGTGGTCGGCCAGGACCTTCTGCCACAAGTCGTTCATTCAAGTGCCTGAGGCGATGCGGTCAAGTCCCGCGGGACGAGGCGTGAAGGGGAGGGGGATCGCCCGGGGCGGTGGCCCCCGCGGGCAGGTGAACGCGGGGTTACCGCCGTCGGACACAGGCTGACAGAAGCCGCGGGGCCCCGGGCGGCAACGGCGATAGTTACCTATTCGGGCGAGTCGTCCCCGACTGGGGCCGGTGAGGCGCCGCCCCGCAAGGGTATGCGGAGCGGCGCGCGCTGTCCCTGCCGCCCCCGATCACGGCCGGCGCGGGTGCTCGGGCCATGGCTTTCGCGCGGCCACGGGTCATGGCCGTCGTGGGTGCCCCCGATCACGGCCGCGGCGGGTGCTCCGGCCATGGCTTTCGCGGGCACCCCGTCACGGCCGCGGCGGGTGCCCCCTGATCCCGGCTGTCGTGGGTGCATCCGGTCACGGCCGTCGCGGTCGGCGGCCGGTGCGGGGCTCCGGGGGTACGGTACGGCCGCCCGTGGTCGTCTCCGGGGGCGGGGGCCGGCGCTGCGCGGGCAGCCCGGGCGGCGGGATCGGGGAAGGGCCGGGCTGCCGGGGGACGGGGGACGGCCCGCGGCGGGGGTCCGGGGACGGGCCGGGTCCGGGGTCCGGAGGCGAGCCCGGCCGGGGGCCCGGACGCGGACCGGGGCGGGGATCCGGCGGGGGAGTGGTCGGCCCTGGTTCGGGCTGGCGCGGGCGCGGGGGTCGTACCGGCTCCTCTTCGGTGAGGATCCGCGACGTCTCCAGGCGTTGCAGCAGCTCGGTGCGGTCCTCGCCGGCGTCGCCCACGAGCAGCCGCTTGGTCACCGCGAACCGCAGCATCCATGGGATGAGCTGCGGGTACCGTACCCGCAGCCCGCTCAGCCCGCGGGCCGCGAGGTAGGCCTGGATGAAGTGGTCGGCGAGACCGAGGATGGCGCTCGGCCGCAGGCACTGCCGGCCGCCGAACTGCAGCGCGGCGAACGCCACGTCGTAGAGCTGGTGGTCGTGCCGGGCCCGGTCCCAGTCCAGCACGCTGACGATGCGGCCGCGCCGGACCAGCAGGTTGTCCGGCCGGTAGTCCTCGTGGGTGAGCCCGACGAGGCCGAGGCCCCGCGCGGTGGCGAGCGCGGCGGGCGCCCCCTCGAGCAGCCGGGTCACCGAGCGGCGCAGCAGAGCGTCCTCGTCGGGCCGCTGAGGACGGTACCCGGCGACGAGGTCGTCCATCCGGTCGATGACATCGGTGACCGACCACTGGTACGGCTCGATGGCGCTGGCGTCGATGGCGGGCAGCCCGTGCCGCTCCCACCACGGGTCGGCGCCGGTCTCGTGCAGTTCGGCGAGGCGCCGCGCGGCGTCGGTGACGAGCGGGGCGAGGAACCAGGAGGAGACCGGGTCGTCCGCGGTGTAGGCGCGCAGGAACCAGAAGTACGGGCCCGCGTCGACGAACGGCCGCCGGTCGGCGGTGGCGATGGGCGGCGCGACGACGCTCAGCCCGTCGGAACGCAGTCCGGCCATGATCCGGAACTGGAGTGCGAAGGGGAGCCGCCAGGGGTCCTTCCGGGTACGGGTCAGCACGAAGTTTCCTCGCGGCGTCGCGAGGAACAGATGCCTGCTGAAACAGGTCCGCTGGTCCCAGGGGCGTGCCTCTCCGATGCCGTAATGCTCCCGGAGGATCCGTCTCCAGGACCGCATCATGGCGGCCGCCGGCCTCGATCGAGCATGCGGAATCCGTCCTTCCTCGAGGAATGGCCGAAGAGAACCAACCTCTGCGGATGGTGAGGAAGGGCGCGACTCCGTTGCCGGCCGGCGCCTGCGCCTCGCCGCGCGCGGTGGGGTCCGTACCTCGCCCGGCGACTTCCTCGCTACAAGGAGTGCCCCATCTAGGCGCATACCGCCCGAACTGACCGCATCCGGACGCACCTCGCCCCGGACCCGGGGCGCGCCCGCGATCCGGCGGGTGGTGCTCAGGCGGCCAGCGCGGCGAGCAGGCGGTTGAGGGGCCCTTCGAGGTTCCAGTGGTCGGAGAGCTCGATCAGCCGGGCAGGGTCGCGCGGAGCGGTGGGGAGGGCGTCGTCGAGGTCCGCCAGGGGGACGTCGAGGGCCACCCGGACGACTTCGGGCGCGGCGTCGAGGTACTCGCGCGCGGCCTGCAGCTTCGTACGGCTCCCCGCGGGGAAGCCGGACTGCTCACCGTCGTCCAGCGCCGCCAGCAGCGGCTCCAGCCCGCCGAACCGGGTGATCAGCGCCGCCGCGGTCTTGTCGCCCACGCCCGCGACGCCGGGCAGCCCGTCACTGGGGTCGCCCCGCAGCGTGGCGTAGTCGGCGTACGCCCGCCCCGGGATGCCGTACTTGGCCGTGACCGCGGCCTCGTCGAACGTGGCCAGCTTGGCCACGCCCCGCGCCGTGTAGAGCACGGTCACCGGCGCCGCGTCGTCGACGAGCTGGAACAGGTCACGGTCGCCGGTGACGACCTCGACCGGCGCCGGTCCACGGACCGCGAGCGTGCCGATCACGTCGTCGGCCTCGTACCCCTTCGCCTCGGCGCGGGCCAGCCCGATCGCCTCGAGCACCGCGTCGATGATCGGCAGCTGCGGGACCAGCCCGTCCGGCACGATCTCGCCGCCGGCCGGGGCCACCCGGTGTGCCTTGTACGTCGGCAGCGCCGCGACGCGGAAGTCCGGCCGCCAGTCGGCGTCGAAGCAGGCCACCAGCCGGTCCGGACGGCGCCCCTTGACCAGCGTGGCCATCATGTCGATCAGGCCGCGTACGGCGTTGACGGGCGTGCCGTCCGGCGCGGTGATCGACTCGGGCACCCCGAAGAACGCGCGGAAGTACAGCGCCGGCGTATCAAGCAGCAGAAGTCCAGCCACCCATCCATCCTCCCACCCCGCCACCCCCAAGGCGGCCCAACCACCCCGACGTCCCAACCCGGCCCGCCCCCAACAAATCGGGGGAAGGATCTTGAAGGCGAACCCGCAGGTCACCCCTCAAAAATCCTTCCCCCAATTTGCGGAGGCCGGAGGCGGGGGCGGGGTCAGGGGGTGGTGGCGATGCGGGAGAGGCTGCGGGTGGTGGCTTCGCACATCTCGTTGGGGACGCCGAGGTCGGCGAGGTAGCCGGTGGCGCTGTCCATCTCGTGCGCGCGCCGCGCCGCGTGGTTGGCGGTGCCGACGACGAGCCGGTCGATCGCGCCCCGCCCGTCGGCGAGCTCGGCCGCGATCTGCTCGCGCACCCACTCCTCGTAGCCGGCCGCGCGGCCCGCCTCGGTGGCCTCCACCACGATCGCGGCCAGGCCCTTCATGAACACGCTGCGCAGCAGCTTGTGCCCCATCGCCGCGCCCGGCCCTCCCGGGGTCTCCTCCACCGGCGCACCGATGTCGTCACCGAGCGCCAGCACCGTGCCGGAACCGGGCCCGGCCACCATCAGCGCCGTACGCGCCCCGGCCACCGGCATCGGCCCGAGGATCGCCACGTCCACGAACCGCGCCCCGGCCTTGGAGATCAGCTCGCCCAGCTCGGCCATGGTGGCGGGCGAGCTGGAGGTGAAGTCGGCGTAGCAGGCCCCGGCCGCCAGCAGCTCCCGGGCGTCGCGGGCCACGCCGGGCGCGGCCGCCGACTCGGTGAGCACCAGCACCGCCTCGGCCCCGGCGAGCGCCTCCGGCAGCGAGTCCACCCGGGTCACCCCGGGCGGGGTCTCCACCGGCTTGGGATCGATGCCGGTCACCGAGTGGCCGGCGGCGGCCAGCGCGGCCGCGTACTTGGCACCGGCCTCGCCGAGGCCGATCACGGCGCACCGCACGGTCAGGCTCCCCTCTCGATCTCGGCCCGCATCCCGTCCTCCTTGCGGAGCACCGCCTCGGCGGCGTCCGCGATCTCCGCGGCGCGCGCCTGGGGGACCATTACGACCCCGTCGGCGTCCCCGATCAAAATGTCGCCGGGCGCGACGGCGACCCCGCCGACCGCGATGGTCTCGTGCATCCGGCCGGGGCCGTTCTTGTACGGCCCCGCGGGCGTGACGGCCCGCGCGAAGACCGGCATGCCCAGCTCGCCGAGCCCCTCGGCGTCACGGATCGCGCCGTCGATGACGAACCCGGCGCAGCCGCGGGCCTTGGCCCGCCCGCCGATCAGCTCGCCGATGAGCGCGCGGGACTCGTCGCCCTCCCCGTTGACGACGATCACGTCGCCGGGCCGTACGACGGTCAGCGCCTGGTGGATCAGCAGGTTATCGCCGGCGCGGGTCCAGATGGTGAGCGCCGGCCCGGCGACCCGCGCGCCCGGCCAGACGGCCTGGATGCGCGAGTCGAGTACGCCGAGGCGGTCCATGGCGTCGCCGATGTTGGCGGCGGGCACCGCGGCCAGCCGCGCCACCAGCGCCCGGTCGGGGCGTGTGTGGTCTGCGGGCGGGGCCTCGCCGTAGCCGCCCGCGGTGGAGGTGTCGTTCACGTGTGGGTCCCTGCCTTGGGTCGCGGGGGCTACTTTTCCTTGGTGATGGGCAGCAGGCTCGTGTAGTTCTTCTCCTGCTCGGCCCAGTACGCCTCGTAGTCCTTGCCGCTCATGTAGCGCGGCTCCAGGCCGAGCTCCTTGATCATGGCCACGATCTTCGGGTCCTGCAGGACCTCCGACAGCGCCTTCTCCAGCTTCTGCGCGATCGCGTCCGGCACCCCCGCCGGGGCGGAGTAGCCGCGGATGGTGGTGTGGTTGACGTCGAAGCCCTGCTCCTTGAACGTGGGCACGTCCGGGAAGAACGGGCTGCGCTTGGTGTCCATGATCCCGATCGGCCGGAGGTCGCCCTCCTCGGCCTGGGAGATCAGGTCGCTGGCGCTGCCCACGTACACGTCCACGTGCTTGCCGAGGAACGCGGTCATGGCCTGCGCGGAGCCGTCCGAGAAGTGCACCAGCCCGTACTTGGCGCCGGTCTTGCGCTCCAGGTCGGCGACGGCGAAGTGCTCGCCGGTCTGCAGCCCGGTGGTGGTCACCCGGATCTTGCCGGGGTCCTTCTTGCCCGCCTCCACGAAGTCCTTCGGCGTCTTGATCGGGCTGTCCGGCCGGACCGCCACCACCTGCGGGTCGATCACCTGGTTGGCCAGCGGCCGGAAGTCCGTCCGCTTGAACTTGGCGCCGCGCGCCGGGTCCAGCGGCGCGACCACCACGGACGGGGAGCCGGTGCCGCCGAAGGTGTAGCCGTCCGGCTTGGCGCGCGCGGTGGCGGTGTAGCCGACCTGGCCGCCGGCGCCGGTCTTGTTGACCACCTGGATGGAGGTGCCGAGCTTCTTCTCCAGCTCGGGGGCGACCAGCCGGGCCGCCGAGTCGGCGGGGCCGCCCGGGTCGAACGCGATGATGATCTCGATCGGCTTGCCCTTGCGCGGCCAGTTCTCGTCGGCGGCCTTGCCTCCGCCGGCCGCCTGCGCACAGGCACTCAAGCCGGCGACGAGCAGCCCGGCCGAGGCCACGGCCGCGAATCTACGCAGCTTCATGCTGGTTCTCCTTGGACCGGGTCTTCCTCCGGCGCGGTCGCAGGAGGGGTGTGGCGGCGATGACCAGCGCGATCAGCAGCAGTACGACGCAGATCGGCCGGCTCGCGAAGATCGAGAAGTCGCCCTGGGAGATCTCCAGGGACTCGCGCAGCTTGCTCTCCATCAGGGGCCCGAGCACCAGCGTGAGCACGAGCGGGGCGAGCGGGATGTCCAGCTTGCGCAGCCCGAGTCCGACGAGCCCGAACAGCGTCATCACGAACACGTCGAACGCCGCGAAGTTGATGGTGTACGAGCCCACCACCATGAACACGAGGATCAGCGCGGTCAGTACGGCCGGCGGGATCGACAGGATGGATGTCCAGACCCGTACCAGCGGCACGTTCAGGATGACCAGGATGACGTTGCCGATGAACAGGCTGGCGATGATGCCCCAGGCCAGCTCGGAGTGGTCGACGAACAGTGACGGGCCGGGGGTGAGGCCCTGTTGCAGGAACGCCCCCATCAGCACGGCGATGGTCGGCGAGGCCGGGATGCCGAGCGTGAAGAGCGGCACCAGCGCGCCGTTGGCGTGCGCGTTGTTGGCGGACTCCGGGCCGGCCACGCCCTCGATGGCGCCGGAGCCCAGCTCGTCGCGGTACTTGGAGAAGCGCTTCTCCGCCCCGTACGACAGGAGCGCCGACACCGATCCCGTCATGCCGGGGATGAGGCCGAGCAGGAAGCCCACCACGGTTCCCCGGGCGACCGCCGGGTTGCTGCGGCGGAACTCCGTACGGTTCGGCAGCAGCGCGCGGAAGCCGGGCGTCTCCACCTTGCCGGGCCGCTCCGTGCCGGTGTTGAGGATCTCCGACAGGCCGAACAGGCCGACGATCACCGCGACGAAGCTGACCCCGTCCAGCAGGAACTCGTTGCCGAACGTGAACCGCGGCGCGCCCTCCACCGGGTCGATTCCCACCATGGCGATCATCAGGCCGATCACGCCGGAGATCAGCGCCTTGGTCATCGAGTCGCCGGCCAGGCAGACGAGCAGCGCGAGACCGAGCACCATCATGGAGAAGAACTCCGGCGGGCCCACCGCGAGGCCCAGCGAGCCGAGCGGCTTGGCGGCCACCACCAGGCCGACCGTGGCGGCGGTGCCGCCCACGAAGGAGCCGTACGCGGCGATGGTCAGCGCGGCCCCGGCCCGACCCTTCTTGGTCATCGCGTAGCCGTCGATCGTGGTGATCGCGGACGCCGACTCGCCGGGCGTGTTGAGCAGCACGCTGGTGATCGTGCCGCCGTACTGGGTGCCGTAGAAGATCGCGGCGAGCATGATGATGGCGCTGGTCGGCTCCAGGTTGAGCGTCACCGGGATGAGCAGCGCCACGCCGGCGACCGGGCCGATGCCGGGCAGCACGCCGATGGCGGTGCCGAGCACGCAGCCGATCAGCGCGTACATGAGGTTGGCGAGCGACAGCGCGGTCGCGAAGCCGCCGAGAAGGTCGTTGATCACGGACATCGCGGCGCCCTCACAGTCCCAGGTTCGCGAGGAACGGGATGCCGGCGGCGGGCAGTTGCACGCCCAGGCCGGCGCCGAACAGCACGAAGGTGCCCACGCTGCCCACCGCCGAGATGATCACCGCGGTGATCCAGCGCACCGCGTTCTGCCGCTTCAGGTGGAAGAGCAGGAACGCGAACATCGTGAGCTGGAAGCCCAGCAGGTCGATGAGCAGGCCGAGCACGATCAGGCTGCCCACCACGGCCAGGACGTGTCCCCGGCCGCCGGAGCCGTCACCGGTACCGGCGGCCGGGGTGCTCGGGATGCCCGGGATGACCGGTACCTCCGGTACCTCCGTTGCCGTCGCGGCGCCCTGGGCCGGGGCCGCGGCGGGCGTTGCGGTCCGCCGGCGCTCCTGCACGAACCAGGAGAGCGCGAGCAACAGCATGGCCACGCCGAGAACGAGCGGGAAGAAGCCCGGGCCGGGGCCGATGTGGCTCCACAGGCCGAGGCCGAACGAGGTGAACACCACGTACGCGGCCACGAGCGCCAGCACGGCCTGGCCGATCAGCGGTGCCAGCGCGGAGCTCGCCGCGGGGCCGGGGGGACCGGTCGGACCGGGGCCGGCGGGCGGCGAGGGGCGGTCGGGGGGAGCCGCCTGATTCTGTTCGTGCATGAGCCGAAGCCTTCGCGAAAGGGGGGCAAGGGAGGGCGAGCTGGGTCGAGATACCTTCTCATTGTGTGAAAAGCCATCTCATATTCGTGCAAGCATGGTGGAGATGGCGATCACGTGTCAATGGTGTTGCGCGGGGACGTACGCAGGCACGATCGTCTCACTGTGCGATAACAGTTATTGTCATATGCTCGGAAAGTCCTCAGATGTGCCGGATTCACCGGTACGGAGCCGTCGCGGGAGCGTCAGTGGCCGACACCCCGGGAGCCGCGGGTTCCCCCATGCGTTCCGTCGAGCGCGCCTTCGACGTGCTCGGCGTGCTGGAGGAGGGCCGGGTGCCGCTGCGGCTGAGCGAGGTCGCCCGGCGGGCCGGGCTGCACGTGGCCACCACGCAGCGGCTGCTCAACGTGCTGATCGCCCGCGGCTACGCCGTGCGCGAGGACGCCGGGTACCAGGTCGGTCCGGGCGTGCTCACCGCCGCGCACGCGTTCCTCGTGGGCAGCCGGCTCGGCCAGGCCGGGCTGCCCGTATTGCAGCAGCTCGCCGCCACCACCGGGCTCGCCGTGTCGCTGTTCATCCCGGTCGGTGACGCCCGGGTGCAGATCGCCCGGGTGGAGGGCCGCAACCCGCTGCGCTACCTGCTGCCGGTGGGGGAGAAGCTGCCGCTGCACCTGGGTGCGGGCAAGTCGCTGTTGCCCTGGCTGCCGGAGGCGGAGCGGGAGGCGGTGATCGCCACGGTCTGCCCGTTCGTCACCGCGGCGGGCGTGCGCGTGGGCGAGGCGGAGTTCCGCGAGGAGCTGCGGGCCGTACGGGACCGCGGCTACGCGATCTCGGTGGGGGAGCGGGTCGCCGACGTGTGCGGGGTGAGCGCGCCCATCCAGGGCGGCCACGGCCTCGCGGGCGGGATCACCGCGGTCGCCCGGGTCCACGAGCTGGACGCCGACGATCACGTCCGAATCGGCGCCGAGCTACTCCGCGCCGCCGGCGCCATCGCCACCCGCCTCCCCTAGGACCGGGCGGGCCAGAACTGGAAGAGCCAGCGTTCCACGCCGTTCGGCGCGGAGCGGGTGATGACGCTGGCGCGGAGGGCGTAGGTGCCGGGTGGGCCGATGATGAGCATTTCGGTGTCGTCGCCTTCGACCAGGGGGTTTACCTCGACCTCGCCGCTGGAGAGGCGGAGGGTGGCGTTGCCGGCCGGGTGCCATGCGCCGTCGGCAGGGGGTGGCTCGCCGTCCCAGACCTCCAGGTCCACGGCTGCGTAGTGCACGCCCGGGGTGGCGCTGAGGGCGGTGATGGTGTTGTCCGCGGCCCGCAGCAGGCCGCCACCGGGGGCATTCGCGGGCTGGGGCAGTGACCGTGGTCCGCCCTCGTCGAGCAGGTCGAACGACCCGTGGTGGACCCTCGTCTCCGTGGTCAGCCGGTGGATCAGGCGGGCCAATCTCGTCCCCCCGTCGGCAGCCCGACGTCATCTTCCGCCCCTGGTGCCGGGGCGGCCCCCATCGCCGAGCCGAACCTACGTCAGCGCGATCAACCCCCAGGGGTGTATGTGGCATTTGTCCGATGGCGGACATCCCGCGCGGCCTGAGCGGCCGGGCAGGTCAGGTCGTGGGGGCGGAGGAGCGGTCGGGTGCGGCGCCGGTCTCGGTGGCGGCCTGTACGGCCCAGCCCAGGTCGGCCTTGCCCACCGGGCTGCGGCGCACCTCGGGCACCAGCACCAGCCCGCGCGGCCGCTTGTAGTCGGCGAGCGCCGCGCCCACGTGCTCCCGCAGCTCCGCCTCGGTGAGCGACGCCCCCGGCTCCGGTACGACGACCGCCACGACGCGGTGGCCGAAACGCTCGTCCGGCACCCCCACCACGACCGCGTCGCGGACCGCCGGGTGCTCCAGCACCCGCTGCTCGACCTCCTCGGCGAAGACCTTCTCCCCGCCGGTGTTGATCACCCGGCTGCCCCGGCCGAGCAGCGTGAGCGTGCCGTCCGGCTCCAGCGTGGCCATGTCGCCGGGCACGCAGAACCGGCGGCCCCCGATCATCCGGAACGTCTGCGCGGTCTTCGCGTCGTCGCCCTGGTAGCCGGTCTCCGCGTCGGTGGGCGCGGCGAGCAGGCCGGGCACGCCCGAGCCCGGGACCACGTCGTCGCCCTCGGAGTCGATCACCCGCGCGCCGGGGAACAGTACGAACCGCGAGGTCACGGCCGTCTCCCCGCGACGGGTCTCGGCGATCGCGAACGGCCCGCCCTCGGAGGCGGCGATGATGTCCCGGCACACGAAGTCGCCGTGCCGCAGCAGCCGCGCCTTCACCTCCGCGCTCCACGTGACGCCGACGCTGCTCATCCGGCGCAGCCGGGGCATCGCGTGCGGCTCGCCCGCCGCCTCCGCGCGGTCAAGCTCGTCCGCGAGCGGGCGCGCGAACACGTCCCCGACCAGGATGAAGTCGGTGACGCCGAGGCCGATGGCCAGCCCGGCGGCCTCCGCCGGGTCGAACCCGCGGCTCTCCGTCAGCACCACGGTTCCGCCCACGAGCAGCGAGCCGAGCGTGTTGTAGATGCCGGTGCCGTGCATCAGCGGCGAGACGACCAGCGTGGTCAGCGGCGGGCCGTCCGCGGCCGGCTCGGCCACCGCCGTACGGACCTCGTCCAAGGACGCCGGCGGGGTTCGGCCGAGGAGCCGGTAGCCGTTCGCCGCGCACACCCCGAACAGCCAGGAGTGCCGGGCCAGCACCCCCTTGGGGTTCCCGGTGGTGCCACCGGTGTAGAGCAGCCAGTGGTCGTCGCCGCGGTCGGCGTACGGGAGCGGCGCGGCGCGCAGCGCGTCCGCGTACGGCACCGCGCCCGGCGGCGGCTCGGCGTCCGGCTCGCCGGGCAGCGGCGGGGTCTGCACCAGCGTGCGCAGCCGGGGGAGCGCGGGCAGGCAGGCGGCGGTACGCTCCGCCAGCTCCGGCCCGAGCACCATGCCCTCCGCGCCGGCGTCGTCGAGCAGGAAGCGCAGTTCCTCCTCGCGGTAGCGGTAGTTGACGTTCACCGGGACGGCGCGCAGCTTGAGGATCGCCAGCACGCTCTCCACGTACGCGATCCGGTTGTACATGCCGATCGCCACCCGGGACTCCGGCCCGATGCCGCCGGCGGCCAGGTGCGCGGCCAGCCGGGACGCACGTTCGTCCAGCTCGGACCAGCCGCGGACGTCCTCGCCCTGGCGCAGCGCGGGCGCGTCGCCACGCAGGCCGGCCACGGTCTCGAGTACGGTCGCGACGTTCTCCTGCACGGCCTCACCTCGGCGTCGAACCGGCACGGTCCCCCCAAAGCTAGACACCTGCCTTACGCCCGTCCAGCCCCATGTCGCCCATGTCCGAGGCGGGACGGGGTCCGCGGGAGTCGGGGACTCCGTGCCTGTGTGGCCGATATGATGCGGCGTGCCTGCCTTGTCGATGCTCCCGGTCACCACCCTGCGGGTCGCGCTGCGCTACGCGCTACCGCTCGCCTGCGTGTTCGCGGTGGGGGCCGCCGCCCACGAGCTGCTGATCTTCGGCGGCGTGGAGCTCGCCCACGGCGACCACCGGCAGCTCCGGCGGGTCTTCACCCTGCTGGTCTTCGTGCTGATGGTGGTGGTCTCGCTCACCGTCACGGTGGTCATGCTGGCGGTGCTGCGCAACCGGCTGCGGCCCGAGGAGCAGCGGCCGCCGCTGATCGTCACCGTGACCCGGGCGCTGCCCCCGTTCGTCGTCATCTACCTGGCGTGGAACCTGCTCGCCGCGGACGCCGCCGCGTTCGGCCTCGCCGACATCGAGCGCAACTACGACTTCGACAAGCCGGTGGGGGAGAGCGACTCGGGCCGTGCCCTGCTCGACCTCACGCTGCCCGTCGCCGCCGCGGCCACCGTCGTCGCGCTGCTGCTCCGGATGGTCTGCGAGCGCTGGTACGAGCGCCGCGGCAACCCCGCCGCCGGAGCGCTCTCCGCCTTCGGCGAGGCCGCCTTCACCGTGTTCGGCCTGTCCTCGCTGGTGGTCCTCACCGACCGTGGCGTCGGCTGGGTCACCGCCAGGTCGGGCTGGGAGTGGCTGGTCACCATGCGCGGCGACGTGCTGGACCGGCTCGGCGAGCTGCCCGGCGCGGCCGCCGTCGGCGCGGCCATCGGTGCCGCCGGGGAGTGGCTGCCGCCGATCGCCGACGCCGTCGGACTGCCGCTGCTCTGGCTCGTCGTCGTCGCCCTGGTGTACGGGCACGACGTCTTCCAGGCGCGGCAGGTGGTGGCCGGCACCCGGCTGGAGGCGGTCGCCGACCGGTTCGGCCGGCTGCCCGGGCTCGTCGGGCGCCCGCTCACCGCGGCCACCTCCGGCGTCGCCGAGAAGTACCTGCCGGTGCTCTGGGCCTTCCGCCTGCTGCTGCGCCGCGGCCCGATGGTGCTGGGCTCGTACGTGCTGCTGTACGCCGCGCTCGGCGCGGCCGAGGCCTACGCGTACCGCGGCGTCGTCACGCTGATCGGCCCGGAGACCGACCCGGCGCGCTGGCCGGTGCTGCTGGTGCCGCTCGACTTCGCCGTGGCGCTGCTGCACGAGGTGCTGCGGGTCGCGCTGCTGGCCGTCGTGATGCTGCCGGTGCTGGCGGAGGCCGGCGCGGAGGCTACGGGACCAGCCGGATCCCCGGGAGCGGACGCCGCTGCGCCTCCCACGGCCGCACCACCACCGCCACCCGGTCCGCCACCCCCGGATCGGACACCAGGCCGCGCACCTGTACCCGGGCCGGGCTGAACCCGACCGTGTCGCCCGGCCGCAGGTCGGCGCTCCACTTCCGGCCGTCCGGGGCGCGCAGCTCGTACATGAACAGGGTGCCCGGCTCCTTGGCGGTGGGGACGGTGTCCAGGTTGACCCGGACCAGGGTGCCGTCCCGCCACGGGGCGGAGGCCGCGTTGAGCCGTTTGAAGCGGACCCCGTACAGGTCGCCGGTGTCCCCGTGCGCGACGACCCGGCCCTCGGTCAGCGCGTGCTGATGCTCATAGGAGTCCTCGGCGGTGGCGCCCGGTACGGCGATCGCCACCGCCGAGCCGGCCGCCAGCCCGCCGAGCCAGGCGGCCCCGGCGAGCAGCCCGCGGACCAGGGACGATCCTCCCGCGGCCCGGGTCACGGCTGCTCCTGCTCGTCCGGCACCGGCTCGGGCAGCACCAGCTGATCCTCCGGGGGCGGCAGCGCGCCCAGCCGTACCTCCGCCTCGGGGGTCAGCTCGAACCCCCACGGCGGGAACTCGCGGTCCGGCTCCCGTACCGGCTCGGGGAACCGGGGCGACAGCACCAGGGCGCCCCCGGACAGCGCGTCCAGCGGTACGTCCACCACCACGACGCCCTCCTTCCAGAACCCCGGCTCCAGCTCCGCGGTCACCAGGGTCGGCGAGGTGATCCGGTCGGTGGCGTAGATCTCCCGCCCGTCGGCGGTGCGGATGAACGCCGTGGCCAGCGTCATCGGGCCGCGCAGGCTCGTCGCCCGCGCGTTCAGCACGACGAAGACCCCGTCCGGGCGGAGCACCACGGGCCGGTCCTGGGTGTCGATCATCCGCAGCGAGCGGGCCGTGCGCACGTCCCTGGCCTCCAGCGCGAACGTCCCCGCCACGATGCTCCGGCCCGGCTCGCCCCGGGTGACCAGCGGCGCGTTGCGCTCGTCGTAGTCGCCGGGGGTGTGCTCGGTGACCCACACGCCGGCGGCGATCAGCAGCAGCGCGGCCACCCACGCGGCGGCCTTGGGCAGAGCCGTCACCGGGCCGTCCTCACCGGGAGGGTCACGACCGCGGCGACGCCGTGCGCCGGCTTGCCCTTGTCGTCCGGGATGCCGTGCTCCTCGTCGATCACCTCGGTCCACACCCGGTGCCCGTGGAAGAAGTCGGGGCGGTTCTCGAACTCGATCAGCACCACGCCGATGCGGGGCGGCGGCGGGCCGTCGGGGATGTTGAAGGCGAGCGTGACCGTGGTGCGGCGGCCCGGCTGCAGCAGCTGTGTCCCGCCGCCGCCCTGGGCGTGCGCCCAGGCGCGCTGCGGCTGCGGCTTCCAGTTGTCCGGGTGCTTGAGCACCAGAGCGTCGGTGACCCGGGTCAGCGAGACCGTACGGGTGTCGGTGTTCGTGGTCTCCAGGCTCACCTCGAGGGCGCGCTGCCGTACGCCGAAGGCGCCCGCGGCGCGGACCCGTACGGCCACGTCGAGCACCTTGGTGCGCAGGTAGCCCTGGTCGACCTCGGCGCCGCGCGCGGCGGTCGGGTGCTCGTACCGCACCGACTCGGCGGCCCCGGTGAGCTGCACCACCGCCGCGCCGAGCGCGAGGACGGCGACGGCCGCGCCGGTCGCGGCGAGATGTCCGGGGCTGGCACGTACGGGCACGAACGGGATCGTAACGGTTCGTCCCGTCCGCCAGGGCCCGACCCGCGACATCGCGCCGCGACCGGCGGGGGCCGGTCAGCGGGCCGCGTACGCTCGGATGATCTCCTGGGTGACGGTGCTGCCTGCGGCGTCCGTGGCGCGGACGCGCAGCGAGACGTACGGCCGGCCCGCGCCGGGCGCCGCTCCTCAAATTTGTGGGCCGGGGGGCGGGCGGCGCCGTGCGGTGGGTGGGGTTAGGGCGGGAGGTGGTACCAGGTTTGGGCGGTGGTGGTGAAGACGGTGTTGTGGGTGGTGGGGTCGTCGGGGGCGAAGGCGGTGAGGGTGGCTTCGGCGAGGGTGGTGACGGTGGCGTGGTCCGCGGCGAGGGTGCAGACGGGCCAGTCGGAGCCGTACATGACGCGGTCCGGGCCGAAGGCGTCGAGCGCGTGGCGGCCGTACGGGACGAGTCGCTCCCGCGTCCAGCCCGTCCAGTCGTCCTCGGTGACGAGCCCGGACAGCTTCGCCGCGACGTTCGGCAGCGCGGCGAGCGTGGCGATCCAGCCGGACCAGGGCCGCCACATGCCGCCCGCCACATCCGGCTTGCCGAGGTGGTCGAGCACGATCCGCAACTCCGGCAGCCGGCGCGCCGCCTCGATCGCGGCGTCATACTGCGGCGGCTTCACCAGCAGGTCGTAGACGAGCCCGGCCTCCGCGACCGCGGCGAGCCCGCGCAGCACGTCGGGCCGGAGCAGCCACGACGGGTCCGGTTCGTCCTCCACCTGGTGCCGCACCCCGGCCAGCGCGGAACCGCCGGGCCCGGCGCGCCGCGCGGCGATCCGGTCCGCCACGTCCGGCGCGGTCAGGTCCACCCACCCGACGACGGCCCGTACCGGCCCCGGCCCGGCCGCCGCCGCGAGCAGATCCACCGTCTCCGCCTCCGACGACACCGCCTGCACCACCACACCCGCGGTCACGCCGGGCGCCGCCGCCGCGAAGTCGCCCACCCCGAACGTCCGCCGCAGCGGCTCCAGCCCCCGCCGCGCCAGGAACGGGTACCCCCGCACCTCCACGTCCCACAGGTGATGGTGCGCGTCGATCACGTCGGTTCCTTGGCCGGGACGGGGGCGGCGGGGTCGAGGAGGCCGGTGACGCGGAGGTCGGGCCAGAGGGCGGCGGGCACGTCGCGGGCGAACAGGTCCGCGTTGTCGTCGACCTCCTCCGGGCCGCGGCAGCCGACGATCACCCCGGCGACGGACGGGTGCCCGAGCGGGAACCGCATCGCCGCCGCCCGCAACGGCACCCCGTGCGCCGCGCAGACCCGGGCGATGGCGCGGGCACGGCGCAGCCGGTCCGGCGGCGCGGGCTTGTAGTCGTACGGCGCCCCGGGACGCGGATCGGCGAGCAACCCGGAGTTGAACACCCCGCCCACGATCACCGACGTCCCCCGCCGCGCGCACTCCGGCAGCAGGTCGCCGAGCGCCCCCTGGTCGAGCAGCGTGTACCGCCCGGCGCAGAGCACCACGTCGAGGTCGAGCCGATGGACGAACCGGGTGAGCATGGCGGTCTGGTTCATCCCCGCACCGATCGCCCCGACGAGCCCCTCCTCGCGCAGCTTCGCCAGCGCGGGATACCCGGTCGCGTACACCTCATCCTCGTGGTCGTCCGGGTCGTGCAGGTAGACGACGTCGAGCCGGTCCACGCCGAGCCGGGAGAGGCTCTCCTCCACGCAGGCCCGGATCCCGCCCTCGGACCAGTCCCAGTACCGCCGCAGCGGCGGGGGATCGGCGAACCCCTGCGGGTCCGGCGGCTCCCCGGGCCGCAGCGGCCGCAACCGCCGCCCCACCTTGGTGGACAGCACGTACCCGTCCCGGGGCACCCCGGACAGTACGGCCCCGATGCGCGACTCCGACCGCCCCAGCCCGTAATGCGGCGCCGTGTCCAGATATCGCAGCCCGCGCTCCAGCGCCCGCCGCACCGTGTCCTCCGCGCGGCGCGCGCCGACCGGCTCGTACAGCCCGCCGATCGCGGCCCCGCCGAGCCCGAGCGGGGATACGCCGACACCGCTTCGCCCGAGCATCCGCCGTCCCAGCATCGGCCGCCTCAATCCTGCGCCCGGGCGCCGGTCACCCGGGCGATCATCCGCCGGAGCCCTCACGGGTGCCGCACGCCATCGGCGTGACGGCGGGGACGAGAGCGGCACCGGCCGCTTTGCCCAAACTCCTCATGATCGGACTCCTTCGAGGCGAGGGGGTGCGGAGCCGTCTTCGATTCTCTAGGTACGGGGCACGCGCAGTCCCGCCATTCCGCCGTCCACCGGTAGCGCCGTGCCGGTGGTGGCCCCGGCCTGCGGTGAGGCCAGGTACGCGATCCCCGCCGCGACCTCCTCGGCGGAGACGAGCCGGCCGGTGGGCTGCCGGGCCTCCAGCGCGGCCCGCTCCCGTACGGGATCGCCGGACGCGCCGAGCAGCCGGCCGACCCACGGGGTGTCCACGGTGCCCGGGTTCACGCAGGTCACCCGGACCCCGTCGGCGACGTGGTCGGCGGCCATGGCGAGGGTCAGCGAGTAGACCGCGCCCTTGGTGGCGCTGTAGAGGGCGCGCCGGGGGAGCCCGGCGGTGGCCGCGATCGAGCAGGTGTTGACGATCGCCGCGTGCCGGGACTCGCGCAGGTACGGCAGCGCGGCGCGGGTCACCCGCACCATGCCGAACACGTTCACGTCGAACACGGCGGCCCACTCGGCGTCGTCGTTGTCCTCGACCGTGCCCTGCGCGCCGATGCCCGCGTTGTTGACCAGCACGTCGAGGCCGCCGAGGGCCTCGGCGGCGCGGGGGACCGCGGCCCGTACGGCCGCGTCGTCGGTCACGTCGGCCCGTACGGGCAGCAGCCGCCGGTCGCCGTCCACCTCGCCCGCACCCTCGGTGACCGTACGGTCCAGGCACGCCACCGCCGCTCCGCGGTCCGCCAGCAGCCGCGCCGTGGCCAGGCCGATCCCGGAGGCGCCGCCGGTCACTAGCGCGCGGATTCCGTCGAACTCGCCCATCAGGCCCCCGCCTCCGCCGCCCACTCCGAGCCATCCGGGAAGAGGTGCGCGGTCAGCGACGCCGCGTGCAGCTCGTTCGACATGCCGGGACTGTCCGGGGCCTGATAGTGGCCGCCCCGGATCCGGGTCGGGTCGGTGAAGTGCTCGTGCAGGTGGTCGGCGTACTCGATCATCCGCCCCTCCATCGACCCGCTCACCGCGACGTAGTCGAACATCGCCAGGTGCTGCACGGCCTCCGACAGCCCCACGCCGCCCGCGTGCGGGCAGACCGGCACGCCGTAATGCGCGGCGAGCAGCAGGATCGCCACGTTCTCGGTGACCCCGCCGACCCGCGTCGCGTCGAGCTGGAGCACGTCCAGCGCCTCGGCCTGCAGCAGCTGCTTGAACATCACTCGGTTGGCGCAGTGCTCGCCGGTGGCCACCCGGATCGGCGCCACGCCGCGGCGGATCGCGGCGTGCCCGAGCACGTCGTCGGGGGAGGTGGGCTCCTCGATCCAGTACGGGTCGTACTCCGCGAGCGCGCGCATCCACGCGATCGCCTCCGGCACGTCCCAGCGCTGGTTGGCGTCCACCGCGATCGGCAGGTCCGGGCCGACCGCCTCGCGGGCCAGCCGCAGCCGGCGGCGGTCCTCGTCGAGGTCGCCGCCGACCTTCAGCTTGATCATCGCGAACCCGTCGGCGACGGCGGCCTTGGACAGCCGGACCATCTTCTCGTCGGTGTAGCCGAGCCAGCCCGGGGTCGTCGTGTAGGCGGGGTACCCGTGCTCCGTGAGCCGTTTCGCCCGCTCGGCGCGCCCGGGCTCGGCGCGGCGGAGCAGCTCCACCGCCTGGTCCCGCGTCAGCGCGTCGCCGAGGTAGCGCCAGTCCGCCAGGTCGGCGATCCCCTCCGGGGACATCTCCGCGAGCAGCCGCCACACCGGCTTGCCGGCGACCCGGCCGGCCAGGTCGAACGCGGCGTTGACCAGCGCGGCCACGGCCATGTGCCCGGCGCCCTTCTCCGGGCCGAGCCAGCGCAGCTGCGACTCGCCGGTCAGCCGCCGGGCGAAGCCGCCCAGGTCGGCCAGGACCTCATCCACGTCGAGGCCGATCACCAGCGGCGCGTACGCGTCGATCGCGGCCACGCAGACCTCGTTGCCGCGCCCGATCGTGAAGCAGAAGCCGTGCCCCGCCGCGCCGTCGCCGCGATCGGTGCGCAGGATCGCGTACGCCGCCGAGTAGTCCGGGTCGGGGTTCATCGCGTCCGAGCCGTCCAGCTCGCGCGAGGTGGGGAAGCGTACGTCGTAGGTGTCCACCGCGACGATGCGGGCCATGCTCACCGGGCCTTCCCTGGTCCGACCAATCGTGGATCGCGCTGCACTCCTGCGTGTCCGTCCGGCCATCGTGAGATATTGGTATGGCCACTTGGTACGTGTCGCCGGGCGGAGTGTCAAGACCCGGTTACCGCGTGCCACCCCGCGGGAGGGCCGATGACGGATGAGCGCGCGCGCACCACCGTCACCCAGCGCGCCATCGACCGGGTGATGGAGATGATCACCTCGGGGCGGCTCCGTGCGGGGGAGCGGCTGCCCACCGAGCGGGAGCTCGCCGCCACGCTCGGGCTGTCCCGCAGCTCGATGCGCGAGGCGATCCGGGCGCTCACCGTGATGGGGGTGCTGGAGACGCGGCACGGCGCCGGCATCTACGTGACGCCGCTGCGCCCCGGTGACCTGCTGGAAGGGTTCGGCGTGCTGGCCGAGGTGGCGCGCGGCGAGGGGCTGGTGGATCTGCTGCGGCTACGGCGGGTGGTGGAGCCGGCGGCGACCGCGATGGCCGCGGCGCGGATCTCCGCCGACGCGCTCGGGCTCGTACGGGAGCACCTGGACGCGATGGCCGCGCGCGAGCAGGTCGAGGACATCGTGGCCGCCGACCTGGCGTTCCACCGGGAGATCGTCGCCGCGGCGGGCAGTCCGGCCATGTCCGCGCTGCTGGAGGGGCTGTCCACGCGGACGTTCCGGGCCCGGGTGTGGCGGGCGCACAGGGACGAGGGCGTGCTTCCCCGTACCCGCGAGGAGCACGAGCGGATCTACGCCGCGCTGGCCGACCGCGACCCCGCCGCCGCGCACGCCGCGGCCGCCGTACACGTCGCCGAGGTGGAGAACTGGCTCCGCGCCAACCTGGACGAATGGGACTGAGGGCGGGTTCGGGACCCCTCCCGGGACGGCCCGGGCAGGCTGGTCAGGGTTGAGCGCATCGCCGTGCGTCCGAGCGAAGGAGCGAACATGGGCTGGTTGAAGGACAGGCTGATACGCCGTCGGTGGACCGGCCTCGGATCGCCCCGGGCCCAGGCGCTGGGCCTCACGGCCGCCGGCGTCTGCGACGTCTGTAACGCGTCCCTGTCGCCCACTGCCACCTACTTCCTCACCACCCGGGAGGTGGTCGTGTCGGAGGAGTACTGGGTGAGGGCGCTGTCCACCAGCGTGCGGATGGCGCAGACCTTCGGTCTGGACGGCGACCGGCTGACCACGGTCTTCGAGGACCAGCTGCGCGGCATGGCCTGCCAGGAGACGCCCTGGGCGGTCTGCGAGGAGTGCGGCCCGCTCTTCGTCTTCGACCGCGACGCCGCCCGCACCCACGCGGTCGAGGGGACCCGGCCGCCCGGGACCGGCCCCGTCGACCCATCCGAATGCGCCCCGCAGGCCGCGGCGGCGTGGCGGCGCCTCACCGGCTCATGACCGGCATCGGCGTACTAGATTGCCTTCCGTGACCAAGGATCTGTATCCCGCCGAGCGCATCACCCGCGTCCGCGAGGCCACCGCCGCGGCCGGGCTCGACGCACTGCTGCTCACCCCCGGCCCCGACCTGCGCTACGTCACCGGGTACGACGCGATCCAGCTGGAGCGGCTCACCTGCCTGGTGGTGCCGCCCGGTGAGGAGCCGTTCCTGGTGGTGCCGCGGCTGGAGCTGCCCGCCGCGCAGGCCTCCCCGGCCGGCGCGCTCGGCGTGGAGCTCGTCCCCTGGGACGAGACGGACGACCCGTACGCGCTGGTGGCGGGCCGGCTCGGGCGCCCGGCGCAGGTGGGCGTGGCGGACCGGATGTGGGCCATGATGTCGCTGCGGTTCCGCGCCGCCATGCCGAATGCCGAGCAGCTCGCCGCCGGCACGGTCATGCGCGAGCTGCGGATGCGCAAGAGCGCGGCGGAGGTGGAGGCGCTGCGCGAGGCGGGCGCGGCCATCGACCGGGTGCACGCGATCGTGCCGGGGTTGCTGCGCGCGGGCCGTACCGAGAACGAGGTGGCGCGCGACATCAGCGAGGCGATCGTCGCCGAGGGCCACCACACCGTGGACTTCGTGATCGTGGCGTCCGGGCCGAACGCGGCGAGCCCGCACCATGAGGTGTCGGACCGGGCGCTGCGCGCGGGCGACGTCGTGGTCGTGGACGTCGGCGGCACCATGCCGAGCGGGTACTGCTCGGACTGCACGCGGACGTACGCGATCGGCGAGCCGCCGGCCGACTTCGCGGTCTACTACGAGGTGCTCCGCCAGGCGCAGGAGGCGTCATGCGCGCGCGTCGCGCCCGGGGTCACGCCCGAGTCGGTGGACGCGGCGGCGCGCGAGCCGATCAACGAGGCCGGGTACGGGGAGTGGTTCTTCCACCGGACCGGGCACGGGATCGGGCTGGAGACGCACGAGCACCCGTACATCGTGTCCGGCAACACCGAGCCGCTGGAGCCGGGCATGGCGTTCTCCGTGGAGCCCGGCATCTACCCGGGCGCGCACGGCGCGCGCATCGAGGACATCGTGGTCTGCACGGCCGGCGGCGGTGAGCGTCTCAACAACGTGGACCGGTCCCTGATCGTGGTGGACGCCTAGCGGGCGGAGGCTCGATGGCCGAGGGCACGGTCCGGTGGTTCAACACTGAGCGGGGCTATGGCTTCATCGTGCCCGACGGGGGTTTCGGGGAGGTGCGGGTCCACTACAGCGAGATCCAGACGAACGGGTACAAGACGCTGGACGTGGGTGAACGCGTGTCCTTCGACATCGTGGCCGGGCCGGACGGGCCGCGGGCCGTCACGGTCACCCCGCTGGGTGAGTCGGTCCCGGTTTTCGGCGTGCACCTCGGGGACCCTCCCGCCGTGCCGCCGGCCCCCCGCGCGCGCCGTCCCGTCGGCCGGGGGGTGCTGATCGGCCTGCTCGTGGTCCTCATGCTGGGCTGCTTCGTGACGTTCGTCGTCATGGGGATGGTGCAGGGCGAGGAGCTCGGGGCGGTGTTCTTGGTCCTCTTCTTCGGTTTCGGCTGGCTGCTCTCGAAGGTCGAGGGCTCATGAGCCGGACGGCGTACGGTCGTCGTTGCGGGTGGCGGTGACCGCGACCGTGGTGAAACGCATCGGGAAGCGGCCGCCGATGCTGTCGATGGCGGCGCCGACGTGCTCGAGGATCTCGGCCTGGGCGTCCGGCGGGACGCGGGTGAGGATGCCCTGGGTGGGCAGCAGGTCCAGCCACGCATCGCGGGTGTAGGGGCGTTCCCAGTCGAAGCGCCACTGCTCCGGCTCGCCGAAGCCGCCCGCCTCGAGGAT
>WHSL01000158.1 GCA_009380095.1 Streptosporangiales bacterium | reverse complement strand
GGCTCCCGCGACAGGACTCGAACCTGTAACCTGCCGGTTAACAGCCGGACGCTCTGCCGATTGAGCTACGCGGGATCGCGGTCGCACAGGGGCGTGGCCCCTCGACCAACGGGACTAGGTTAGCGCACCCGGGAGGGTGTTCGTCGCACGATATCCGCGCTGCAGGTAGCGTGCCTGTGCGTTGGCATCGGCAGCAATCAGGCATGAGGTGATCATGCGGTACTGGGTGAGTTTCCTGGCCGGCTTCGGGGTCGGCTACGTGTTCGGCTCCCGCGCGGGGCGCGCCCGGTACGAGGAGCTCAAACGCACGGCTCGGCGCATCGCCGACTCCCCGTCCGCGCAGGGCCTGGCGGGTGTCGCCGAGGCCCAGGCCCGCAGCCTCATCGGCAGGACCCGCAAGGCCCTCGCCAAGCGCCACGCCTAATGGGATGTCTGACCCGGCGGCGCCAAGCGGGTCGGCGGGTGGCAGGCCGCGTTAGAGACCGGTCTGGCGGCGGAGGTTGTGGAGGGCCTGTTCGGCTTCGGCTCGGACGCCGGGGTCGTCGGGGTCGAGGCCGGGGTCGAAGACGAGGGTCCAGGCGATCTCGTCGCCGCCCGGGGCGCGGCGCGCCACGATCCGTACGCCCTTGGAGCCCAGCAGCGGTACGTGATCGCTGATCACGATGGTCCCCCGGACGCGTTCGTGTACGGCGTCCGGCAGCCCTCCGGGCTCGTCCATGGCCAGCCGGTGCGCCACCCCGGTCCCGGTCTCCGCGACCCGCAGTACGCCGGCCGTCCAGGACGCGTGCTCCACCCGCTCCCACGGCAGCCGCCGCCCACCCGGCAGGTGCAGCGCCCGGTCGGTCGCCACCACCGGCCCGTCCGGCGTGACGGCGTACGCCAGCGGCCGCTCCCCCGCCTCGAGCTCGAGCCCTCGACGCACCTCCGCGGGCACCCGCTCCCGCCCCGGCCACCACCGCATACCGCAACCGTATCGGCCCGCACAGGGCCGGGGTCAGCCGGTGCGGAGGGTGGAGTCCATGGCGCGGACGAGGCCGGCGTCGGGGTCGTCGGCTTCCAGGGACCAGATCATGAGACCGCGGAGCCCGGTGGAGCGGACGTAGCGGGCCTTCATCGCGACGACCTTGGGATCGTCGTACGTCCACCAGGCGTCACCGTCATACACCCAGTACGCACCGTGCAGCGGATCGAAGAAGCGCTGTCCGGTACGCCGGCTCAGCGCGCGGTAGGAGTCGCCGCCGGGCTCGTACCCGCCGGGCGCCGGCCCGTTCACCTCCTGATACTGGCCGAACCGCTCCGGCCCCACCCCGGACCAGCCGCGCCCGAACGCGGGAACCCCGAGCACGAGCTGCCGCGGCCGCACCCCCATCGCCAGGTACGTACGGATCGCCAGGTCCGCGCTGAGCCGCTCCGGCGACGGGTCGTCCCGCGGCGAGAACAGCTGCGCGTGATGGTTCGTGACCTCGCTCCACGAGCCGTGGAAGTCGTATCCCTGCACGGTGGCGAAGTCGATATGCGAGAAGATCTCGGGCTCGATCCCGGCGGCGGCCTTGACCGGGTCGGGCGACAGGGAGGCGGTGAGCCGGTAGCGGCGCCCGGCCTCCCGCCCCGCCTCGTCGAGCGCCCGGCGCAGCTCGGCCAGCAGCAGCGTGTAATTCCGCCGGTCGGCGTCGCGGACCACGTTGCGCTCGTTGCCCTCGGCGGCGGGCCACTCCCAGTCGATGTCGATGGCGTCGAAGACGCCGGCCGCCGCGCCCGGCCCACCCTGGGGCGCGGAACCGATCCGCGGCAGGTTCCCCTTGATCCACAGGTCCACGCAGGAGCGGGCGAACGCGCGCCGGGACTCCGCCGTACGGGCCGCGTCGGAGAAGTACCGGGACCAGTTCCACCCGCCGAGCGTGACGCCGACGACGAGCCGCGGGTTGCGCCGCTTGAGCTCGCGCAGCTGGCCGAGGTTCCCGGCGAGGCGCTGGTCCGCCGTGTCGGCGCGGCCGTCCACGCTGTCGGCGGCGCCGTCGAGGCGCTGGAAGTCGGCGTACGGGTCCGTGTCCTCCGACATGGAGCACCTCCCGTCCTCACCCACGTTGCCGAACGCGTAGTTGAGCTGCGTGAGCCGGTCGGCCGCGCCGGAGGTGACCACGTCGCGCACGCGGTAACCGCGGGAGTCCACGGTCCAGGAGGGGAAGTAGCCGATGCGCTCGTACCCGTCGTCCGGGGTGCGCCCGGCGCCGGACACGTACGCGGGCAGCGCGACCATCAGCAGCCCCGCCGGTAACACCAGCGCGACCAGCAAGGACAGGCCGAACCAAGCCGTCCTGGCACGCACACACCGCTCCTCGGGTCCGGGGGTGCGGAGCGGGCACACCCGTACGGGCTCAATCTAACCACCGCCCGCACCGGCCACCGGAAGCGACAATGACCTAACCCGGACGGGACACTCAACCCAGGAGCGTGTCGCCCCAGAACCCGCCCTGACGGACCCCCGGCGGGCAGGCCCAGATACCGGACCCGACGTGCACCAGGTACTCGTTCATCACGTCCCGCGCCGCGAGCCGCCGCTGCACCGGGATGAACCCGCTGCGCGGATCGCGCTGGTAGGCGAGGAAGAACAGCCCCGCGTCGAGCCGCCCGAGCCCGTCGCTGCCGTCCGCGAAGGAGTAACCACGCCGCAGGATCCGTGCGCCGCCGTTGGTGGAGGGGTGGGCGAGCCGCACGTGCGCGTCCGGCGGCATCCGGTCCAGCCGTACGGGGTCGCGCTCCTTGGCGTTGCCGAAGGCGGCGCCCTCCCCCTTGTCCCGCCCGACGATGTCCTGCTGCTCCTTGAGCGACGTACGGTCCCAGGTCTCGATGTGCATCCGGATCCGCCGCGCCACCAGATACGATCCCCCGGCCATCCAGTCCGCCCCGGGCCCGTCGGCCCGCGCCACCCAGACGTGCCGGTTCAGCGCGGCCGTGTCGGACCCGCCGATGTTGTTGGTGCCGTCCTTGAAGCCGAACAGGTTGCGCGGCGTCTGCGCGCTCGGCGTGGTGGAGGAGGTCTTGCCGAAGCCGAGCTGCGACCACCGGACCGCCACCACGCCGAAGCCGATGCGCGCGAGGTTCCGTACCGCGTGCACCGCGACCTGCGGATCGTCGGCGCAGGCCTGCACCATCAGGTCGCCGCCGCTGCGCGCGGACTCCAGGTCGTCCCCGGGGAAGTGCGGCAGGTCCACGAGCGCGGCGGGCCGCCGCGCGGCGAGCCCGAACCGGTCGTCGAACAGGCTGGGCCCGAAGCCGACGGTGAGCGTGAGCCGGGCCGCGGGCAGTCCGAGCGCCTCGCCGGTGTCGTCCGGCGGCGCCTCGGCGACCTTGGGCACGGCGTCCCCGGCGGGACGGCCCGCGGTCATCAGCGCGGCCGCCCGTGTCCACTCCTTCAGCACCCGGACCAGCTCGGCCCGGTCGTCGGTGATCACGTCGAACGCGGCGAAGTGCAGCCGGTCCTGGACCGGCGTCGCGATGCCGGCCTGGTGCGGGCCGAAGAACGGCACGGCCGCGGGCGCCGCGGGCTCGTCGTGCGCGTACGCGACCCCGGCCACCCCACCGCCGGCCGCCGCGCCGGCGAGGACGCCGAGCCCGGCGGTGCCGAGCATCCGGCGGCGCGAAACCTCAGTCATCACGTACCTCAGGAGACGACGGTCTTGGCCAGCTTGGACAGTGGCTCGGCGAGCGCGTTCACCGCGTCGGAGAGCTCCTTGCGGTCGGACTCGCCGACCGTGTCGTAGGAGACGTACCCGTCCCCCTTCTCGTACTTCTCCAGCAGCTTCTGCACGTCCGCGAACTCCCCGCTCAGCCGGGTGGCGAGCGCCGCGTCCTTCTCCTTGACGACCGGCTCGAGCAGCCCGTACACCTTCTGCGCGCCGTCCACGTTGGCCTTGAAGTCGACCAGGTCGGTGTGGCTGAACGCCTCCTCCTCGCCGGTGACCTTGCCGGTGGCGACCTCGTCAAGCAGCTCCTTGGCGCCGTTGGCCATGGAGGTGGGGGTGATCTGCGCGGTCTTCACCTTGGCCTGGAAGTCCTTGTAGTCGGCGAGCAGCGTGTCCGCGGTCTTCGCCTCCCCCTTCACCTCGCCGGTCTCCCAGAGCGCCTTCTCCAGGCGGTGCCAGCCGGTGAACTTCTGGCCCTCCTCCAGGTCGGCCTCGCGGATGTCGAGCTTGGGGTCGAGGTCGCCGAAGGACTCCGCGACCGGCTCGACGCGCTCCCAGCCCACGCGGGACTTGGCGTACAGGTCCTTGGCCTTCGCGACGTCCCCGTCCTTCACCGCGGCGACGAAGTCCTCCACGAGCGGCAGGTGCTCGTCGGCCTGGCCCTGCACGTACGCCCGGTAGTCGGCGACGGCCCGGGTGAGCCGCGCGTCGGAGGTGCCCTGGGCGGTGCCGGTGACGGTGATGTCCGTACGGATCCCACGGCCCTTCATGCCCGGCTTGCAGGCCACCTGGTACTTGCCCGCGGCGAGCTCCACGGTCAGCTCGGCCTTGGTGCCGGGCCCGATGTTCTCCCGCTCGGTGACGATCCGGTCCCCGGGGGCGTACACGTAGACCTCGGTGACCTGGGTGCCCTCGTTGGTGATGGCGAAGTGCGTGGTGCCCGCGGACAGCGCCGTCTTGCCGACCTGGCAGGTCGTGTCCGAGGCGTTCACCGGGACCGCACCGGCGCCCTCCGCGGCGCCTCCCGATCCCCCGCACGCGGCGGCGAGCGCGGTGACGAGCGAGACCGTTCCGATCGCCGCGGGACCGCGGAGTGCGGTACGCGGGCGACGGCCGAGGGCTGGGGGCATAGGACACCACCGGGAGTAGGGGGCGACTTCGGTTAGGCATACCTAACTTAGTCCCGCCTAATCCAATTGGCCAGCCCGGGTCAGCCCGTTATGGCGACCTCGCCGATGACCGCCCGGTGGTCGGCGCCGGGGACCACCTGTTCCATCACCCCGACGGGCCGCATCCCGCCGTTGACCAGCACATGATCGATCGCGACCGGGGGCGGGAACCACGCCGTGGCGGGCCAGGTCCGTACGGCCCCGCGGCCCAGCGCCTCATGCAGGTCGAGGTAGCCCGCGTCGGTCAGCCGCCGGATCCGCGCGTGGTCGAGGGTGGCGTTGAAATCGCCGAGCAGGATCCGCGGGCCGGAGGCCGGTACGGCCCCCAGCGCGTCGAGGTCGCGGGCCCAGCGGTCGGCGGAACCGGGCATCGGCGGGGTGGCGTGCACCGACTGGATCGTCACCGGCTGGCGGCCGATCTGGATACCGGCGCCGGTCATCGGGAACGTGGTGCCGGGCAGGATGCGCTGCTGGGTGAGCGGGTGCAGCGAGTACAGGCCCATCCCGCCCGGGCCGGGCGCGGCGCGGTGGAACCGGTGCGGCAGCAACTGACCCAGGCCCGCGGCGTCGAGCCGGCCGACGGCCTCGGGGGTGAGCTCCTGGAGCGCGAGGACGTCCACGCGCTGCTCGCGGACGAGCCGGACCACGGTCGCGGCGTCCGCCTCGCCGATGTGCATGTTGAGCGTCATCACCCGCAGCCGCGGCGCGTCCGCGGGCGGGGCACTGTAGGCGGCGGGCACCAGGAAGTCCTCGCCGATGAACCGCGGGACCTGCCACCAGACGTGCACGCCGGCCACCACCAGGGCCAGCAGGATCAGCGGGCCGGCGCGGGTGATCAGGGCGAAGACCAGGGCGGCGAGGGCGAGCCAGCCCACGTACGGCACGTACGCGATGAGCTGGGCGAGCGGGGTGACCTCGTCGTATCCCATGGCGCGGGCCATGGTGATCGGGATGGCCACGAGGACGATGCCCACCGCGGTGGATCGCGCCAGGCCTCCTGCGCCCTTCACGGCCGCTCAGCGCGGGGGCAGCGGGCCCGTGTTCCGGGCCCTGCTTCGGTCGTGCACATTGCGATCCGTTTCCGATCGGTCACCGGCGGGCGCCGGCGACGTGACGCCCGCACCGTACTGCTTCCCCCGATTCGGCAGGAAGGTAGCCGTCTCGCACCGCCACACGGCGGCGGCGCGCCGTACCAGGGCCAGGTTGTGTCCTGGGTCACACCCCTGATCAACGCTGATCAACGCTGATCAACAAGCTGGGATGCGCGAGGGCCGTACCTGCCGGGTGGCAGGGGTACGGCCCTCGCTTGCGGCTTCTATTGGAGGTAGTCGCGCAGCATCTGTGCCCGTGAGGGATGACGGAGTTTGGCCAGGGTCTTGGACTCGATCTGCCGGATGCGTTCGCGGGTGACGCCGAACTCCCGGCCGACCTCCTCCAAGGTTCGAGGGTGGCCGTCGGTCAGCCCGAAGCGCAGCTGGATGATCCGCTGTTCACGGTCGGACAGCGTCCCCAGGATGTGCTCGAGCTGGTCCTGCAGCAGGATGAACGCGGCCGCCTCTATCGGTACGACGGCGTCCGCGTCCTCGATGAAGTCGCCGAGGTCTGAGTCCTCTTCCCCGATGGGCGACTGCAGCGAGACGGGTTCCTGGGCGATCCGCTGGATCTCGATGACCCGCTCGGTCGGCAGGCTCATCTCCTTGGCGATCTCCAGCGGAAGCGGTTCCCTGCCCAGGTCCTGATGGAGTTGCCGCTGTACCCGGACCAGCTTGTTGATCGTCTCCACCATGTGCACGGGGATTCGGATCGTCCGGGCCTGGTCGGCGATCGCGCGCGTGATCGCCTGGCGGATCCACCAGGTGGCGTAGGTCGAGAACTTGTACCCCTTGGTGTAGTCGAACTTCTCCACCGCACGGATCAGGCCGAGGTTGCCCTCCTGGATCAGGTCCAGGAAGAGCATGCCGCGGCCCACGTACCGCTTGGCGATCGACACCACCAGGCGCAGGTTGGCCTCGATCAGACGTTGTTTCGCCCGGCCACCGTCGTGGACGAGCTGTTCAAGGTCCAGGCGATCGTCGGGGGGAAGATCGGGCGCGGCTCCGATCTTCTCCTCGGCGAACAGACCTGCCTCGATCGATTTCGCCAGTTCTACTTCTTCTTCTGCCGTAAGCAGCGGTACGCGCCCGATCTCCCGAAGGTAGATGCGGACCAGGTCGCTGGTAGGCGCTCTCTTCCCTAGCTCTTCCTCTTCGGCCCGCGTGAGGTCCTCGGGTTCCTCGTTCTGAGGTTCGAGGACCTCCACCCCCTGCTCGGCGAGCACACGTACAACGCGTTCGAGAACATCGGAAGGGAGATCTGAGCGTTCGAGAGCCGCGGCCACGTCTTCAACGGTGACGGATCCGCGTTCTCTGCCTCTCGCGACGAGGTCCGCCACCTGGTCAACCGGTGGCGACTCGCTGGGCAGCACCGAAGGGCCCACGGTGACAGTCTGCGTCAAGTCGGCCCGGAATTGGGGGCCTAGTTTTGTCACCCTCGTGCTACACGGCGCCACTCAGGCGGTCGCGGAGAACGCGTCTCTCCTGTTCGAGGGCGACGAGCTCGCCGAAGAGCCTATTGTATTCGGCTTGCTGATCGACTGGATTGACCCGCTGCAGCCGAGACTTGAGGTTTGCGATCCGCCGCGTGGTGGCAAGATCCTTAATTCGGTCCAGGTTCGCTTCGGCGTAACGGATGTCTGGTTCGCCGGAATTGTGAAGAGTTTCCACCGCGAGCTGGATGACGAACGCGCGGACGTCCTCGGTGGCGGCGGCCTCACGCACCCGGGCCACCCACCCGGCCGGCGCCCCCTCCGCGGACAGCACGCCCCCGGCCGCCGCGACCGCGCGGCGCACCTCCCCGTGCAGCGGCACCGTGAACGCCTCGTCGGCGAGCTCGTCGAACGCCATGCCGGCCAGCTCGGGGAACTGCACGGCGAGCTTCAGCACCTCGCGCTCGACGCGGATCGCGGGGTCCCGCGGGTCGTACGGGCGCTCGGTGCCGGTGCCGCCGGTCCCTGGGCGGCCGGTGCCGCCGCTCCCGGTGCCCGTGCCGGTGCTGCCGGGGCCGGAACCTGCGCCACCCCCCCGGCTCGGCTCCGGCGCGCCACGCCCGCCTCCGTAACCGGCGCCGTGCCCGCCGCCTCCGCGCCGGCCCCGCGCGTGCTCCGAGACCCGGCGCAGCACGAACCGCTCGTCCAGCAGGCCGAGCCACCGGTCCAGGTTGATCGCGTAACGCTGCCGCAGGCCGGTGTCCTTGATGTGCGCCACCAGGGGGGCCGCGGCGTCGAGCGCGCCGAGCCGGCCCTCCTCGGTGTCGAGGTTGAAGCTCTCCAGCTTGCTGCGGATGGCGAACTCGAACAGCGGCACCCGCGCGGCCACCAGGTCCCGTACGGCGGCGTCGCCGCGCTTCAGCCGCAGGTCGCACGGGTCGAGCCCGTCGGCCTGGACGGTCACGAAGGTCTGCGTGGCGAACTTGTGCTCGAACTCGAACGCGCGCAGCGCCGCCTTCTGCCCGGCGCCGTCCCCGTCGAAGGTGAAGATCACCTCGCCCTGGAACTCGTTCTGGTCCATCAGCAGCCGGCGAAGGATCTTGATGTGGTCGTCGCCCAGCGACGTGCCGCAGGTCGCCACGGCGGTGGGCACCCCGGCCAGGTGACAGGCCATCACGTCGGTGTAGCCCTCGACCACCACCGCCTGCCGGCGCTTCGCGATCTCCCGCTTGGCGAGGTCGGCGCCGTACAGCACCGTCCCCTTCTTGAAGATCGGGGTCTCCGGGGTGTTCAGGTACTTGGGGCCGTCGTCGTCCGGGTCGAGCTTGCGCGCGCCGAAGCCGACGATGTCGCCGGACATGTCGCGGATCGGCCACATCAGCCGCCCGCGGAACCTGTCGATGGGGCCGCGGCGGCCCTCCCGGGCCAGCCCGGCCAGCACCATCTCCTCCGCGGTGAAACCCTTGCCGCGCAGGTGGCCGACCAGCTCCTCCCAGGCGTTCGGCGCGTACCCCACGCCGAAGTGCTCCGCGTCCGCGCGCTCGAAGCCGCGGTCGGCCAGGAACCGGCGGCCCGCCTCGGCGCCCGGCGCGGACAGTCGCTCCGCGTAGAAGGCCTGCGCCGCCTTGTGCGCCTCCACCAGCCGGGTGCGCTTGCTCTGCTCCCGGCCCGGGACGTAGCCGCCCTGCTCGTACCGGAGCTCGATGCCGGCCTGGGCGGCGAGCCGCTCCACCGCCTCGGCGAAGGACAGTGAGTCGATCTTCTGCACGAACGTGAGGACGTCGCCGCCCTCGCCGCACCCGAAGCAGTAGTAGAAGCCGCGGCTGGGCGTGACGTTGAAGGACGGGGACTTCTCGTCGTGGAACGGGCAGAGCCCCTTCAGGGAGCCGCCGCCCGCGTTGCGCAGCTGGACGTACTCCCCCACGACGGTCTCGATCGAGACGCGCTCGCGGACGAGTGCGATGTCCTCGTCCCGGATCCGTCCTGCCACGGCGGCAGTCTATTGCCGGAGCATGACGGACGGGTACGGTCGGGCTCCATGACGGGGCCTGTGACCGACGCGGGGGCCGCGTTCGCGGCGTGCGCGTTCGGCGGCGCGTTCCGGGTGCATCAGGACGAGGCGCTGGCGGCGTTCGAGAAGACCCGGGCCGCGGGGGCCGACCGGTGGTATTTCGTGCTGCCGCCGGGGGCCGGCAAGACCCTGCTCGGGCTGGAGGCCGCGCGGCGGCTCGGGCGCCGGACCGTCGTGTTCGGCCCGAACACCGCGATCCAGGCGCAGTGGCTGGAGGCCTGGGAGGGCTTCCGGCCCGCCACGGTGACGGCCGGGACGGATCGTGAGCTGTCCGGCCCGCTCACCGTGCTCACCTACCAGTCGCTGGCGGTCTTCGACCCGGACGCGGAGGTGGACGAGGAGGGCCGTGCCCGCAGGTCCGAGGTGTCGCAGCTGGACCGGCTGCACGACAACGGGCGGGCGCTGGTGGAGCGGCTGCGCGCGGGCGGGCCGTGGACGCTGGTCCTGGACGAGTGCCACCACCTGCTGGAGGTCTGGGGGCACCTGATCGCCGAGCTCGTCGCGTACCTCGCGGAGGCGGGGGTGGATGTGGCGGTGGTCGGGCTGACCGCGACGCCTCGGGCGGCCATGTCCGAGCGTCAGTCGGCGCTGGTGGCGGAGCTGTTCGGACCGGCGCGTGGCGGGGCCGGGCGGAAGGGGCGGGCGCGGAAGGGGCCGGGGCGGAAGGCCGCCGCGGCCGACGGTGGGGCCGGGGCCGGTGGGGCGCCGGTCACGTACGCGGTGTCGACCCCGGCGGTGGTCCGGACCGGGCATATCGCGCCGTACCAGGAGCTGGCCTACCTGACCCCGCCGAGCGCGGCGGAGGCGGGGTATCTGCGCGAGGAGGCCGTACGGTTCGCCGAGCTCCGCGCCGATCTGCTGGATCCCGGGTTCGCCAGGGTTCCCTTCCTGGAGTGGGCCGACCGCGCGCTCACCACGGACTGGGCCCGGCTGGAGCGCGAGGACCCGGAGCTGGCGGTGGCCGCGCTGCGGCTGCACCACGCCGGGCTGCTGGCCCTGCCCGCTGGGGCCCGCCCGGGTGAACGCCACCGGCGCGCGCCCACGGCGGACGACTGGGCGCGGCTCATCGGGCGGTACGTGCGCGACCATCTGAGCGGCGACGACCCGCGCGACCGGGAGGCGTACGAGGCGATCCGCACAGCGCTCCCGGCGGTGGGGTACCGGCTGACCCGCCGTGGCGTGCAGCGCGCGCAGTCCCCGGTGGACCGGGTGCTGGCCAGGTCGGAGGCGAAGACCACCGCCGCGGTGGCGATCCTCGGCACGGAGCACGCCGCCCTCGGCGACCGGATCCGGGCGCTCGTGGTGTGCGACCACGAGCGGGCGGCGTCCCGGCCGTCCGCCCGGCTCACCGGGGTGCTTCCGGACGAGGCGGGGTCGGCGCGGCTGCTCCTGGAGCGGCTCGTGTACTTCCCCGAGACGGCGGCGCTCAGCCCGATCATGATGACCGGCTCCACCGTCGCCTGCGACCGCGAGACCGGCGAACGCCTCCTCACCTGGGCCGCCGCCCACGGCGAGCCGGGCCTGCGGCTCGCCCCGCTGGACGAGACCGCGGACCCGGACGGCCTGGTCGCGGTGACCGGGTCGTGGACTGCGCGGCGGTGGGTGCGGCTGGTGACGGCGTTCTTCACCGAGGGGCACGCGAAGGTGCTCGTGGGCACGCGCGGGCTGCTCGGGGAGGGCTGGAACGCCGAGCGGGTGAACGTCGTGGTGGACCTGACCACCGCGACCACCCCGACCGCGGTCGTGCAGACCCGCGGCCGCGGGCTCCGGCTCGACCCGGACTGGCCGGAGAAGGTGAGCGACACCTGGTCGGTCACCGTGGTCGACCACGACCATCCGCGCGGTTCCGCCGACTACGAGCGCCTCGTGCTGAAGCACGCCGGGTTCCTCGCGGTGGACGACGCGGGCGACGTGATGTCCGGCGTGGCGCACGTCGACGCGGAGCTGTCGCCGTACGGCCCCCCGCCCGCGGCCGACCTCGACACGTTCAACGCCAGGATGCTCGAACGCGCCCGCGACCGGGAGAAGGCCCGGGAACAGTGGCGCGTCGGGGAGCCGTACGCGGACCGCACCGCCCGCATCCTGCGCGTACACGCGGACCACGATCCCGCCGAACCGGGCCCCGCCCTCGCCGCGCTGATCCCCGAGCGTCGCTGGCGCCGCGGCGCCCCGGACAAGGTACGGCTCCGCGAGTACAGCCCCCTGACCCCCCGGATCCTGCTCATCTTCGCGGCCTGGATGTTCGGGACCTCCGCGCTCTACGTCCTCCCCGCCTTCGGCCCCGTCGCCGGCCTCGCCACGATGGCGGCCTGCCTGCTCCTCCCCGCCGTGACGTTCGCCGTGCGGGCCTGGCACAGGGCCTGGCGGGTGGTATGGGCGCCACGCCGCTCCCTGCTCGGCCGGGCCGCCGCGGCCGTGGCCGAGACGCTCGCCGCCGAGGAGCCCGCGGTGCCGGGCCCCGAGGCCGTACGGCACGAGACACGCCCAGGCGGCGTACACCGGATGTATCTGGACGGCGTGCCCGAGCCCCTCTCGGAACGGTTCGCCACCGCCCTGGAGGAGGCGCTGACCCCGGTGCCCGCCCCGCGCTACCTGGTCTCCCGCACCGTCCTGGACCCCGGCCCGCGCCGCCGTTGGCCGCTGCGCGCAGCCGCCGCCCTCGCGCTCCGCCGGATCCTCCGCAGGCCGCTCCCGGCCGCGTGGCACGCCGTCCCCGCCGAGTTCGGCCGCAACCGCAAGCTGGCCGAGCGGTACGCTGCCGCCTGGGAACGGCACGTCGGTCCCACCCGGCTCGTCTTCGCCGGCGGTCCCGAGGCCGCCGCGCTCACGGCCGGCGCGAAGGACGACGACACCCCGGCCACGATCCACACCGCCCAGCTCCGCACCCTCTGGCGATGAGACCGGCGATGGAGCGCGCGGGCCGGGCACCGGACCCCTAAGCTGGGTGGGGATGGTTCTCACGCGATCACTCGTATGGGTCAAGACGGCGGGCGCCGAGCTGGCCGAGGTGGAGATCGACGCGGGCCGGCTCACCGCCTCGGGCACGGCCATCGGCGCCGATCCGCTGCCGTACCGGCTCGAGTTCGACCTGCGCACCGGCGACGACTACGTCACCGAGCTGCTCACCGTGCGCACCGAGGGCACCGGCTGGCGCCGCTTCCTGGAGCTGGAGCGGGAGGACGACGGGAGCTGGTTCGCCGAGACGCTCATGACCGGCGAGCCGCTGACCGACGCCGACCAGCCGCTGCCGCGCATCGAGGTGGACGAGACCACGCTCGCCGAGGCGCTCGACTGCGACCTGGGGCTGTCCCCGATGACGAACACCATGCCGGTGCTGCGGCACGGCATGCACCTGGCGGGCCGCACGGCGGCCGGGCCGGTGGAGCTGCTGATGGCCTGGGTCTCCGTACCGGACCTGTCCGTGCGCGCGATGACGCAGACGTACGAGCACGTACGGGACCAGGAGGACGGCACCGTGGTGATCCGCTACTCCTCCGGCACGTTCACCGAGGAGATCACGTTCGACTCCGACGGCCTCGTGGTGGACTACCCCGCCATCGGCCGCCGCCCCTAACGTCGCTGACCGCATGAGGAAACCGGCGTTCCCATGGTCATGGGAGGCGTCAGGCTAGGGAAACATCGGG
>WHSL01000110.1 GCA_009380095.1 Streptosporangiales bacterium | reverse complement strand
GGCCCCCGTCGAGGACGCCTGGCGCGTGCTCGTGGACTGGCCGCGGCACGCCGAGTGGATGTTCCTCACCACGGCCGAGGGCGGGGACAAGGAGGGCGACGTCATCGTGGCCCGTACGGGCCTCGGGCCGATCGGCTTCACCGACACCATGGAGATCACGCACTGGTCCCCGGCCACCGACACCAGCGTGGGCCGCTGCGAGGTGCGGCACGTGGGCCGGCTCGTCCGCGGGCAGGGCGCGTTCGCGGTGGTGCCGCTGGCGGGCGGGCGCAGCCGGATCGTCTGGGCGGAGAACCTGGAGCTGCCGTTCGGCGCGCTGGGCCTCCTGGGCTGGGCGTTCGTGCACCCGCTGGCCTCGCTGTTCCTCCGCCGCTCGCTGCGGAAGCTGGCCCGCCTCGCCGCGGCCGAGGCCACCGGCGGCGGAGCGAAGGAGGCACAGTGAACGAAAAGGGGCCCCTGCCGGGTCCGGACGGGATCCTGCGCTGCCCGTGGGGGCTGAGCGCGGCCGACTACGTCGCGTACCACGACGAGGAGTGGGGCGTGCCGGTCCGCGACGATGCCGGCCTGTACGAGCGGCTCTGCCTGGAGGCGTTCCAGTCGGGGCTGTCCTGGCTGACGATCCTGCGCAAGCGGGAGAACTTCCGCGCCGCGTTCGACGGCTTCGCCCCGGAGAAGGTCGCCGCGTACGGCGAGCGCGACGTGGAGCGCCTGATGGCCGACGCGGGGATCGTACGGAACCGCCGCAAGGTGGACGCCGCGATCGCCAACGCCCGTGCCACCCTGGACCTCGCCGACGGCCCGGACGGCGGCCTCGCCGCGCTGGCCTGGCGGTACGCCGACCCGGACGCGCCGGTCCCGGTGCTGTTCTCCGACGTGCCCGCGACGACACCGGGCTCCGTGGCTCTGGCCAAGGAGCTGAAGCGCAACGGGATCCGCTTCGTGGGCCCCACCACGGTCTACGCCCTCATGCAGGCCTGCGGCCTGGTCAACGACCACCTCCGCGGCTGCTTCCGCCGCGACCGATAGGGGCCCAGGCCAGGGGCGGCGCCGTGCTCAGAGCGAGCGGAGCCAGTTGAGCAGGAGCCGGGTGCCGAAGCCGGTGCCGCCCTTGGTCAGGACTCCCTCGTCGGCGGTGGAACGCCCGGGCCCGGAGATGTCGAGGTGCGCCCACGGCCGCGACCCGGTGAACTCGCGGAGGAAGAGCGCGGCCTCGATGGCGCCGGGGCGCCCGTACTTGGCCTTGGCGATGTTGGCCAGGTCGGCGACGGGGGAGTCGAGCCCATCCCGGTACTCGGCGGTCAGCGGCATCCGCCACACCCGCTCTCCGGTGCCCGCGCCGGCCTCGGTGAGCGCCGCCGCCAGCGGGTCGGAGGTGCTGAACAGCGCGCCGTACGCCGAGCCGAGCGCCACCCGGGCCGCGCCGGTGAGCGTCGCGATGTCCACCATGACGTCGGGGTCGAGGTGCCGGTCCGCGTACGCGAGCGCGTCGGCGAGCACCAGCCGGCCCTCGGCGTCGGTGTTGAGCACCTCCACGGTGGTGCCGCCGTACTGGGTGATCACGTCACCGGGGCGCTGCGCGGAGCCGGAGATGGAGTTCTCCGCGGTGGCGAGCAGGCCGGTGACCCGCGCCCGTACGCCGAGACCGGCCAGCGCGGACATGACGGAGAGCACGATCGCCGCGCCCGACATGTCGGTCTTCATGAGCTTCATGTTGTCGTTGGGCTTGAGGGACAGCCCGCCGGTGTCGAACGTGATGCCCTTGCCGGCGAGCACGACGTGCGCCACCGGCTCGCCGTCGGGACGGTAGTCGAGCTCGATGAGGCGCGGCGGCCGCGGCGACCCCATGCCGACCGCGATCAGCCCGCCGAACCCCTCGGCGGCGAGCCGCTCCTCGTCCCGGACCTGGATGGACAGCCCGGACTCGGCGGCCACCTCGGCCGCCCGGTCGGCGATCCAGGCGGGGCCCTTCTCCGCGGACGGCGTGTTGATCAGATCGCGCGCGTCGGCCACCGCCCGCGCGTACGCCTGGCCCCGCTCCAGCGCCTCGGCCCGTGCCCCGGGCAGCGCGATCCGCCGCACCGGCGCGGGCTTGGAGTCCGTACTGGCCATCGTGAACGTGTACGACCCGAGCAGCGCGCCCTCGGCGAAGGCGGTCTGCCCCTCCTCGCCGGCGGACTCGCCGAGCACCGCGGTCAGCGTGCCGCGGCCCTTGGCGCGCCGCGCGGCGACGGCGCCGGCCTTACGCAGCGCCTCCGGCCCGCCGTCGCCGATGCCCAGGAAGAGCACGCGGAGCAGCCCGTCGCCGTACGCCGCCGGGGACTCGCCGGCCTCCCCCGCCTCGCCGGTGGCCCGGTGGTACTCCAGCAGCTTCGGCCAGGGCGCGGGCAGCCCGTCCAGTACGGCGGCCACGTCCGGCCCGGTCGCGGTGAGGGCGAGCTCGGGCCCGTCCGCTCCAGGACGCACCGGCAGGGCGACGACGTCGTCGTCGGTGGCGAAGACCCCGCCGGAGTTCTCCGACGGGGTAAGAAGCGTCACGAGCGGCACGGCGGGCCTTCCTGATGGGGTGCGGTGGGACGCTAGGCACGGTGACGGCCCCGGCGGCGTCGCGTCACCGGGGCCGTGGCACGGAGGGGTGGCCGGTGCAGGTGCGTGCCGGCCTCAGCGGATTACGCGGCCACCTCGGCGAGTGCCTGGCTGAGCTGGGACGCCTCATCACCGGTGAGCTCGACGACGAGCCGTCCGCCCCCCTCGAGAGGTACTCGCATGACGATGCCTCGCCCCTCCTTCGTCACCTCGAGCGGACCATCGCCGGTCCTCGGCTTCATCGCCGCCATGCTGCATCCCCTTCCTGGTGGGTTCGCACAAAGAGCCATACGGCGTGTTCGGCGCAGTTGCCGGCTCCACCGCACCCCGCGAGAATCAGTGGTCCCCTATTATCTCGTCTTCCGGGGCCGAATGGTAACGATCACCTCTGGGAGGGGCGGACCCGCCGCGTGAACGCCCGATCGGCGCTGTTCGACCTGTACGGCGACCACCTACGATCTCGGGGTGGCCGCGCGACCATCGCCGCGCTGGTACGGCTCCTCGCCCCACTCGAATTCAGCCCGCCGGCGGTCCGTACTGCGGTGTCCAGAATGGTGCGTCAGGGGTGGCTTGAACCCATTCGCCTGCCTTCCGGGGCGGGATATGGATTGACGCCGCGCGCCACGCTCCGGCTCGACGAGGCCGCCGACCGGATCTACCGGCACACGTCGCGGACCTGGGACGGCGGCTGGCACCTGCTGGTCTTCCCGCGCCCGCGGGACCGCGCCCGGCGGGAGCGGCTCCGGCAGGCCCTGACCTTCCTCGGGTACGCCCCGCTCGAGGAGGCGACCTGGCTCGGCCCGCGCCCGTCCCCCGAGGTGGACGCGCTGCTGGACGCCGAGGACGTACGGGCCGAACGGTTCGTCGCCACCTACGACGGGGACGCCGCGCGGCTGGTCGCCCGCGCCTGGGACCTGGAGGCAATCGGGCGGGCGTACGGGCGCTGGCTCGCCGACTCCCGCGAGCTGATCGCCGGGCTCGGTGACGACCCCGGCGACGAGGCGGTCTTCGCGGCGCGCAGCCGGCTCGTACACGAGTGGCGGAAGTTCCTGTTCCGCGATCCGGGCCTGCCGCCGCGGCTGCTCCCGGAGGGCTGGCCGGGAACGGCCGCGGCGGCCTACTTCGACGCCGAGGCGGCGCGCCTCTTGCCCGCCGCCGCCCGCTTCGTGGACCGTTGCGTGGAGCACCAGTCGTAGGAGGCCCTGTGTCGGACACCGTGATCTACGAGCAGGACGGCGGCGTGGCGACGATCACGCTGAACCGGCCCGAGGCGATGAACTCGCTGACCCTGGAGATGAAGGAGGCGCTCGCCGCCGCCGTACGCCGGGCCCGCGACGACGCCGCCGTGCGGGCGGTGCTGCTGACCGGCTCCGGCCGGGCCTTCTGCGCCGGGCAGGACCTGCGCGAGCACGCGGCCAACCTGGAAGCCGGGCGCGGGCTCGCCGGGACCGTACGGGACCACTACAACCCGATCATCTCGGACCTGGTGGAGATGCCGAAGCCGGTCGTTGCGGCGGTCAACGGGGTGGCGGCGGGCGCGGGCGCCTCGCTGGCGTTCGCCTGTGACCTGCGGATCGCCTCCGAGCGGGCGTCCTTCGCGCTGGCCTTCGCCGCCATCGGGCTGGCCCCCGACTCGGGCGCCTCCTGGAGCCTGCAGAACCTGGTGGGGCGGGCGGCCGCCACCGAGATCCTGCTGCTCGGCGAGCCGCTCAAGGCCCCGCGCGCGCTGGAGCTGGGGCTGCTCACCAGGGTGGTGCCGGGCGAGGAGCTGGCCGCGGTGGCGGGGGAGCTCGTGGCGAAGCTGGCGGCCGGGCCGACGGTCGCGTACGGCGCGATCAAGCAGGCCGTGGAGTTCGCCGCCACCGCAGGCCTGCGGGACGCGCTGGAGCGCGAGGCCGAGCTGCAGGAGAAGTGCGCCGAGACCACCGACCACAAGACCGCCACCGCCGCCTTCCTGCGCAAGGAGGCGCCCACCTTCGAGGGCCGCTGATCAGGAGGGCCCGGGGTCCTGCCGCGGCGTGCGGTCCACGCGGCGTCCGCCCCGCCAGACACCGCGGATGTCGAGCGTGCGGTCGATGTCGGTGGTGGGGTCGCCGTCGACGAGCACCAGGTCGGCGCGGAGCCCGGGCCGGATTCCGCCTCGGTCGTCGAGGCCGAAGCACCGCGCGGGTGCCGCCGTGGCGGCGGTCAGCGCCTCGCGGGGGGTCAGTCCCGCGCCGACGAGCCGGCGCAACTCCTGGTGCAGGGTCACGCCGTGCGCGGTTCCCGGGTTGGAGGCGTCGGATCCGGCCAGGATCGTGACCCCCGCGTCCCGGAGCTCCGCCACCGTACGGTCCGGCACGCCGAGGTCGTGGCGCGCTTCCTCGCCGAGCGGTACGGGCCCCATGGTGAGCATCTGCCGCGCGCTCTCCGTGAGATACGGCGCGACCCGTACGTCCGCGGCCAGCCCGCGACCTTGGGGCGCGCCGAACAGCTCGCCCAGCACGGCCAGGGTGGGGACGACGGTCGTCCCCCGTGACGACAGCTCGGCCGCGAGCCCGGGGGCCGGCCGGTCCACGAACAGGTGACCGAGGACGTCGGCCCCGGCGCGCGCCGCGAGCCGGGCGGACTCAGCGGTCAGGGCGTGGACCACGGTGAGCCTCTCCCGGTCGTGCGCGGCGGCCACCAAGGCTCGGAGCGTCTCCGCCGACAGCGACGGGGTCGGCATGCCCACGGTCGAGCCGTCGTCGACGAGGATCTTCAGATAGTCCGATCCCTCGGAGAGCCGGTCCGCGACGAAGCCGTCCGCCTCGTCCGGCGTGACGAGGGTGGGGAAGGGCGGGAGCAGGCCCATGTCCACGAGGTACCAGCCGTAACCGCCGGGAACCGTGGCGGCGGTGCCGGCCGTACGCAGGTCGGCGCGGTCGGCCGCGGTGGCGGCGCCGGCCCGGAGCCGGCCGGCCTGGACCGGATCGCTCATCATGTCGAGCACGGTGGTGACGCCGAACCGCGCGGCCTGCTCGAGATCTCCGGGAAAGACGTGCGCGTGGGAGTCGATCAGTCCGGGTATCAGCGTCGCTCCCCGTCCATCGATTCGCTCCGCATCCGGTGGGCACGCCCGTCCCACCTCGGCGATCACGCCGTCGGAGACGACGACGTCCGTGGCCGGGAGAAGCGCCTCGCCGTCGAACACCGCGACGCCTTGGAACAGCAGCATGAGACTCCTTATATACATACGTGAATGTATGTAAGAACCATACAGGCATGTACGTATGGAAGCCTGATGTCCATGCGACGCAGCGCTGAGGACGCCGCGGCCACCCGCCGTGCCCTGCTGGTGGCCGCCCTGGCCGAGTTCGCCGAGTCCGGCTACGCCGCGGCCACACTGGCCGGGGTCGCCGCGCGGGCGGGGGTGACCCGGGGCGCGCTGTACCACCACTTCTCCGACAAGGCCGAGCTCTGCCTGACCGCGATCGAGGAGCTGTGGGCGGAGGCCGCGATGCCCGTCTGGGCGCGGCTGGACGGGCCGGAGCCGCCGGTGCGGCGCGTGACCGACTTTCTTGTCGCGTTCTTCACCGCGCTGGAGAAGGACGGGACGTTCCGGGAGGTGTACGCGCTGTCGGTGCGCGGCGCCGAGGGCGCACCGGAGCTGGCGCGCGGGCTGACGGACAAGCAGGCGATCATGGAGCGCTGGCGGGGGCAGCTGACGGACCTGCTGGGAGCGGCGCCGCTGCGGCCGGGCGTCTCCCCCCGTACCGCGGCGCTCGCCGTCATCACCGCGGCCAACGGCACCGCCGTCACCTGGCTGGCCTGCCCCGACCTCTTCTCGCCCGCCCGCGAGGCGCGTTCCCTCGCCGACGCCGTCCTGCACGGCCTCGCACGCCCGGACGGCGACGGTTGATCCTGGGGGTTACTCCTGTTTGAGGGCGATGAGGAGGCCGTCGCCGGAGGCGAGGAGCATGGGGACGAGGCGTTCGTCGTCGCGGACGATGCGGCCCAGCTCGCGGATGGCGATGGTGTCGGGATCGCGCTGGGTCGGGTCGGCGACCCGGTCGTGCCAGAGCGCGTTGTCGAAGATCACGATGCCGCCCGGCCGGAGCAGCCGCAGCGCCTCGGTCAGGTAGTCCGGATACTCCCGCTTCTGCGCGTCGCAGAACACGATGTCGTACGCCCCGTCGGTGAGCCGCGGCAGCACGTCCAGCGCGCGGCCGGTGATCAGCCGCGCCCGGTTCGCCGCGAAGCCCGCCTCCGCGTACGCCTCGCGGGCCAGGCGCTGGTGCTCGGGCTCGACGTCGACGCTGGTCAGCGTGGCGTCCGGGCGCATGCCGCGGAGCAGCCAGATGCCCGACGTGCCGCACCCGGTGCCCACCTCCACCACGGTGCGCGCGTCGATCGCGCGGGCCAGGAAGCGCAGCACCGCCCCGGCCGCGGGCCCGATGGGGACCGCCCCCACCTCGACGCCGCGGCGCCGCGCGTTGGTCAGCGCCTCGTCCTCGGGAAGGTAATCCTCGACGTAGGCCAACGTGGCCTTGACGGCTTCGATGACGGCCTCCTGTCGTCGGCGCTACGGCTCCGGCCGGGCCGGGAACAGGCCCTCTGACGTGTGCACTGTATCGCCGCGGGAACCCATTTGCCCGTCTTCGCGTTTCACCGAATGTCGGGTACTCGATTCGAACGTGCCCGGCGTGGAACGGAAGGACACGAGCAGGCACGATGGTGGTGACAGCGGTCCAACCCGAGGAAGGAGCGGCGGTGCACGACCAAGACCGGCCGCAGGGCGAATGGACGCCCCCGAGCTGGGACGAGGTGGTCCGCACCCACTCCGCGCGTGTGTACCGGCTGGCGTACCGCCTGACCGGCAACCAGCATGACGCGGAGGACCTCACCCAAGAGGTGTTCGTCCGGGTCTTCCGCTCGCTCTCCAGCTACACGCCGGGGACCTTCGAGGGGTGGCTGCACCGCATCACCACCAACCTCTTCCTCGACATGGCGCGCCGGCGGGCGCGCATCCGGTTCGAGGGCCTCGGAGAGGACGCCGCGGAGCGTCTGCCGGGCCGCGAGCCGACCCCCGCACAGTCCTATGACGACCGTCACTTCGATGCCGACGTGCAGGCCGCGCTCGACGCGCTCGCCCCGGAGTTCCGCGCCGCCGTCGTGCTCTGTGACATCGAAGGCCTTTCGTACGAGGAGATCGCGGCGACGCTCGGGGTCAAGCTCGGCACCGTGCGCAGCCGCATTCATCGGGGCCGCTCGCAGTTGCGGTCCGCGCTCGAGCACCGGCGGCGTGGTGCGGCGCGAAGGGGCGCCGGGAACGATGTCGTCACCGGTGAGAGCTCGGTGGACGTGAAGTCCGACGCGACGCGTGAGGCGGAGGGGTCATGAGCCACTTGGGAGAGCGCCTGTCGGCCCTCGTCGACGGGGAGCTGGGCCACGGCGACCGGGAGCGCGCCCTGCGCCACCTGGCCGTGTGCGAGCAGTGCCGGTTCGAGGCGGAGATGCTGCGCCGGTTGAAGCGGCGCCTGCACGGTCTCGGCGGTCCCGGGCCGTCCGGGGACCTGATGGTGCGGCTGCTGTCCATGTCCGACCCCGGCGAGCCGCTGCCACCGCCGATGTCGCCGTTCCCCGGCACGGGCTCCGGCTCCGGTGAGGGGCCGCTGTCCTCCGGCGGGTTCGGCCGCACGTCCGGCTTCGGTGGTACGGCCACGGCCGTCGCGGTCTCGGCCCAGACCTCACGGTCCCGGTCCGGCCTGCGCCGCCGCGGCGGGAGGTACGCGCTGGCCGGCGCCTCGCTGATGGCGCTGGCGATCAGCACGGCCTTCGCGGTCGGCGGCGAGCCCACGGACGGCACCCCCTCGGTCACCCCGTCGATGGACGCCTTCGCCGTCGAGCACGCGCTGACCTCGGGCGGCGTGCCGCCGCTCGGCCGCCACGAGGCGGTCAACACGGTCGGCAGCCAACCTCAGCGCCCGTGAGCCGCCGCGCCGCCACCACCACCGTCCGGCTGTCCGCGGCGGGCCTCGGCGCCTCCGCCCCGCTGCTGGTGGGGCCGCTCATCGCCGTCGCGGTGCTGCTCTACCTGATGGCCGGCCCGCTGGCGGCCGGCACCGCGCACGCGGACGGGCCCGGCACCGAGGCGGAGGAGGCCGAGGAGGGCCTGCGTCTGCTCGACCGCGCCGCGCAGGCGGGGCACGGGCTCACGTACAGCGGCGTGCAGTTCGTCGCCGCGTGGGACGCGCACCGGTCCAGTACGACGCTGATCAACCTCGCGCACACGCCGGCGCGCGGCACGGTCATGGACCTCGACGGCGACGAGGCGTACGTGCCGCTGGCCGTGGCCGCGCCGCGCGACCCGGGCCTGCAGCTCGGCCTGGACCGGTCCCAGCTGGGGCTGCTGCGTGGCAACTACCGGCTCGGCGCCGAGGGCGGCAACACCGTCTGCGGGCGCTCCGCCGACGTCGTGGTGGCCCGCCGTACGAACGGCACGGTGGCTGCGCGCTTCTGGGTGGACCGGGACACCGGGCTGATGCTGCGCCGCGAGGCGCGGGACGGCCGCGGGCGGATCACGCAGGCCAGCGCGTTCCTCGACCTCAAGGTCGGGGACGGGGCTGAGCGCGACGTCGCGGCTTCGGGGACGGCGGCGACATCGCGGGCCGCGGCGCCGTGGAGCCGTACGCTCACCGCCGCCGACCTGTCCTGGCTGCGCAGGCACGGCTGGGCGGTGCCCGGCGGCCTGCCCGACGGGCTGCGGCTGCTGGAGTCGCGCTCCTCCGGGTACGGCACCCGTCAGGTCGTGCACCTGCGGTATTCGGACGGGCTGGCCACCCTTTCGCTGTTCGTGCAGCGCGGGCGGCTGGACACGACGAAGCTGTCCCGGCTGCTCAAGGCGGCCCGGGGTGGCGCCACCGTCTTCCAGACCGACAGCGTGCAGCAGCGCGTGACCTGGGCCGCGCGCGGACACGTCTACACCTTGCTGGCGGACACCCCGTCGAGCAGTGTCGACAAGGCGATCAGGGTGCTGCCGCACGAGCCGGAGCCGGGTTTCTGGGACCGGGTGTCGCGGGGGCTGAGCCGGCTCGCGTCGTGGGCGAATCCGTTCGGATAGTCCCGACTTGGGCACCATGAACGGCAGGCACGCCAAGGATTTCGGCGGATCGGGTTCCCAGGTCGCGTCGAGGTGGTACTAACAGGAGTTTTATCCCGTGCGGGGCACGATGGAACGACCGATACCGGCGAATGCCCGTGGGGCAAGGAGATAGAGATGACCGACGAGTCCGAGCGTCGCGCGCCTGAGACCCCGGGCGCGCACGGCTGGTCCTCGCCCGAGGAGGACGTCTGGGCGGCCGACCGCGGCGAGACGCGCGGCTCGGCCTCGGAACCGGACGCCGACCGCACCCCGCCGCGACCCGGCGAAAGCACCGGCGAGTCCCCGGCGACCGAAGGCGGCACCGCGCCCTATTCACGCCCGGCGAACTCCCCCTACCAACCCACCACGACGCCCCCCAACCCACCCGGCTCGACCACCCCGAGCCCGTCCGGTGAGGGGGCCGCGAGTCCGTTCGGCGCGGGCGGTCCGAACCCGTCCGACTCCGGCGCGTCGCACCAGTCGGGGCCGGGGGCGCCGGGCGGTGGCGCCTATGGGATGCCCGGCGGCGCGGGCGGACCGCAGCCGCAGGGGAGTGGCTACGGGTCCGGCGGGGCGTATGGCCCGCCGGGTGGGCCGCATGGCGGTGGGCCGGGGGGTTCGGTCGGTGGCGGGCCGGGGGGGCCGCCGCCGAGCGCCGCGGGGTCGTACGCGGCCGCCTCGCCCCCGCCCCCGCCGGGCGCGGGGCCGGGGTGGGACACCGACACCGCGGGCCGCCCCCTGAAGCCGCAGCGCGGGGGGCTGAGCACCGGCACGGTCATCGCGATCGCGCTGGTCACGATGATCATCTCGACCATCGCCGGAGGCGTGGGCGGCGGCTGGGTGGCCTCCCGGGGCACCGGTACCGACCCCTCCTACAGCGCGGGCGCGGTGCCGAGCGGTGACAAGAGCCGCCCGGCGGGCACCGTCGCGGGCGTGGCGCAGCGGGTCAGCCCGAGCGTCGTGTCCATCGAGGTCTCGGGCGGTTCCGGGCAGACCGGCGGGTCCGGCTTCGCGATCGAGGGCGGCTACGTGGTGACCAACAACCACGTGGCGGCGCCGGCCGCGCAGGGCGGCGAGATCCAGCTGCACTACAGCGACGGGTCCAAGTCCGGAGCGGAGATCGTGGGCCGCGACCCCAGCTCCGACATCGCCGTACTGAAGCCGCAGGGCGGCAAGAAGATGCCCGCGCTCGCCTTCGGCGACTCCGACAGCGTGGTGGTCGGCGACACCGTCATCGCGATCGGCTCGCCGCTGGGCCTCGAGGGCACGGTGACCACCGGCATCGTCAGCGCCGTGGACCGGCCCGTGACGGCCGGCGAGAACGGCGACGAGTCCTACATCAACGCGATCCAGACGGACGCCGCGATCAACCCCGGCAACTCGGGTGGCCCGCTGGTGGACTCCCAGGGCCGGGTGATCGGGGTGAACTCCTCCATCGCCACGGTCAGCGACCAGCCCACGTCGGGGCAGCAGAGCGGCAGCATCGGGCTCGGCTTCGCGATCCCGGCCAAGCAGGTCCGGGACGTGGTCGAGCAGCTGGTCCGTACCGGCAAGGCCTCACACGCGGTCATCGGCGCCAGCGTGGACCTCGTCTACCAGGGCACGGGCGCGCGGATCGTGCCGGAGGGGCAGGCCGGCGGGCAGGCCTCGGTGGTCCCCGGCGGACCGGCCGACAAGGCCGGGCTGCGTCCCGGTGACGTGATCACCAAGATCGACGGGAAGAGCGTCGAGGCCGCGGACGAGCTGATCGTGGAGATCCGCAAGCACAAGCCCGGCGACAAGGTCAAGCTCACCTACCAGCGCGGAGGAAGCACCTCCGAGGCGGAGCTCACCCTCGGCTCCTCCACCACGGACTGACCCAGCGGAGGCGTATCGGGCTCCCTGCACCCGGGTCCGATCCGAGAGAGGCCCGTACGGTCCCACCCGCCGTACGGGCCTCGCGCCTTCCCCGAGCCGTGCCCCCTAGAGCGTCCGCGCCTCGCCGGTCAGCCCGGTGAGCTTGTCCGGATTCCGGGCGATCCAGATCGCGGTGACGAGCCCGTCCGTGACGTCGAGCACGAACCCGCCGTCCGGAGCGTCCCCGCTATCGAGGACGAAACCCGGAACGCCGTTCACATCGGCGAACCGAAGCGACAGCCCGGCGACGTCCCCGCGCCCGGCGACCGCGATGAAGAACCGCGCCACCTTGTCCGCGCCGTACACGTTCCGCCGCGGAGCCTTGCCCTTGCCGCCCGCGTCCGAGTGCAGCACGACGTCCGGCGCGAGCAGCCGCATCAACGCGCCGAGGTCGCCGCCCACGCAGGCCGCGAGGAACCGCCGGGTGGCCTCCTCACGGGTGCGGCGGTCGGTGTCGTAGCGCGGGCGGCGCTCCCGTACGTGCTCGCGCGCCCGGTGCGCCAGCTGCCGTACCGCCGCCTCGCCGCAGTCCAGCGTCGCCGCGATCTCCGCGTACGGGGTGCCGAACACCTCACGGAGCACGAACACCGCGCGCTCGGCCGGCGAGAGCGTCTCCAGCACGACGAGCATGGCGAGCGACACCGACTCCGCGCGCTCCACGTCCTCCGCCACGTCCGGGGAGGTCAGCAGCGGCTCCGGGAGCCAGGGTCCGACGTAGCTCTCCCGCCGGGCGCGGGCCGAGTGCAGCCGGTTCAGCGCCAGCCGGGAGACCGTACGGATCAGGTACGCCTTCGGGTCCGCCACGCCCGACCTGTCGTCCGCCGACCAGCGCAGCCACGCGTCCTGCACCGCGTCCTCGGCGTCGGCCACGCTGCCCAGCATCCGGTACGCGACCGAGAAGAGCACGCCGCGGTGCTCGCCGAAGACCTCGCTCACCCGGCTCATTCCGCACCTCGACCTTCCGGCTCGCCGTGCTCACGCGTCGCCCCCGAGGACAACGCGGCCGTTCCGGTTGTGACATCGGCGCGGCATCCGGCCGTGCCGGACCGCGATGTCCCAGTTCACTGCGGGTACTGTCGCAGACATGGCGAGTGTGCGGGGGCGCCGGCCGGAGGGGGCGGGGCGATCGCCGGGAGTTTCCCGGTGACGGCCGCCCGGGTGTTCGTGGCGCGGCTCGCCGGCGTCGCCGTGTTCGATCCCGCGGGCGACCAGATCGGCCGGGTCCGCGACCTCGTCATCACGCTGCCGGTGGGCACCAAGCCGCCGCGGGTGCTCGGCTTCGTCGTCGAGGTCCAGCCGCGCCGCCGCGTCTTCCTGCCGGTCACCCGGGTCACCACCATCGAGGCCGACGCCGTCATCTTCACCGGCCGGATCAACATGCGCCGGTTCGAACAGCGCGGGGGCGAGACGCTGGCCCTGGGGGAGCTGCTTGACCGCACCGTCGAGCTCGTCGAGACGGGGGAGCGGGTCTCCGTACTGGACCTGGGCATGGAGCAGACGCCCACCCGGGACTGGCTGATGACCAAGGTCGCGGTGGAGCGCGGGCGGCGCGGGTTGCGCCGGCGCGGCGAGACGCTGATCGTCGACTGGCGGGCCGTCACCGGCTTCGCCCGGCCGGAACAGGGGCAGGGCGCGGAGAACCTGGTGGCCGCGCTCGCCGAGATGCGCGCCGCCGACCTCGCCGGGGTGCTGCACGACCTGCCGCCCAAACGGCGCGCCGAGCTCGCCGCCGCGCTCTCCGACGAGCGGCTCGCCGACGCGCTCGAGGAGCTGCCCGGCGAGGACCAGGTGGAGATCATCGGCACCCTGGACAACGACCGGGCGGCCGACGTGCTCGAGGCCATGGACCCCGACGACGCCGCCGACCTGCTGTCGGAGCTGCCCGACAGGCAGGCGGAGGCGCTGCTCGCGCGGATGGAGCCGGGCGAGGCGGAGCCCGTACGGCGGCTGATGGTGTACGAGGACGACGTGGCCGGCGGCATGATGACCACCGAGCCGGTGGTGCTGCTGCCGGACGCCACGGTGGCGGAGGCGGAGGCCGCCGTACGGAACCCGGACCTCACGCCCGCGCTCGCCGCGACCGTGTACGTGACCCGCCCGCCGAGCGAGACGCCCACCGGCCGCTACCTGGGCCTCGTGCACTTCCAGCGGCTGCTGCGGGAGCCGCCGGGGACGCTGCTCGGCGCTCTGCTCGACACCCACCTCGACCCGCTGCGGCCGGAGCGCACGCTGCACGAGGTGGCCGGGTACATGGCCGCGTACAATCTCGTGGCGTTGCCGATCGTGGACGAAGTGGGGCGGCTGATCGGGGTGATCACCGTGGACGACGTGCTCGATCACCTGTTGCCGCGGGACTGGCGGGAGAGCGCGCCGCGCGAGGACCCTGAGGGTTCCGCGGGCGGCTCGGAGGGCTCGGGGGACGCCGCCGGGGCCCGGGAGGCGCGGTGAGCGCGGAGCAGCGGCGTTTCGGGCGGCTCGACCAGCCGCGGCGGGCCGTACGGCCGCTGCTGCCCCGGCCGCACTACGACCCCGAGGCGTTCGGCCGGGTCTCCGAGCGCATCGCCCGGTTCATCGGCACCGGCAGGTTCCTCGTCTACATGACCGCGTTCATCGTGGTCTGGCTGGCCTGGAACGTGCTGATGCCGGACCGGCTGCGGTTCGACCCGTACCCGTTCATCTTTCTCACGCTGATGCTGTCGCTGCAGGCCTCGTACTCGGCGCCGCTGATCCTGCTGGCGCAGAACCGGCAGGCCGACCGGGATCGGGTGCAGTACGAGCAGGACCGCGAGCGGCGGCAGCGGGCGCTGGCCGACACGGAATACCTCACCCGGGAGATCGCGGGGCTGCGGCAGGCCATCGGGGAGGTGGCGACGCGCGACTTCATCCGTTCGGAGCTGCAGCGCGTGCTGGACGAGGACGCCGATCGGAGGGACAGGGCTTCATGACGGCCCCGGCGTTCGCAACTGGGGCGATGAGTCCATAGCATGAACCTATGTCCACCCTCCCCTCCGTCGAGCAGGTGAGCGCGGCGCTCGCCACGGTCATCGACCCGGAGATCCGCCGGCCCATCACCGACCTCGACATGGTCAAGAGCATCGACGTCGCCGACGACGGCAAGGTGCACGTCGGCATCTACCTCACGGTGGCGGGCTGTCCGCTCCGCGACAAGATCACCTCCGACACCACGGAGGCGGTCTCCAAGCTCGACGGTGTCACTGCCGTACGGGTCGAGCTCGACGTGATGAGCGAGGAACAGCGCAAGGCGTTGCAGAGCAAGCTCCGCGGCGGCCAGGTCGAGCGGGAGATCCCGTTCGCCCGGCCCAACTCGCTCACCAAGGTCTACGCGGTGGCCAGCGGCAAGGGCGGTGTCGGCAAGTCGTCGGTGACGGTGAACATCGCCGCCGCGCTCGCCGCCACCGGCCAGAAGGTCGGCGTCGTCGACGCGGACATCTACGGCCACTCGATCCCGCGCATGCTGGGCGTCACCGGGCACCCCACCAAGGTGCAGGACATGATCATGCCTCCGTCCGCCAAGGACGTGAAGGTGATCTCGGTCGGCATGTTCACCGCGGGCAACGCGCCCGTGGTGTGGCGCGGGCCGATGCTGCACCGGGCGCTGCAGCAGTTCCTCGCGGACGTGTACTGGGGCGACCTGGACGTGCTGCTGATGGACCTGCCGCCGGGCACCGGCGACATCGCCATCTCGGTGGCGCAGCTGCTGCCCAGCGCGGAGATCCTGGTGGTCACGACGCCGCAGATGGCGGCCGCGGAGGTCGCCGAGCGGGCCGGCTCCATCGCCGTGCAGACGCATCAGCGCATCTCCGGCGTGATCGAGAACATGTCGTACCTGCCGTGTCCGCACTGCGACGAGCGCATCGACGTGTTCGGCAGCGGCGGCGGGCAGGTCGTCGCCGAGGCGCTCACCCGGAACGTCGGCGCGCCGGTCAAGCTGCTCGGACAGGTGCCGATCGACGTACGGTTGCGCGAGGGCGGCGACGCCGGGGAGCCGCTGGTGCTCGCCGCGCCCGAGGCCCCCGCGGCGGTGGCCCTCGCCGAGATCGCACACGGGCTGGCGGGCAAGCAGCGCGGGCTGCTCGGCCGGCAGCTGGGCCTCAGCCCGGCGGGACGCTGACGGTTTACCCGGGTCCACCGGGCCTGACCTGGAGCGTTTCGATCGGAGTCTCCCGGCGGGGGGCTCGCCGGATTAGTCTGGAACCTCCGGCCCCCGTCGTGTGCGGTCGCCGAGGTTCGCATCCCGCTGGGAGGACGGCTTGTTCGATGTCGGTTTTGGGGAGGCGGCGGTTCTCGCCGTCCTCGCCCTGCTGATCTTCGGCCCCGAGCGGCTGCCGAAGATGGCCGCTCAGGCCGGCCGTGCCCTGCGCCAACTCCGGCAGATGGCGAACAACGCGCAGAACGATCTGAAGGCGGGGCTGGGTCCGGAGTTCCGCGACATGGACGTGGCGGACCTGAATCCGCGGCGGTTCGTCCGCAAGCACCTGTGGGAGGACGAGGACGATCCGTCGTCCCGTCCCGAGGAGGCGACGGTCGCGAGCGGGGGGCTGGACTACGGGGAGCGGCCGCCCTTCGACCGCGAGGCGACCTGACCTTCCGCGCCTTCGGGGCCGTTCCTCTGTGTGCCGACCGAGATCGGCCGGTAACGCCCCGATCATGTCTTAAATGGGCTGGTATGCGGCAGAATGCGGGGTGGTTGTCCACACCGGCCGTGCCCCCCGGAACGATCCCGCTCATCGTCCCCCTTTCGCCTGCCGGGTGATCGAAGGGATCTCGATGAGGTTGCCCACGGCTCTGCCCGTGGCCGGGGTCGGCGTGCTCGCCGCGCTCGCCCTGGCGCTCACGTCCACACCGGCCATCGCCGCCGCACTCGTCCGCGCCACGGTGACGCTCGTCACCGGCGACCAGGTGACCGTACGCGGGTCCGGCGCGGGCGCCGACTACACCGCGAAGCCCGGCCCGGGAAGGTCCGGCATCACGTTCGACGTGCGGCGCGACGGCGGGACCGTACGCGTCGTGCCGTCCGACGCGGCGCCGCTGCTCGCCGAGGGGCGGGTGGACGCGCGGCTCTTCGACGTCCCCCGGCTGGTGACGTGGGAGTACGACGACGCGAGCCGTACGGACGTGCCGCTCATCACCGAGCACGCCGAGGGTACCGAGCCGCGAGTGACGGGGGCGCGCGCCGTGGGCGGCGCTCGGATGACCGACGGGCTGACCGCGATGCGGCTGCCCAAGGCGGAGGCGGCGGACGCGTGGAGGTCGCTCACCGGTGAGCGGGACGACCGGCTCGAGGGCGGCGTACGGCGGCTCTGGCTGGACGGGAAGGTCAAGGCGTCGCTGAACCACAGCGTCCCGCAGGTGGGGGCGGCCAAGGCGTGGGCGGCCGGGTACACCGGCAAGGGCGTCACGGTCGCCGTACTGGACACCGGCATCGACACCGGCCACCCGGACCTGGCCGGCAAGGTGGTGGCCGCGCGGGACTTCACCGGCGCCGGCCTCGCCGACCAGCACGGTCACGGGACGCACGTCGCGTCCACCGTCGCGGGGAGCGGGAAGGCGTCCGGCGGGACGTACAAGGGCGTCGCGCCCGGCGCGCGGCTCGCCTCGGGGAAGGTGCTCGACGCCGACGGCTTCGGCCTTGAGTCGTGGATCGTCGCGGGCATGCAGTGGGCCTCGTCGACGGTCAAGGCCAAGGTCGTCAACCTCAGCCTGGGTGGCACCGACACGCCGGACGTGGACCCGATGGAGCAGGCCGTGAACGAGCTGACCGCCACGGACGGCACGCTCTTCGTGGTGGCCGCGGGCAACGAGGGCGAGCTCGGGCTGCAGACCATCACCTCGCCGGGGAGCGCGACGTCGGCGCTCACGGTCGGGGCCGTCAACTACAGCGACAGGCTCGCCGCCTGGTCCAGCCGCGGGGCGCTGCCGGACGGCACCATCAAGCCGGACGTGACCGCTCCGGGTGTCTCGATCGACGCGGCCGGGGCGGGGACGCGCGGGTACGTGAACTTCTCCGGCACGTCCATGGCCGCGCCGCACGTCGCGGGGGCGGCGGCGATCCTGGGGCAGCGGTTCCCCGGTTTCAAGGGGGCGAGCCTGAAGGCCGCGCTGATGAGCACCGCGCACTACGTGAGCGGGTACCGGGCGTATCACCAGGGGACCGGCCGGATCGACGTGAACCGGGCGCGGCTGCAGCGGGTCTACACGACCTCGCCGAACATCTCCGCCAACTACCTGACCAGCCGGTCCAGCGTGATCAAGAAGACGGTCACGTACCACAACTTCAATCCCGTGCCGGTCACGTACTACCTCAGCGACTGGTCCACCAACACCGCCGGCACGGTGGCGCCGGGCGGCCTCTTCACCGTGGACCGCTCGGTGATCACGATCCCGGCCAACGGGAAGACCTCCGTCACCCTCACCATCAGCGGCGCCGGCGTCCCCCGCGGCTTCTACAGCGGCTGGCTAACGGCCCAGACCTCCAACGGCAACTGGTACGTCCGCAGCACCATCCAGACCTACGCCGCCGACCGCTGACCACCCCCGCCCCTTCCCCGACCGCAACCTCCCGGGACCAGCCCGGCCACGCCCTCCGTCCCGGGTGTGGCCGGGCCGCCCCCTCCCGGCAGGCCCGGCCGCGACCTTCCGAGGCGGCGGCCTGCGGCGTTCTGGACGGAGGTGGTCGGCGCGTGGCCAGGTTGCGGTGGACGGGGTTGAACGGGGCAGGGAGGGCCGGTTTGCTTGACCCATGGACGCACCGCGGGCCGCGCTGCTCGATGAGGCGATGAAGAAGTCGGGCCTGGTGTGGATCACGGTCCCGGGCGGACGACCGTCCCCCGCCTGGTACGTCTGGCGCGCCCCCGCCGCCTACATCCTCACCGACGGCGGCGAACAACCCGTCCCCGGCCTGACCGACCACGCAACCCCACCCACCGAGGCCACGCCCGCCCCCGCCCCCGCGACCGCCGCCCCCGCGACCGCCGCCCCCG
>WHSL01000052.1 GCA_009380095.1 Streptosporangiales bacterium | reverse complement strand
CCGTTCGCCGCCGCCGTGACGGCCGCCCACGCCGATCCCGTTGCGGCGTCGACCAACGAGTGCGACCGCCCGTTGTACATCGTGCCGTCCCAGAAGATGTGGCACGGCGAGTCGACGTGGGTGAGGGTGTTGCCGTGGAACATGATGCCGAGCCGCTCGTTCGAAAAGCCCCAGCGCCGGTCGTTGCGGAATCCGGGCACCGGCATGTCCTCGGCACCCGGCATGTCGGCGGCGCACGGGCACGTCGTCGTCGACCGCTCCATGTCTTCCGGTACGGCAACCTCCCATGCGCACGACACGCTCCTGCCGTGGTGCACGGCCCGCGCCGCCGCCAGCCGGACGTCGTCGGTGATGTGGTTCAGAGTGCCGAGCTCGTCGTCGTCGCCCCACCGTCCCCAGTTCGACAGCGTGTTGAAGTACCCGAGCACGTCGTCCTGTGTGGGCATCGGTCCCCCTGCCGTCATCGCGGCATCGACTCCTCCGGTCACGCGGTTCGAGGCACCAAGGCCCGCCGAACTGGCATGACACTAGATCAGCGGGCCAGCAGTCGACCGGTCAGGAGGCAGGATACGGCACACCTGTGGTGCTGTGGCACCGGTAGCCGTTGGTGCGTCGCTGCTGAACCGGGAGGATCTGCTCGGTGCCCTTCTACAGTTCCCAGCGGTTGAAGGACCAGACACGCCGACCCTTCTCAAACACGCTCTCAGAGCGCGAGGCCGATGGAGAACAGCAGGCCGAAGACCATCTGCAGCCGCCCCGTCCCGCCGAGCGCGGGCACCAGCCCCCGCCCGGTCCCGCCGCCCAGGACCGCCTTCGCCGGCCCCACCGCGACCGGCACCGCGAGCAGCGTGAGCAGGGTGAACGGCCGCACCACCGCGACCGCGAGGGCGATGGCGAACGAGGCCGCCACGCACGCCACGTACATCCGCCGGGTGAGCGTGTCGCCGAGCACCACGGCCAGCGTGCGCTTGCCGGTGTCCCGGTCGGTCGGGATGTCGCGCAGGTTGTTGACCACCAGCAGGGCGCAGGCGAGCAGCCCAACGGGCACCGCGGCGGCCCAGGCGAGCCAGGGCGTGCCGAGCAGCTGTACGTAGACCGTGCCGACGACGGCGACGAACCCGAAGAACACGAACACCGAGACCTCACCGAGCGCGCGGTACCCGTACGGGCGCTCGCCGCCCGTGTAGTACCAGGCGGCGAGGATGGCGGCGAGCCCGACCAGGGGGAGCCACCAGCTGGACATCGCGGACAGGACGAGCCCCGCGACGGCCGCCACGCCGAACCAGGCGAACGCCGCGGTGCGGACCTTGACCGGCGCGGCGAGCCCGGTCGCGGTGAGCCGCAGCGGCCCGACCCGCTCGGCGTCGGTGCCGCGCACCCCGTCGCTGTAGTCGTTGGCGTAGTTCACCCCGATCTGCAGGGCGAGCGCCACCACGAGCGCGAGCAGCGCACGCGGGAACGACCAGCCGCCCTCACCGATCGCGACGGCGGTGCCCACCACGACGGGCACGACCGCCGCGGGCAGCGTACGGGGTCGCGCCCCGGCGACCCACTCTCCGACCGTGGCCACCTGCCACCTCTTCTCTCAGGGGTTCTCTCGAGGGGTACTCGTGGTCAGGCGTACTCGGGGATCCCCGTGTGCATCCTGATCATCTCCACCGGCTCACCCGCCGGGCCGGTCTGGTCCAGGTGCAGCCGCCGGGTCACGCCGTCCGGCGCCCAGCCGGTCGACTCCAGGAACCGGCGGCGCGCCTCGTCCTTGTCCCGCACCCAGGTGTGCACGGTGGTGAAACCGTCGTCGCGCAGGTGGTCGACGACCGCGTTGAGCAGCCGGCTGCCGTGGCCCTCGCCGGTACGGCCCGGCGCGATGTGCAGCTCGTACAGCTCGCCGTCGGTGCGCGGCCACAGGTCCTCATCCGAGGCCGGCCCGCAGGCGGCGAACCCGACGACCGCGTCGCCGGCGGTGGCGACGAGCAGCCGGTGCCGCTCGGTGGGCGGCCGCTCCACCGACTCGCTCCACTGCCGTTCCCACCGGTGCACCGCGTCGTCCCCGGTGAGCTCGGTCAGCACGTCCCCGGGCAGGGCGTCCGCGTACAGCGCGCGCCACCCCGCGATCTGGATGCGGGCCACCGCGGTCACGTCCGCCGTACGCGCGGACCTGACGAATCCCTGCTCACTCACGCCGACACCTCGAGATCGATTCGATACCGCAGCTCCGGTACGGGCCCGCCGATGTCCAGCATCCGCCGCTCGCCGGTGGCGGTCAGCCCGGCGCGCTCATAGAACCGGCGGGCGCGCCCGTTGCCCTCCAGCACCCACAGGCTCGCCTCGGTGTGCCCCCGGGCGCGCAGCCCGGCCACGCCGCGGCCGAGCAGGTCCCGTCCCAGGCCGGAGGACCAGTGCTCGGGGCGCACGTACAGCGCGTAGATCTCCCCGCCGTACGGCGTGTCGCGGTCCGGGCCGCCCACGCAGAACCCCGCCGCCCGGCCGTCCGGGTCCTCCGCGAGCAGCGCGAACACGCCCCGCTTGGCGAGCGCCGCGCGGCGGGAGGCGAGCGCCCGCGGGTCGTCCGCGCGCATCCGGTCGATCACGTCCTCGGGGACGAGCCCCTGGTACGCGGCCCGCCACCCCGCCACCCGTACGCGCTCGATGGCGGCCACGTCGCCGGGACCGGCGTCGCGGACACGGAACGACACAGAGGAGGGCCCGGACATGGAAGGCAACGCTACCCGTCGTCCTCGGTCCGCCTGCGCGCCCGGTACGCGCGCGTCTTGGCGCGGTTGCCGCAGACCTTCATGGAGCACCAGGACCGGGAGCGGTTCTTGGAGGAGTCGATGAAGGCCCACTGGCATGCGTCCTCCGCGCAGACCTTGAGCCGGCTCCAGCGTCCCTCGGCGGCGGTGGCCAGTACGGCGGCGACGATGCGCGCGAGCGCGGCCTGGGCGGGGCGGCCGCCGTGGCGGGCGGGGGCGAGAGCGGGCCCGTCCGGCCCGAAGGTGAGACGCAGCACGTGCCGCCCGGCCAGCTCCTCGAGCTCGGGATGCTCGGTGAGGCCGTCGTGGTTCTCCCGCAGCGCGCTCCGCAGTGCCTCGCGCAGCTCGTGCGCGGCGCGCAGGTCGGCGGGGGTGGTGGGGGCGGTGACGGCGGGGTGGGTGAGGCCGGCCGCGGCGAGCCAGCGGGCCAGGTCGGCGGGCTCGGCCAGGGCCTCCCGGCCCTCCTCGACGTCGTAGGTGTTGACGAAGTCGCGCAGCAACTCCGCGGAGGCGACCGCCATGGCTTCCCCCTTTCCGCAGGTCGGCACCAACTTACCGGGAGTGTGGGTTGCGTCCGACCTCGACACCATCGTACGGTCATAGCCGGTTACAAGTTGACCGCCGATCGGGAGGGAGCGGGAGGATGTCGCTCGCGGTGCACACGATCACTTTCGACAGCACGCGTCCCGGGGAGCTGGGGCGCTGGTGGGCGAAGGCGCTCGGCTACGAGCTCTTCGAGGAGGACGAGGAGGGCGTCGCCCTCCGCGACCCGGCCGGCCGCGGCGCGGGCATCCTGTTCCTCGTCGTACCCGAGGAGAAGGCGGTGAAGAACCGGATGCACCTCGACCTCGAGCCGGACGACCAGGAGGCGGAGGTCAAGCGGCTGCTCGCGCTCGGAGCGCGGCGGGCCGACGTGGGCCAGACCGGTGAGGAGAGCTGGGTGGTGCTGGCCGACCCGGACGGCAACGAATTTTGCGTGCTCGGCTCGCGCTGAGGAAGCGGGCGGCCGGAGCGAGCGCCTCGCGGAGCCACCAGCGCTGCCGAACGGAGCGCACGCCCGGCGCGGCGCGCCTCACGCGCGGAACCACCAGCGCTGCATCAGGCCCCACGTGAACTCGGCGACGACCGCGCGCGGCACGCCGTGCTCGTCGGCGGCGGTGAAGGCGAGGCCCCAGCGGCCGGGAGCCGAGCCCTCCAGCGGCACCGCCGGGGCGAACGCCCGCGCGGCCTCGTCCACCGTGCAGGACCACGGGGTGAGGTCGGCGAGGCCGGCCGGTACGGCGGGCCGGGCGCCCGGGGCCCGTACCAGCCACTCGTTCAACACCGCACCGGACGACGCGAGCAGCACCTCGAACCGCAGCCCGGGCCAGAGCGGCACCGGCCACCGCATCACCTGGCACGTGACATCGCCGAACCGGCGGGTCTCCGTCGACTCCGGGACGCCCAGGATCGACCGGTAGCGCGATAGCAGCGCGGGCCGCCGGCCGGCGCGCCGCATCGCCTGCCAGCGGCGGTTGGCCTCGCGCATCGCGGTGACCGACACGCCGAGCTCCCGGCGGGCCGCCTCGACCAGCTCCGGGTTGTGGTCGGCCATCCGCCGCAGCAGCACCAGTTGGAAGTGCAGTGGGGTGAACGGCCCGGCGGGCCTGTCGCTGGGCATGCGGCCCATCCTGGCGGACGGCACCGACACCCTCCCTGCGGAGGAGGCCGGGATGCGGCGCGTATGCCAGGATTGGACGGGTGATGATCCTCATCCGCATCCTCATCAACGCGGCGGCCCTCTGGGTCGCCACGGCCCTCGTCGACGGGATCTCGATCGAGTCGGTGGCGACCCCGCGCGGGGCGCTCACCCTGCTCGTGGTGGCGGTGATCTTCGGCCTCGTCAACGCCGTGATCAAGCCGATCGTGAAGACGGTCGGCTGCCTCTTCTACGTGCTGACGCTGGGCCTCGTCGCGCTCGTCGTGAACGCCCTGCTGTTCATGCTCACCGGCTGGCTCGCCGGGCAGCTCGACCTGCCGTTCGAGGTCGCGGGCTTCTGGCCGGCCTTCTGGGGCGCGCTCATCGTGAGCATCGTCAGCTGGCTCCTCAGCATGTTCCTCGGCGGCCGCGACGACGACTGACTCCAACATCAACTTGTTGAGGGCCGCTATGGCGGTCAGGTCGTGGGGGTTGGCCAGACCGTGGCGAGACGCCGTACGCCTTCGGCGAGGTCGGTCTCGGCGGCGGCCCCGTACGCGAGCCGGACGTACGCGCCCGGCGGCTCGGCCGCGTAGAACAGCCGCCCCGGGGTGACCACCACCCCGGCCCGCAGCGCCTCGTCGGCCAGCGCGGCGTCGTCGGCCCAGCCCGGGAGCCGTACCCACAGGTGCAGCCCGCCCGCGGGCGGCCGCAGCCGGGCACCGGGCAGCCGCGCGGTCACCTCGGCGGCGAGCAGGTTCCTCCGGGACCGTAGGTGCGCCGCCACCGACTTCAGGTGCCGCGTCCAGGCCGGCGCGCTGACCAGCTCGAGCGCCGCCTCCTGCAGCGGGCGCGGCACGAAGAACGTGTCCACCGCGTGCGCCGTACGGAGCCGCTCCGCGACAGGTCCGCGGGCGACCAGCGCGGCGATCCGCATGCTCGGCGCGGTGGCCTTGGTCAGCGAGGCGAGGTGTACGACGGTGCCGTGCGCGTCGTACCGGGCCAGCGGCGGGGGCGGCGCCTCGATGGACAGGTAGCGCGCGTAGTCGTCCTCGACCACGAACGCGCCGGCCGCCCGGGCCACCGCCAGCACCTGCTCGTGCCGGTCCGGGGCGAGCACCGCGCCGGTCGGGTTGGCGTGCAGCGGCTGGCAGTGGAAGACCCGGGCCCCGGTGGCCGCGAACGCCTCCGCCAGCAGCTCCGGCAGCACCCCGTCGTCGTCCATGGGCACCGGCACCGGGCGCAGCCCGGCCGCGCGGGCGATCTCCATCGCCCCCGGGTACGTGGGCGACTCCACGAGCACCGGCGCGCCCGGCGGGGCGAGGGCGCGGAACGCCACCGACAGCGCCGCCTGCCCGCCGCCCGCGATCAGCACGTCGTCGACGGTGGCCGCCCCGCCCACCGCCCGCGCGAACCAGGACCGCAGCTCCGGCAGGCCCGCCACCGGCACCCGCTCCCACGCGTCCGGCCGCCGGCTGGCCCGGGCCATCGCCGTGCCCAGCGCCCGCGAGGGCTGCAGGTCCTGGTGCAGGTAGCCGCCGGCCAGCGGGATCACCCCGGGCGCGGGCAGGGCCAGCAGCCGCAGCACCCCGTCGGCCTGGATGGTCCGCTCGCCGAGCGCCACGGTCTGCCAGGACAGGTCGGCGGCGCCGGCCACCCCGCGCGGCGGATCGGCCACGTACGTGCCCGCGCCGGGCCGGGTCACGATGAGCCCCTCGGCGGCGAGCAGGCCGAGCGCGCGGGAGACCGTGACCGGGCTGACCCGGTGCCGGCGCATCAGCTCGCGACTGGACGGCAGCCGGTCGCCGGGCCGCAGCGCACCCACCCGCCCCCTCAGGTCGGAGGCGAGACCGGCGACACTGCTATCCTCGCTCATGAGAGTAGAGAGTAGCGCTACCCCCACCCCGCCGATACCGTCATCCGGCACTCTGCTGGCGCTCCTCGGCACGCTGGTCTTCTCCCTCACGCTCCCCACGACGGCGCTGGCGCTGGCGAGCTTCACCCCGTACCAGGTGGGCATCGGCCGGGCCGGGTTCGCCGCGCTGCTCGCCGCGCTCGTGCTGCTGGCGGAGCGTCCGCCGCGCCCGCGGGGGCGGCAGTGGGGGTCGCTGCTCGTCGTCGCGGGCGGGGTCGTCTTCGGGTTTCCGCTGCTCACCACGTTTGCGCTGGACCAGGGCGCGACGCCCGCGTACGCGGCCGTGTTCATCGGGCTGCTGCCCGCGGCCACCGCGGTGGCGGGCGCGCTGCGCGCGGGGGACCGGCCGCGCCCCGCGTTCTGGGTCGCCTGCGGCGCCGGCGTGCTCGCCGTCACGCTGTTCACGCTCACGCGCGGCGCCGGCGGGCCCGGCCCGGGCCTCCCCGACCTGCTGCTGCTCCTGGCCCTCGCGGCCTGCGCGCTGGGCTACGCGGAGGGCGCGCGGCTCGGCCGCGAGCTGCCGCCCCGGCACGTCATCTGCTGGGCGCTGGTGCTGGTGGCGCCGTTGACGGCACCGCTCACCGTGGTGCTGTTCGCGGTGACGCCGCCGCGGCTCACCCCCGCCGCGCTGGCCGGGTTCGCGTACGTGTCCGCCGGCTCCATGTTCCTCGGCTTCTTCGCCTGGTACGCGGGGCTCGCCAGGGTAGGGGTCGCCCGCGGTGGCCAGCTCCAGCTGCTCCAGCCGGTGCTCACGGTGGGCTGGGCGGCCCTGCTGAACGGGGAGGCGATCGCCCCGGTGACCGTGCTGACCGCACTCGCGGTGCTCGTCTGCGTGGGTCTCACACAACGCGCCGGCCGGCCCCTTGCCAGCACGGTGCCCGCTGACCCACCATGTGACGGTAGGACGCACGATCCGTCCGTGACTGTCATAAGCGCGGCGCCACCCGTGCCGCGGAAACAGGAGTGACCCATGGCCGACGAGGCTCGGGACCAGCGTTCGCCCATCGTCCCCGAGGGCGGCTTCCAGCCGGCGCCGGCGGTGCCGCAGCCGAACATCTACCCGATGGAATGGCGGGTGGAGACCGAGAAGCTCGCCGCCATCTACGAGAAGTCCAAGCTCGTGGCGTGGAACCCGTCCGAGCTTCCCTGGGAGCTGCTCTCGGCCGACGACTTCACCGACGAGCAGCGACTGGGGATCATGTACTGGTTCTCCGTGCTCGCCAACTTCGACGCCTCCGGCCCCGCCGTGTTCGCGCGCGCCACCATCCACGCGTACGAGCAGCACGAAGAGGACCCGGTGCGGAAGTGCTTCTTCTCGATCACCCGCGACGAGATGAACCACGAGGAGTGCTGCCAGCGGGCCATCAACGCGCTCTGGCCGGGCGGCCCGCTGGACTGGGAGCCGCGTACGGACCTGGAACGCGCGGCGCACAACAACATCGGCTGGCTCTACCACAACGGCGGGCGGTACTGGAGCGGCTACAACGCGGCCGTCGGCAAGTACTCCCTGCCCGTGCTGTTCACCAGCTTCATGATGGGGGAGATGGCGGCCTCCACGCTGTTCCGCGGCATGGCGAGCGGCGCGCAACACCCGCTGTTCAAGGAGGTCTTCCAGCGGATCGGCCGGGACGAGTCACGCCACCTGCAGATCTGCATGACGATCCTGGACAACGAGTGGCCGGGCCTCACGGATGAGTCCAGGCACCTGATCACCCGGCAGCTGCGCGCCGGCTTCGTGTTCCTCTCGATGATCCTCTGGGAGCCGCCGCCCGGGCAGTTCTGGGACCTGCCGGAGTACTTCCTCCCCAACCACCGGGTGCTGATGAACCACGCCCGGGACGCCGGGCTCGGCGTGCTCAGCTTCGAGGAGCAGGCGGAGAACTGGCGGATCGCGATGGCGAAGGTCAAGGCGATCGTGCAGCGGTGGGGCATCGACTTCCCCGCGATCCCGGAGCTCGACGTGGAGGGCGTGGAGCTGCCGGACGACATCAACGCCGAGGACATCATCCCGGTCTTCTGAGTCCGGTCTCGTTACGGCATCGGCCACCCCGGTACGACACCACGACCTGCACCGCTACACCGCGCGGAAAAATCGTGGACCTTCGGCCGTAACGCCGGCCCCTCTGGAGACGATCAACGGGATAGACGCCGTCGGTGTGTGTACCCCCGAGCACATACCGGCGGCGTCCCCTATTGTTCCCCCGCGACTCTCCGCACCCGTGACGCGACGGTCACGGCGCGCTTTCCCTCTCGTACGAACCGCAGGATTTGTTGCGGTGTGGACAGGGTGGCGAAGAATGTTCGGATCGGCGTGGGGTGTGAACTGGCAGGTCGTGATTCGTGCCAGGTGAACGCCAGCACGCGGGGCAAAGAGCGGTAGCGTTCGGAATATGGCACCCAGCACAGCGCCCGATGCGCCCTTCGGCCGGATGCTGACCGCGATGGTCACACCGATGGCCGCTGACGGCTCCCTCGATTACGACGGCGCCGCGCGGCTGGCCACCTACCTCGTCGATGAGATGCGCAATGACGGGCTCGTCATCAGCGGTACGACCGGAGAGTCCCCGACCACCTCGGACGACGAGAAAGACCGGCTGCTTCGTGCTGTGCTCGAGGCGGTCGGCGACCGCGCCACGGTCGTGGCCGGGGTCGGCACGAACGACACGGCGCACACCCTCGAGCTCGCGCGAGCGGCCGAGCGGGCCGGTGCCCACGCCCTCCTCGTCGTCACTCCGTACTACAACAAGCCGCCGCAGGAGGGCCTGCTGCGGCACTTCACGGCGGTCGCCGACACCACGAGGCTGCCGGTGATGCTGTATGACATCCCGCCGCGCTCGGGTGTGCCGATCGCCTCGGAGACGCTCGTCCGTCTCGCCGAGCACCCGCGCATCGTGGCGGTGAAGGACGCCAAGGACGACCTGGGTGCGGCGTCCTGGGTGATGGACCGTACGAGCCTGGTGTTCTACTGCGGCAGCGACATGCTGAACCTGCCGCTGCTCTCGGTGGGCGCGGCCGGCTTCGTCAGCGTCGTCGGGCACGTCGTCGGCACCGACCTGAAGGACATGATCGACGCCTTCCGGTCCGGTGACGTCGCCCGCGCCACGGCGATCCACCGCCGGCTGCTGCCCGTCTACACCGGCCTCTTCCGCACCCAGGGCGTGATCACCACCAAGGCCGTGCTGAACATGATCGGCCTGCCCGGCGGCCCGGTCCGCTCGCCGCTCGCGGACGCCTCGGCCGAGCTGTCCGCGCTGCTCCGCGAGGACCTGGTGGCGGCCGGCATCAAGGGCCCTGACGGGCTCGCCCCCGAGGCGAGCGTCCCGAACAGCGCCGTCTCCTTCGGCTCCCTCCCGGAGGGCAGCGCATGATACGTACGCCCATCGCGGCGACACGATGAACGAAACGACTGGGGCCCTCCGGCCGCGTGCCGGAGGGCCCCTAGGCGAGGAGACCATGTGAGTCATCCGCATCCCGATCTCGGCCCGCCGCCGCCGCTGCCGGCGGGCGCCCTGCGCACCATCGCGCTGGGCGGGCTGGGCGAGATCGGCCGTAACATGACGGTCTTCGAGTACGACGGCCGTCTGCTGATCGTCGACTGCGGGGTGCTCTTCCCCGAGGAGGATCAGCCGGGAGTGGACCTGATCCTCCCGGACTTCGACCACATCAGGGACCGGCTGGACGACGTGGAGGCGCTGGTCCTCACGCACGGCCACGAGGACCACATCGGCGCGGTGCCGTACCTGCTGCGCGAGCGGGCCGACATCCCGATCATGGGGTCGAAGCTGACCCTGGCGCTGCTCAACTCCAAGATCGGTGAGCACCGCCTCAAGGGCACCGAGCTGGTGGAGGTGGCCGAGGGCGAACGCCGCCGGTACGGCCCCTTCGAGGCCGAGTTCTTCTCGGTCAACCACTCCATCCCGGACGCGCTCGCGGTGGCGTTGCGCACGCCGGGGGGCACCGTCCTGCACACCGGCGACTTCAAGATGGACCAGCTGCCGCTGGACGGCCGGCTCACCGACCTCGGTGGCTTCGCCCAGCTCGGCGGCGAGGGCGTGGACCTGCTGCTGTCCGACTCCACCAACGCCGAGATGCCGGGCTTCGTGACCTCGGAGCGGGAGATCAGCCCGGTCCTCGACGAGGTCTTCGCGCAGGCCGACCAGCGCATCATCGTGGCGTGCTTCGCCTCCCACGTACACCGCGTGCAGCAGGTGCTCGACGCCGCGCGGACGCACGGCCGCAAGGTCGCCTTCGTCGGCCGCTCCATGGTGCGCAACATGAACGTGGCCCGCGACCTCGGCTATCTGAAGGTCCACGGCGGGCTACTGGTGGACGTGCGCGACCTCGACGAACTTCCGCCCGGCGAGGTCGTGCTGGTCTCCACGGGGTCGCAGGGCGAGCCGATGTCGGCGCTGACCCGGATGGCCAACCGCGACCATCAGATCCGGATCGAGCCCGGGGACACCGTGATCCTCGCGTCCTCACTGATCCCGGGCAACGAGAACGCGGTGAACCGGGTCATCAACGGCCTCACCCGGTGGGGCGCGAAGGTCGTGCACAAGGGCAACGCGCTGGTGCACGTGTCCGGGCACGCGCCCGCGGGCGAGCTGCTGTACGTGCTCAACATGGTCAAGCCGCGCAACGTCATGCCGGTGCACGGCGAGTGGCGGCACCTGCGGGCACACGCGGGCCTCGCCGCGCTCTCGGGCGTCCCGAAGTCGCACATCGTGATCGCCGAGGACGGCGTGGTGGTGGACCTCATCGACGGCCGCGCGCGCATCACCGGCGCGGTCCCCTGTGGGTACGTGTACGTGGACGGGGCCTCGGTCGGCGACATCACCGAGGCGGCGCTGAAGGACCGGCGCATCCTCGGCGACGAGGGCTTCGTGTCCGTCATCATCGTGGTCGACTCCACCACCGGCAAGATCGTCGGTGGCCCGCAGCTGCACGCCCGCGGCTCCGGCATCGACGACTCGGGCTTCGACGACGTGCTCCCGCGCATCGAGGAGGCGCTGGCCCAGGCCGCCGCCGACGGGGTCAACGACCTGCACCAGCTGCGTCAGCTCGTACGGCGCACGGTCGGCCGCTGGGTCAGCGACACGTACCGCCGCCGTCCGATGATCATCCCCGTGGTCGTCGACATCTGATACATGTCAGGCCGGCGTGTCGGCGGCCCCCGGTCGCCGACACGCCCTTCGGGATGCGCCCCTTCCCGGGGGTTGCTCGGTAGCCTGTTCATCATGGCCACCCGTGCGTCCAAGGGATCGACGAAGAAGGGTTCGTCGCGTCCGCGGAGCGGGTCGTCGTCTCGCGGGCGGGACAAAACCACCGCGCGTGGCCGTGGTTCCGCGGCGAAGGGGTCCAAGAACACCCGGAAGCGGCGGCCCGCCCGCCGCCCCAACTCCGACCCGGTCAGCCTGCTGGTCATCGGGGTCGGCAAGCTGCTGGCGGGCGCGTGGATGTTGGTCGCGCACGCCGTCGGCGGCGCGGCCCGCGCGCTCGGCCAGGGGGTCCGCGACCTGGATCCGGAGCACCGCCGCGACGGCCTCGGACTGATCGCGCTGGGCGCCGCCATCGTCGCCGCGGCCGTGGTCTGGTGGCGCATGTCCGGGCCGTTCGGCGAGGTCGTCGGCACCCTGCTGTTCGGCGGGTTCGGGTCGCTCGCGCCCGCCATACCGCTGATGCTCGGCCTGCTCGCCTGGCGGTTCCTGCGGCACCCGGACGCCAACGCCGACACCGGGCGGATGCTCGTGGGGTGGTCGGCGCTGCTGGTCGGCGTGCTGGGGCTGCTGCACATCGGCAACGGCGGGCCGGTGCCCGCCGAGGGCGCGACCGCGATGCGCGCGGCCGGCGGCCTGATCGGCTACATCGCCTCCGGGCCGCTCAGCGAGCTGCTCGGCGCCTGGGTCACGGCGCCGCTGCTCGCGCTGCTCTCCTGCTTCGGCCTGCTGGTGATCACCGCGACACCGGTGCACCGCATCCCGGAGCGGCTCGGGGAGCTGTTCGGCCTGCTCGGCCATGGCCGGGAGCGGGGCGCCGGCCACGATGGCGCCACCGGCGTGGACGCCACGACGGGCGGCGAGGAGCCGGAGGCCGGCGCGGCCGGCAGGAAGGGCCGCGGGCGGGGCAAGGGCCGCAAGCGCAAGGGCGACGACGAGGTCTTCGACGTCGCGGCGTACGAGAGGCCGTACGACACGCCCGAGGTCGTGGAGGATCCGGCCGCCATAGTGCCGGGCTTCGGCAGGCGCGGCGGTGCCGCGGCGGAGCCGGAACCGGAGCTCGAACCGCCGCTGCCCGAGCCGGTCGCCGTGGTGGCCGAGTCCAAGCCGCGCACCGAGCAGCTGCAGCTCACGACGGCCACCGCGTCCGACGGGTCGTACACGCTGCCGCCGCAGGCGCTGCTCAAGCCGGGCACGCCGCCCAAGCCGCGGACCAAGGCCAACGACATCGTGGTGGACGCGCTGACCAGCGTGCTGGAGCAGTTCTCCATCGATGCCCAGGTCACCGGGTTCACCCGGGGCCCCACGGTGACGCGGTACGAGATCGAGCTCGGCCCGGGCGTGAAGGTGGAGAAGGTCACCGCGCTCGCGAAGAACATCGCGGTCGCGGTGAAGAGCGCGGACGTACGGATCCTCTCGCCCATTCCCGGCAAGTCCGCGATCGGCGTGGAGATCCCGAACACCGACAAGGAGATCGTCAGCCTCGGCGACGTGCTGAGCTCGCCGGTGGCCACAAGCGATCAGCACCCGATGATCGTGGGTCTGGGCAAGGACGTCGAGGGCCGGGTCGTCGTCGCGAACCTCGCCAAGATGCCGCACATGCTCGTCGCGGGCGCGACCGGGGCGGGCAAGTCCACCTGCATCAACGGGCTCATCACGTCGCTGATGACCCGCGCCACGCCGGACGACGTCCGGCTCATCCTGGTGGACCCCAAGCGGGTCGAGCTGACCATGTACGAGGGCATCCCGCACCTCATCACGCCGATTATCACGAGCCCGAAAAAGGCCGCCGAGGCCCTGCAATGGGTGGTCGGCGAAATGGACCGGCGATACGACGATCTGGCGGCATCCGGATTCCGCCATGTCGACGACTTCAACAAGGCCGTACTAGCCGGGAAATTGCAGGCGCCGCCCGGTAGCGAACGGGTGTATCAGCCCTATCCGTATCTGCTCGTGGTGGTCGACGAGCTGGCCGACCTGATGATGGTGGCCCCGCGCGACGTGGAGGACTCCGTCGTCCGGATCACCCAGCTCGCCCGCGCGGCGGGCATCCACCTCGTGCTCGCCACCCAGCGGCCGAGCGTGGACGTGGTGACCGGGCTGATCAAGGCCAACGTGCCGTCCCGGCTCGCGTTCGCCACCTCCAGCCTCGCGGACAGCCGGGTGATCCTCGACCAGCCGGGCGCGGAGAAGCTCGTCGGCAAGGGCGACTCGCTGTTCCTGCCGATGGGCGCGAGCAAGCCGATGCGCCTGCAGAACGCCTGGGTCAGCGAGAACGAGATCCGGGCCATCGTCGAGCACTGCAAGAAGCAGGCCCAGCCGAGCTACCGCGAGGACGTCGCGGTGGTCGCCAAGAAGAAGGAGATCGACGAGGACGTCGGGGACGATCTCGATCTCCTGCTGCAGGCGATCGAGCTCGTCGTCACGACCCAGTTCGGGTCGACCTCGATGCTGCAGCGGAAGCTGCGGGTGGGCTTCGCCAAGGCCGGCCGGCTGATGGACCTGATGGAGAGCCGGGGCGTCGTCGGTCCCAGCGAGGGGTCCAAGGCGCGCGACGTTCTGGTGAAGCCCGACGACCTGCCCGAGCTGCTCGCCACGATGCGCACCGATTAGGTCGCGTTTCGGATTCGAGAGTCGGCAATCGGGTTAGGTTGCGTATCGCCGGTAATGACAGATCTAAGTAGACTAGCCGACCCGCGAAGGCGGTGACGGGACGGTTGACGGTCGGTTTTTGACGGAGTTTCGGTCGGAGCGCGGTCTGATTCTTGCCGGCTCCGGTGACTCGACGCGGGAGGTGCGGCGTGAGCATCGGTGAGACCCTGGCCAGTGCGCGCGAAGATTCCGGTCTCACCATCGGCTACGTCAGCGGACGAACCCGTATCAGAGAAGCCGTCATCGCCGCGATGGAACGTGACGACTTCTCGCTGTGCGGCGGCGACTTCTACGCCCGCGGCCACATCCGCACCCTGGCCCGTACGGTCGGCATCGACCCGGAGCCGCTGATCGAGGAGTTCGACGCCGAGCACGGCGGCCCGCCGCAGCACGTCGTGAAGGCCTCCGACGTCTTCGACGCGGAGACCCCGGTCTCCATCCGCGACCGCCGCAAGCCGAACTGGAGCGCGGCCATGGCCGCCGCCCTGGTGATCGTGGTCGGGTACGGGATCTTCCAGTTCAGCCGGGACGAGGGCCGGGCCACCGAGGGGCGCGCCGCGATCCCGGCCGTGGCGGCCTCCCCGACGCCCTCCGCCACGCCCACCCCGACGACGCCGACCGAGCCGCCGCCGCGCACCTTCGCGCAGGGCAAGGAGGTGCGGCTGGAGGTCGAGGCGCTCGAGCCCACCTGGATGAGCGTGCGCGACGCCGGCGACGACGAGGAGCTGTTCTCCGGGATGCTCGACGAGGGCAAGACGCGGACCTGGATGGCGGAGAAGGAGCTCAAGATCGTCGTGGGCAACGCCGGTGGCGTGAAGCTCATGGTCAACGGCAAGGACCTGGGCAAGCCGGGGCGTTCCGGCGAGGTCATGAACTTCACGTTCGGACCGGGCGACCCGACCGCCGGCTGACCCACGGCTCTTGCCGTGGTGGCCGCGTAGGTGCCGTAGGCTGCCAGCTATGTCCAACCGCCGTACCGTCTCGCTGCTCACACTGGGCTGTGCCCGCAACGAGGTCGACTCCGAGGAGCTCGCCGCGCGCCTCGAGGCCTCCGGCTGGGCGCTCACCGAGGAGCCCGGCGAGGCCGGCGTGGTGGTGGTCAACACCTGCGGCTTCATCGAGGCTGCCAAGCAGGAGTCGATCGACCTGCTGCTGGAGGCGGGCGAGCGCGGCGCGAAGGTGGTGGCCGCCGGCTGCATGGCCGAGCGGTACGGTTCGGAGCTCGCCGCGGCGCTGCCCGAGGCCGACGCGGTGCTCGGCTTCGACCACTACGCGGACATCGCCGAGCGGCTCGACGACGTGCTCGGCGGGCGGCAGGTGACCGCGCACACGCCGCGCGACCGCCGCACGCTGCTGCCGATCACCCCGGTCGAGCGGGGCGCCGCCGCGGTGCACGTGCCCGGCCACGGCGCCGCGCCCGGGTCCGCCCCGGACCTGCCCGAGGGCGTCGCGCCCGCGTCCGGCCCGCGGGTGCTGCGGCGCCGGCTCGGCGGCGGGCCGTCCGCCCCGCTGAAGATCGCCTCCGGCTGCGACCGGCGCTGCACGTTCTGCGCGATCCCCGCGTTCCGTGGGGCGTACGTGTCCCGCTCGCCGGACGACATCGTGACCGAGGCCGAGTGGCTCGCCGCGCGCGGCGTCCGCGAGCTGTTCCTGGTCAGCGAGAACTCCACCTCCTACGGCAAGGATCTGGGGGACCTCCGGCTGCTCGAGGGGCTGCTGCCACGGCTCGCCGCGGTGCCGGGCGTGACCTGGGTGCGGGTCAGCTACCTGCAGCCGGCGGAGGTGCGCCCCGGGCTCATCGACGTGATGACCGGCACGCCGGGCGTGCTGCCGTACTTCGACCTGTCCTTCCAGCACGCCGCCGCCCCGGTGCTGCGGCGGATGCGGCGCTTCGGTGACCGGGAGCGCTTCTCCGCGCTGGTCCGGCAGATCCGGGAGCGCGCTCCGGAGGCGGGCATCCGGTCTAACTTCATCGTCGGGTTCCCGGGCGAGACCGAGGCCGACGTGGCGGAGCTCGAGCGCTTCCTCGCCGAGGCCCGGCTGGACGCTGTCGGCGTGTTCGGGTACTCCGACGAGGACGGCACCGAGGCGGCCGGCCTGGACGGCAAGCTGCCCGAGGAGGCCGTGGCCGAGCGTGTCGCGCGGGTCGGGGCGCTCGCCGAGGAACTGATGGCGCAGCGTGCGGAGGACCGCGTGGGCGACGTTGCCGAGGTGCTGATCGAAGAGGCCGTGGAGCCGGGCGCCTGGGCGGGCCGCGCGGCGCACCAGGCGCCGGAGGTGGACGGCGCGGTGACGGTGCTGGGCGAGGGGCTCGGCCCGGGCGACGTGGTGCCCGTGCGGCTGAGCGGATCCTTCGGCGTCGACCTGGAAGGCGACGCCGTACTGGAGCTCGCGGACCCACGGTGAACGGCTCTCAGCTGCGACCCGATCCGGCGGGGGACCGCCCGGTGCCGGCTCGTACCCTGAACATCGCCAACGCGCTCACGCTGCTGCGCCTGCTGCTGGTGCCGGTGTTCGTGCTGATGCTCGTCACCCCGGGCACCGGCTGGCGGATCGCGGCCTTCGTGGTCTTCGTGCTGGCCTCGCTGACCGACCACATCGACGGCGAGGTGGCCCGCCGCCGCAACCTCGTCACCGACTTCGGCAAGATCGCCGACCCCATCGCCGACAAGGCGCTCACCGGCAGCGCGCTCGTCACGCTGTCCGCGCTGGAGGAGCTGCCGTGGTGGGTGACGGCCGCGATACTCGTCCGTGAGTTCGGCGTGACCGCGCTGCGGTTCTGGGTGATCCGGCACGGCGTGATCCCGGCCAGCCGGGGCGGCAAGATCAAGACGGTGCTGCAGATCGTCGCCATCTGCGCGTACGTGCTGCCGCTCCCGGCCCTGCTGGATCCCGTGCGCTGGGTGCTGATGGGCGCCGCGCTGCTGATCACCGTGGCCACCGGGGCCGACTACGTGGTGCGCGCGATCCGGCTGCGGCGGGGCGGGCGGGCCGAGGGGGCGGCGTGACCGCGACGCCCGGGGCGCCCCGCCCCGGCCGCGTGTGGGAGCCCGCCGCCGAGCCCGCGCCCGACCCCGCCGAGCTGCACCGCCTGCTCGCCGCGCGGGGCGCCACGGCGGCGGCGGCCGAGTCGCTGACCGGAGGGCTGATCGCGGCGGCGCTGACCGAGACCGCGGGCGCCTCGGCCACGTTCCGCGGCGCCGTCGTCGCGTACGCGACGGACCTGAAGGCGCGCCTGCTCGGCGTGGACGAGGAGCTGCTGGCGGCGTACGGCGCCGTGCACCCCGAGGTCGCCGCCGCGATGGCGGAGGGGATTCGGGCGCGGGCGGCGGCCACATTCGGCCTGGCCGTGACCGGCGTGGCGGGTCCCGACCCGCAGGACGGGCAGCCGGTCGGCACCGTGTACGGCGCGGTGGCCTGGCAAGGGGGCACTGTGACGGAGCACTGGTCGCTCACCGGCGACCGGTCCCTCATCAGGCACCGGACTCAGCGTCACGCTCTCGATCTGCTACACAGGGTGCTCGTCCTCGCCGCACGGGAAGGGGAACACAACCGCTGATTACAGCGTTACGTCTGCAGCGAACAGGTCGCAATCGGACTGCCCGGCCGTTGGTTCGGGCAGGTACGGTGGAAGCAATGGTGCAATGGACCCGAGGGAGGGAGCGAGATGATGATCCTGCTGCGTCACCTTCTCGGTGACGTGCTGCGTCAGTTGCGGCTCCGGCAGGGGCGCACCCTCCGCGAGGTATCCGCCGAGGCGCGGGTTTCTCTTGGTTATCTGTCCGAGGTCGAGCGTGGGCAGAAGGAGGCGTCGTCGGAACTGCTGGCGTCGATCTGCAAGGCGCTCGGCGTACCGCTGTCCCATGTGCTCCGTGACGTCGCCGACAACCTGGCCCTCGCCGAGCTCCAGCACGAGCCCGTGATGGCCGGCGCACAGGCCCCCGAGCACGAGCGGCTGGCCGAGCAGGAGCTGCTCGACGCCGTCAGCGGTGTGAACGATGTGACCGACTCCGTGGCCGACATGGTCGCGGCCTGATCCCCATAGACCCCGATAGACGTACGGACGGCCCCGGGATTCTCTCCCCGGGGCCGTTTCCTGTTCCCGTGCGGGAGCGATGAGTACGGGGGACGGATCAGGTCTGCACTGGCATGACTCGAATCATCGCCGACATCTCGGTCTCCCTTGACGGCTTCGTCACCGGGCCCGATCCCGGCCCGGACAACGGTCTGGGCAACGGCGGGGAGGCCCTGCACACCTGGGCGTTCTCCGACGACCCCGATGACCGCCGGGTCCTGCGCGAGGCGACCGCCCGTTCGGGCGCCGTCGTCCTCGGCCGCCGGCTCTTCGACGTGGTGGACGGGCCGGACGGCTGGAACGACGAGACCGGTTACGGCGCCGGCGAGGTCGGCAAGCCCGCGTTCGTCGTCGTGACGAGCTCGCCGCCGGAGTCGGTACGGCTCACCGGCCTGGACTGGACGTTCGTCACCACCGGTCTGCCCGACGCCGTCGTCGCCGCGCGGCGGCGCGCCGAGACGGCGTCGTCGGACAGCGGCAAGGACCTCGACGTCGTCCTCATGGGCGGCGGCGCCACGGTCGGCTCGGCGGTCGCCGCCGGACTGGCCGACGCGCTGACGCTGCACCTCGCGCCCGTCGTACTGGGCGCCGGGACGCCGCTGTTCACCGGCGGAGAGCCGCGCACGCTCGTGCAGCGGAGCGTGACCCCGACATCGACCGCGACGCACCTGACCTACGACGTCCTCTGACGATGTCGTCGCGGAACCTCACATCGAGCGATCAACGGCGCCCCGGTGGGGCGCCGTTGATCACGTGTTTCAGCCGTCACTCCTGACCCCACGACCCCGCTTCGGGGATCGCGGACAGGCCCTCAGAGCATGGCCTGGAACATCCAGTGTTGCTTCTCGATGTCCTGGGCGGCCGCGATCAGGAGGTCCTGGGTGACCTGGTCGGCCTCGTCGGTGACGTTGACGCGCTCACGGAAGCGGTCCCGCTGCCCGGTCAGGATGTCGACCATCGCGGCGATGGCCTTGTCGTCCTGGAGGTAGCCGGCGTCGAACTGCGGCGAGTGGGTCTGCGCGGCCACCGTGGCGGCGCGGCCGTCCGGGTTGACGCCGATCGCGATCGCGCGCTCCGCCAGCAGGTCCATGTGCTCGCGTGCGGCGTCGACGACCTCGTCGAGCTGGAGGTGGACCGAGCGGAAGTTGCGGCCCTTGAGGTTCCAGTGCGCCTGCTTGGCGAGCAGTGACAGGTCGATCAGGTCGATCAACGCGCCCTGAAGCGCCTCTCCGACGGCCTTGCGGGCGTCGTCGCTGAGCGGGCTGGAGATGGTGGCCATGATCATTTCCCCCTTTTCGTCCCTATGTATGCCACTGCCCGAGGCGTGCCCGGCCTAATCGCACCGGCCACGTGAACCGGGCCACGCGCGGGAGCTGCGCTTTCGCGCTCCGGGGCGTTCCGGGGCGCTCCGGCGGACGGCGCAGGGGCGGCATTGACGCGGCCTTAACGCGGGGCCGCCCGCCGGACGCTTGACCGGGCATTCCGGCCGGGAGTAGCGTCCAAGCGTGCCAATGATGACCAGATAGACGATTCTGGTCATATTTTCACCAACGCCAAGGGGGCGACGTGACCCAGGCGGCACGGACCGGGCGGACCAGGCGGCCCCGGCGGGACACCGCCCGGCGGCGCATCGAGCGGGCGGAGCGCATCCTCGACGCCGCCGCGGAGCTCGTCGTCCGCTGGGGCTACGACAAGACCACGGTGGACGACGTGGCGCGCCGTGCCGGGGTCGCCAAGGGCACCATCTACCTGCACTGGGCGAGCCGGGAGGACCTGTTCGCCGTGCTGCTGCGGCGCGAGCGGACCCTGATGGTCGCCGAGGTGCGGGATCTGGTGCGTGCCGACCCGGCGAGCGCCACCCCGCAGGGCGTGTTCGCCCACCTCGCCCGGGAGCTGCTCCGCCGCCCGCTGCTGCGCGGCGTGCTGACCGGCGACCCCGTGGTGCTCGGGAAGCTCGCGCACATGAAGCGCACCAGCACCACGACCACGGACATGGTGTCCTCGTTCGAGGAGTACCTCGGCACGCTCCGGCGGCACGGGCTGGTCCGCGACGACCTGTCCCTCGCCGATCACGTCACCATCGTCGGCGCCGTGCTGTACGGCTCGCTCGTCTCCACGCCGCTCATGCCGGAGCCGTACCGGGTCTCCGACGAGCGGGTCGGCGAGCTGATCGGCGACGCGCTGGAGCGGACGCTCAGCACCGGGCGGCACCCGACCGCGGCCGAGCGCCGTACCTGCGAGGCCGCCACCCTCGAGTTCCTCGATCGCGCGCACGAGACCGCCCAGCGCAAGCTGGGCGAGTCGCTCGGCGCGACCACGACGCCTGAAGGAGGCGCGTCCTCGTGACCACCGCAGTCACCCGGCCGTTCGTGCTGGAGCTCGCCGACCCCGCCGCCACCGAGCTCGCGGTCACCGGCGGCAAGGGGGCCTCGCTGGCGCGGCTCGCCGCTGCCGGGCTGCCCGTGCCCGGCGGCTTCCACGTGACCACGGCCGCGTACCGCACCATCGTGACCGGCGGCGCGCGGCGCGCCGTCCTCGCCGCGGCCGCCGAGGTGGACGCGGACCGCCCCGAGACGCACGAGGCCGCCGCCGTCCGCATCGCCGCCGTGTTCGCCGGGCTGGAACCGCCGGAGGAGGTCGCGGCGGCCGTCCGCGCGGCCTACGCGGAGCTGGGCGCGCCCGCCGTGGCGGTGCGCTCCTCCGCCACCGCCGAGGACCTTCCCGGCATGTCCTTCGCCGGCCAGCAGGACACGTTCCTCAACGTCCGGGGCGAGGCCGCGCTGCTGCGGGCGGTACGGGACTGCTGGGCCTCGCTGTGGACGGCGCGGGCCATCGGCTACCGGGCCCGGCACGGCATCGCGCCCGACGACGTCACGCTCGCCGTCGTCGTGCAGGAGCTGGTGGACGCGGACGCCGCGGGCATGATGTTCACCGCCGATCCGATGACCGGCTCCCGCGAGACCGTGCTCATCAACGCGGCCTGGGGGCTGGGGGAGGCGGTCGTCGGCGGCCAGGTCACGCCGGACGCCTTCGCCGTGCCGCGCTCCGGCGGGGCCGTCTCGGTGACCGTCGGGGACAAGACGGTCCGGACGGTCCGTTCGGAGCAGGGCACGCGCGAGGGGGCCGTGCCCGAGGAGCTGCGGCGGCGTCCGGCGCTGACCGACGCGCAGGCCGCGGAGCTCGCCGGGCTGGGCGCGCGGATCGAGGAGCTGTACGACGCCGCGATGGACATCGAGTGGGCCGTGCGGGGCGGGGTTCCGTACATCCTGCAGGCGCGGCCCATCACCGGCGCGGCCGCCGGCGGCCCCGCGACCGAGGTCTGGAACGACAGCCTGCTCGGCGACTACCTGTGGACCAACGCCAACCTCGGCGAGGCCCTCCCGAGCGTGATGACGCCGCTGACCTGGTCGCTCGTCAAGATCTTCATGGCCAACGCGATGGCCACCCCGGATATCGGGCATCCGCTGTACGGTGCCATCGGCGGCCGGTTCTACATGAACCTCAGCGTCATGCAGACGATCGGCGCCGCGTTCGGCATGACGAAGGCGCTGGACGCCGCGAACCGCGAGGTCTTCGGACGGCTCCCCGGGCACATGGAGATCCCGCTGCTTCCGATGTCACGCTGGGAGCTGCTCCGCCGGATCGTGCCGCTGGTGGCCCGGATGCGGTCGCGGCTCGCGCGCAACATCAAGGCCCTGCCGGAGTATCTGAAGACGGCCGAGCGGCGTGGGGAGGAGCTGCGGTCCAAGGCGGCCGCCGCCGGTTCGGCGGGCGAGCTGCTCCGCCTCTGGGAGACCGAGCTGGAGCCGTACCTGGTGGAGTCCTCGGCGATGCTGCAGGCCGCGGGGAAGCAGGACGGCAACGCGCTCGTCTACCTCCGTCGTGATCTGCGCACCATGCTGGGGGACACGGATGCCGATGCGATCACCACCGGTCTGGGTGGTGGGGAGGGCGGGCTGGCCAGCCTGGGGCCGCTGACGGGGCTGGCGCGGCTGGCCCGTGGGGAGATCGACAAGGACACGTACGTGCGCCTGTTCGGGCACCGTGCCCCGGACGAGTTCGAGGTCTCCGTGCCACGGCCCGCCGAGGACCCGCGGTGGCTGGACCGTCAGATCGCTGCCCTCGGCGAGGCCGAGATCTCCGTGGACGAGATGCTCGCCGCGCAGGGGGCGGCTCGTGACGCGGCGTGGAAGCGGCTGGAGGAGCGGTATCCGGACAAGGCCGCGAAGATGGCCAAGCGGCTCGAGCGCTGGTCCAAGGTGGCGCGGGATCGGGAGGAGACGCGGTCGGAGTCCGTCCGGCGTTCTGGGCGCTCCGTGCCTTCTTCGTGCGTGCCGGGGAGGTCACCGGCCTTGGGGACGACGTCTACTTCCTGACCGCCGACGAGGTCGTACGTGTGCTCGGCGGTGACCGGGCGGCGTTGTCGCTCGTGCCGAAGCGGCGGGCCACGTACGAGATGTATCGGGCGTTGCCGAGCTATCCGGCGGTGATCCGCGGGCGCTTCGACCCGGTCCGCTGGGCGGGGGATCCTGGGCGTCGTAGTGACGTCTACGACGAGCACGGGGAGCAGGCGCCGGCGGACGAGGTGGTCCGGGGCTTCCCGGGGGCCGCCGGTGTCGTCGAGGGGGTCGCGCGGGTGATCCCCACGGTCGCCGACGGCGACGCGTTGCGGCCCGGCGAGATCCTGGTCACCACGGTCACCAACGTGGGCTGGACGCCGCTGTTCCCGCGCGCGGCCGCGGTCGTCACCGACGTCGGCGCGCCGCTCTCACACGCCGCCATCGTCGCCCGCGAGCTCGGCATCCCCGCCGTCGTCGGCTGCGGCAACGCGATGATGCGCCTACGCACCGGAGACCGCCTCCGCGTCGACGGCGAACACGGCACCGTCGAGGTCCTCGGCTCTGACCGTTCCTGATCCGGTACGTACGCCGGACAAGGTGGGGTGCCGGCTCTGGGAGGCAAGAACAAGAGCAGCCTCCCAGAACCAACACCCCACCCCGCCGACTCCCCTCGGCCCGGGGCCGCCGCTGGGAAAGCGGCTGGGGACCCCGCTGGGGTGGGCGTTGGGGAGTCGGTTGGGGAGTGGATGGGCCCTGGGAGGGCCGGCTTGCTCCCCGGCTGAATCCCCGAGCCGGGTCGGCGGCTTACCGAAACATACGGACGGGCGGTCACGACGGTTGGGGGACCTTCGAAGCCAGGTGCGCCACTCCGCTCGAAGGCTGTAACCACTGAGGGCTCACCGCTCTTGCCGACTTCCCAACACGTCGGACGGCCGGACTCCATCACCACAGATCGTTCCGGGATCCACAAGCCACGAGCCCACAGGAACCACCCGGACACCAAGTACCCACAGACATGAGCCGCGAGATGGCGGCGTGGATTCTGGAAGGCTGCTCTTGTTCTCGCCTTCCGAGGACGATGAGCTTACGCACGGGCGGTCCCTATCTGGACGAACTACACAGCTATTCCAATCGATTTAGTAGGAGTAATAGAGAACAGGACCCGGCCCCGGCAAGGCCGAGATCGCCCAGGACGGGATCACCTAGGCCGGGATCACCTAGGCCGGGATCACCTAGGCCGGGATCACCAACGCCGGAATCACCAAGACGAGCGGGGTGAAGAGACTCTCAGCCGGTGAACCGGGGAGCGGCCCACGCCTCAGGGTCATCGGTGAGCACCGTGACCCGCTCCGGCAGCTCGCCAGAGCTGATGTGCTCGAGCGTGACCTCTTCGAGGATGGCCCGCTCGCTGGCCCGCAACGCGATCCACACCTGCTGCAACGGCCGCGCGGCCCCCTCGTACCCCAGGTGCTCGGGGCGCTCACCCCGCACGTTGGCCAGCGGCCCGTCCACCGCACGGATGATGTCCGCGATGGCGATCTGCCCGGCGGGACGGGCGAGCCAGTAGCCGCCCTCGGGCCCGCGCTGGCTACGCACCAGCCCGGCGCGGCGCAGCTGGGTCAGGATGTTCTCCAGGAACTTGCCCGGGATCTTCTGTACCCGCGCCAGCCGCTCGGCGGTCACCGGTCCGCCGCCGGCCGCCGCGAGCTCGGCGGCGGCGCGAAGGGCGTAATCGACACGGGCGGACAGGCGCATGATCCGATTATGCCCGTTCGCCGCCAACCGTGCCGCGTCAGGCCGCGTCGGCAGGGGAGCGTACGCCGCGCAGCAGCTCGGCGGCGGCCTGCCCGTTCACCCGGGCCGCGCCGTAGCTGGCCAGGTAGGCGGTGCACGCGGGCCGCCACACCGGCAGGCCCATCTCCACCACGACGGCATCCGGCCGCGCGCTCACCAGCGCCTCCACGAACACCCGTACGTCCTCGTGCCGGTGCGCGTCGCGGACCACCACGACGAGCGGCCGCTGCCGGGCCGCGGCCAGCGCGTCGGTGGGAGAGGAGGTCAGCGGGTCCATCCGTACGGTCCGCACGCCCGGCCCCGTGAAGTGATCGGCGAGCCCCCACGGCACGTCCCCCACCGCCATCCCCGGCGGCGCCTCGACCTCAACGACGAGCGCCCCGTCCAGCGGCGGCGTACGGCCCTCCAGCCGCACCGCCCGGCGCGCCGCCGCGAGCCCCACCACGTCCCCCTGCGCCTGCTCGCCCGCACCACGGATCCACGCCCGCAACCCGGCGACCTGGGCCGCCGCATGCTCCAGCCGGCCGGCGGGGAGCTCCCCGGAGGCGGCCGCGGCCACGATGGCGTCCAGCGTCGCGGTCACCACGTCCTCGTACTGCACCGCACCGAGACAGAGCAGGTCGGCACCGGCGGCCAGCGCCCGTACGGCGGTCCGCGGCACCCCCCGCTCCCCGCTCGCCCCACGCATCTCCAGCGCCTCGGTGACGATCGGCCCGCGGAACCCGAGCCGCGCCCGCAACAACCCGGTCAGCGCGGACGGTGACAACGTGGCCGGATCGGACCCGGTCAGCCAGGGCACCTGGATGTGCGCGGTCATCACGGCCCGTACGCCGGCCGCGATGGCGGCGCGGAACGGCGCCAGCTCCCGGGGTCGAGCAGCTCCGGCCCCGCGTCGATCACCGGCAGCTCATGATGCGAGTCGACGCGGGTCGCGCCGTGCCCGGGGAAGTGCTTCGCGCACGCCGCCACGCCGTTGTCCTGCAGCCCCACCACGGCCGCGACCGCATGCCGGGCGACGAGGTCGGGGTCGGAGCCGAACGCGCGGGTCCCGATCACCGGGTTGTCGTCCGCGGTGTTCACGTCCACCGACGGCGCCAGGTTGAAATTGATGCCCGCGGCGGTGAGGTCCGCGCCGAGCGCCTGGTGTACGCGGCGGGTGAGCGACATGTCGTCGATCACGCCGAGCGCCGCGTTGCCCGGGTACGGGCTGCCGGTGAGGTGCGCGACCCGGGTGACGTCCCCGCCCTCCTCGTCGATCGCGACCAGCGGGGTGTTCGCGGCGCCGTGCAGCCGCCCGGTCAGCGCGGTGAGCTGCTCGGTGCCGGTGATGTTGCGGGCGAACAGGCAGACCCCGCCGAGCCCGGCCTCGAGCTCGCGCAGCACCCGGCCGGGCGCGGCCGGGCCGGGGAACGGCACCAGCAGGGTCGCGGCGGCAAGGCGCCGGAGACCAGGGTCGGAAGCGGACACGCCTCACTCCTCGCTCGCGGGGACGTACATGGATGGGGAGCGCCGTCAGCCCTTGACGGCGCCCGAGACGAGACCGGACACCATGCGGCGCTGGACCGCGAGGAAGAACGTGAAGGCGATGGTGAACTCGTTCCGCGTACGCCGCCGTACCACGGCATGGCGTAGTACTTGCCGTCGCGCTGGTCGTTGGCGAGCGCGGTCTTGTTGAGCGACTTGGCATCCGCCCAGCCGTTCATGTTCTCGGTAATGTCGGCGAAGGCGTCCTGGTCGATCCAGGTCTGCACGTCGGTGTTGCCGACCTCGGTGACGTCCGGGCCCTTCCCTCCGGCGAGCGCGGTCTGGAACTTCTGCGCCGCGTTCGGCCACGGGACGTACTCGACGACGACATCGGTCTTGGGGTGCTTGGCCTTGAACTCCGCTTCGACACCGTCAAGGAACTCGGTCTGCTCCGGGCTTCCGGTGCCCATCATCCAGACCTTGAGCTGGGCCGGGTCCGGCGGCGGTGCCGCGTCGGACTTCTTCTCCCCGGAGCCCCCGCCGCAGGCGGCTGCGACGAGCAGCGCTGCGGAGGCGGCGGCAAGCTTCGCGAACTTCGCGGACATGAACGTGTCTCCCTTCCCGGCCTGGCCGCGTGCGGGCCCCGCGCCCCCAGGCGAGTCGAGGTTCCGGCGATTTGGGGCTAAACTAACAGGAAACTTTCCTATTCAAATAGGGAGAGGGCATCACGGTTATGTCTCGTCGACCCGGGACCCCCCGGCTGCTGCGCGAACTCAACGATCGCGCCGCTCTGGAGCTTCTGCTCGCCTCCGGGCCGCTGTCCCGTACCCAGCTCGGCGAGCTCACCGGGCTGTCCAAGGTGACCGCCTCGCAGCTGCTCGGCAGGCTTGAGGAGCGCGGCCTCGTCCACGTCGTGGGCACCCAGGCCGGCGGCCGCGGGCCGAACGCCTCGCTGTACGCGGTCGTGCCCTCCAGTGCGTACGTGGCCGGGCTCGAGGTCGGGCCGGACGGGGTCACCGCCGCCATCGCCGACGTCACCGGTACTCCGGTCGCCGAGGTCACCGTCGACCCGAACGGCTCCGGCCAGCCCGTCGCGATGGTGCACAACGCGGTCGTACGGGCCGGCCGCAGCGCCAAGGTGCCGCTGTCCAAACTGCGCGCCTTCGTGATCGGCACGCCCGGCGTGGTCGACCCGCGGAGCGGCGACGTGAGGTTCTCCTTCGACCTGCCGGCCTGGCACGAGGGCGTGCTGGACCTGCTCCGCCATGACCTCAAGCGGCCGGTCACGATCGAGAACGACGTGAACCTCGCCGCCATAGCCGAACGCGACGCGGGCGTGGCGGACGGTGTGGCGGACTTCGTGATGCTCTGGATGGGCCGCGGCCTCGGCATGGCCGCGATGATGGGCGGCCGGCTGCTGCGCGGCGCCACCGGCGGGGCGGGTGAGATCGGCTGGCTGCCGGTCCCCGGCGCCGGGGTGCCGGAGGACGTCTCGTACCCGCCGCGCGACCCGGTCGGGCTGGACACCGGCTTCCAGGCGCTCGTCGGGGCGCGCGCCGTCGGGGAGCTCGCCGGGCGGTACGGCTTCGGCTCGCGTGGCGCGGAGGCCGTACGGCGCGCCGTGGCGGCGGGGGAGGACGGGCACGCCTTCCTCGATGAGCTGGCCGGGCGGATCGCCGTCGGGGTCGCCGCGATCGGTGTCATTCTCGACCCGGGGCTGGTGGTGCTCGGCGGCGAGCTCGGGCCGGCCGGGGGCGAGGAGCTGGCCCGGCGGGTGCAGCGCGACGCGTGGCGGATCTGTCCCAGCAAGCCGCGGGTCACGGTCAGCGGCGTACCGGGCAATCCGGTGCTCACCGGCGCGCTCATCGCCGCCACCGAGCAGGCCCGGGAGGAGCTCTTCGACTCCACGGCCTGACGGCCGAGCCTGTAATGCCCTCTGCATCGGCCGGTCGTGGCCACTAGTCTGGGAGCATCGTGACTGGCGTGGGGGCGTTCGCCTTTCCAGGTGGCCGTCCCTGGGTGGAATCGACCACCGGGGAGCGCAGGTCGGGAGGCCGTACGCCTGGGCCCCCGGCGCCATCGTCGAACGCTGCCGAAGGATGTGCGCCATGAACCCGGACCTGCAGGCCACCGACCCCGCGATCGCCGACCTCGTCGCCGCCGAGGAGCGCCGCCAGGCGGAGACCGTCAAGCTGATCCCGTCGGAGAACTACGTCTCGCCGGCGGTACTCGCCGCCACCGGCACGGTGCTCACCAACAAGTACTCCGAGGGCTATCCCGGGCGGCGGTACTACGAGGGTCAGCAGGTCATCGACCCGCTGGAGGAGCTGGCGTCGCGGCGGGCGCGCGAGCTGTTCGGGGCCGACCACGCCAACGTGCAGCCGTACTCCGGCTCGCCCGCGAACCTCGCCGCGTACATGGCGCTCGCCGAGCCCGGCGACACGATCATGGGCATGGCGCTGCCCATGGGCGGCCACCTCACGCACGGCTGGAGCGTCTCGGCCACGGGCAAGTGGTTCAACCCCGTCCGCTACGGCGTGCGCCGCGACACCGGCCGTATCGACATGGACGAGGTCCGCGAGCTGGCGCTGGCCGAGCGGCCCAAGCTGATCTTCTGCGGCGGCACCGCCATCCCGCGCACCATCGACTTCCCGGCCTTCGCCGAGATCGCCCGCGAGGCCGGTTCGGTGCTCGTCGCCGACATCGCGCACATCGCGGGCCTGATCGCCGGCGGGGCGCACCCGTCGCCGGTGGGGCATGCCGAGGTCATCACCACCACCACGCACAAGACGCTGCGCGGGCCGCGCGGCGCCATGATTCTCAGCGACGAGGCGCACGCCAAGGCCGTCGACAAGGCGGTCTTCCCCGGCCTGCAGGGCGGGCCGCACAACCACACCACCGCGGCGATCGCGGTGGCCCTGCACGAGGCCGCGCAGCCGTCCTTCGCCGACTACGCGGCCCAGGTGGTGCGGAACGCGGTCGTGCTGGCCGAGGCGCTCGCGGAGCGCGGCTTCGACCTGGTCTCCGGCGGCACCGACAACCACCTCATCTTGATCGACCTCACCCCCAAGGGCGTGGCCGGCAAGCCCGCGGCCAAGGCGCTCGACCGGGCCGGGCTGGAGACCAACTACAACACGGTGCCGTACGACCCGCGGAAGCCGTTCGACCCCTCCGGCCTGCGCATCGGCACGCCCGCGATCACCACGCGGGGCATGGGGGAGGCCGAGATGCGGCAGATCGCGGCCTGGATGGACGAGGTCGTCACCGCCCTCGCCGGCTCCGACGAGGACGCCGCGGAAAAGGTCATCGACCGCGTCCACCACGAGGTCCGCGAGCTCACCACCCGCTTCCCCGTCCCCGCCTGACCACCCCCCGCCGGGGTAGGGCGCCGGCCTTCCGTTCGGGCCCGCGCCGAGAAAACGGTTCGACGGCGTGCGGTGCGGGAGGCAGTATGGCCGCGTGCCGATCCGTCGACTGAGGCCGGACGAGGCGGGCGCTTGCGCCGAGATCGTCCTGAGTCTGCCCGATTACTTCACCGATGACGTGCCCGACAAGGTGCGGGAGGGCTTCGCCGCCCACGAGGCGTGGGGCCTCACCGACCCCGGCGCCGGCGCCGCCCCCGACCCCGGGGCAGGGGGCGGGGCCCCAGTCCAGGAGGACCGGGTTGTGGGGTTCGCCATCGTGGAGCGGAGGTCGGCGCGGGCCGCCGAGATCACGTGGATGGCGGTGGGCCGCGAGTGGCGGGGCGCCGGCCGCGGCACGCGGCTGCTCGAGCGCGTCCTCGACGGCCTGGCCGCGGAAGGCGTGAGCCTGGTCGAGGTGAAGACGCTGGACGGGTCGGCCGGCTACGCCCCGTACGAGGCGACCCGCGCGTTCTGGGAGCGGCGCGGGTTCGTCCAGATCGACACGATCGACCCGCTGCCCGGCTGGCAACCCGGCAACCCGGCCGCCATCTGCGTCGCCGCCCTCCGCCCGACCGCGGCCGCCGGATCAGGCTGACGTCACCGGAACACGCGCCTTCCGCCGCGCCAGCAGCGTCAGCAGCACCACCATGAGCACGGCGAGCCACGCCGAGGACCGCGACGGCGCCCACGCCGATCAGTCCGCCGCGCCGCAGGTAGGGGCGGTCGCGATGAGCGGGGTGGATGAGGTCGGTGAGCATGATCGGGATCATCACGCTGAACACGATGTGGAGGCCGGCGTTCGCCTCCCAGTACGTCGTGTTGAAGCCGAACAGGCGTGGCCCCCATTCGGCCACGCGGTAGAGCGTGGGGCTGGTCAGTGCCTGGAGCCCGATGCCGTCCTCGACGAGCTCGTACACCAGGCCCAGCAACAGCAGGCTGGGCCACCCGCCGCCGGCGCGGCGCCAGACCTCCCTGATCACCAGCACGCCCGCGCCGTACATCGGGATCAGGAACGGCAGCAGCCAGATCATCCGGATGGGGATCGCGCCGAACGTCAGCTCGGCGCCCATTCGTTGCGCGCGCGCTCTCCTGCCGGATAGCGTTACTCATGCAGGTAACGCCTGATGGGCCGACGTTCACGACCACCGCCCGGCGGGCCCAGATCGTCGCCGCCACGATCGACACGCTCGCCGAGCTCGGTTACGGCCAGACCACGTTCGCCCGCATCGCGGAGCGGGCGGGCAGCCGCAGATGAAGGCGCTGATGTCGATCTTCCTGAACTTCCGTGACCCCGATGACGGCGGCGCGTCCTACGACTCGGGCGACGACCGCGACGCCATCGGGCAGGTCGAGGCGATCCTGCGCAAGGGCCAGGCCGACGGCGAGTTCCGCGAGTTCGACACCTTCGTCATGGCGGCCACCATCCAGCGCAGTCTTGACGGCCTGCCGTTCCTGCTCCAGACCAAACCGGACCTCGACCTCGACCGGTACGCCCGCGAGCTCGTGACGCTGTTCGAGCGGGCCACCCGGGTCTAGGGCCAACGCCGTTCAGTTTGGGCGGGAGGGGGGACGTCAAGGGTTTGTGGTGAGCATGTTGATGTTGATGGTGGCTGTGTAGGTGGTTCGGTTGATGGCGGGTCCGCGTGCGTTGTATTTGGAGATCGCGCGTTTGACGATGTG
>WHSL01000048.1 GCA_009380095.1 Streptosporangiales bacterium | reverse complement strand
GTCATCGCGCTGATGTTCGTGAACCCTACGCAGATCGTCGCTCAGGTACGGGAGGAGACGTCGGACTGACGTAGCCGGGCTACGCCCGATTCCGTACGGAAGGTGCCGCCGCCGGGCGGACGTCTGTGACCTCGCCATTCGCGATTCTCAAAGCACAACGAAAGAGCGAATGGGAGCAGGACATGAGTATCGTGACGCAGAACGTACGGACCAGGACCTTCATCCCCGAGCCGCCGCCCCGCTTCACCCGGACCGTGGACCAGATGCTCGCCCGCATGTCCGGCTGGCTCGGCCGCTACAGCATCGGGATTCTCCGGGTCAGCCTCGGGACCGTCTTCTTCGTGTTCGGCGCGCTGAAGTTCGTGCCCGGCATGAGTCCGGCGCAGGACCTGGTGGTGCGCACGCTGGAGACGCTGTCCCTGGGGATGGTCCCCGGGACCGCCGCGCTGATCATCACCGCGGTCGCCGAGTGCTTCATCGGCGTCACGCTGATCACCGGCCGGTTCCTGCGGGTGGGGCTGGCCGTGCTCGGAGCCTCGCTCGTGGGCATCATGTCGCCGCTGGTGCTGTTCTTCACGGACCTGGTCGGCCATGGCGTGACGCTGGAGGCGCAGTACGTGTTCAAGGACATCGTGCTGGTGGCCGGCGGCCTGGTGGTCGCGGCCAAGGCCCTGGGCTCCTCGCCGGTGAACACCCGCCGGTGAGCGCGGGACCACCCCGTCCGATCCGCCGACACAGACCGCCGCGGTCCCCCTGGGCCGCGGCGGTCTCCGCGTTGACGGGGCCGATGGACCGAACTACGTTCTAGAAGACTTGGACTCGGGGAGCCCGGAGGGAACGCGGATGAAGGCGGCACGTCAGGCCTGGCGGCGACTCGAGCCCGTGCACGCGATGATCTACTTCGTCCCCGAGGGGCGGGAACGCTACGCGGCGCTCGGCCTCAAGGGGATGGCCGGCTACTTCATCTCCCGCAGCGCGCCGCTCGGCCGGCCCACCGCGGAGCTGGTCATCGCCACCTTCTACAACTTCCACCCGGACCGGGTGCGCAAGGGCATGGCCGGGGGCTGGGACAACGTCACGCCCGAGGCGGTGCTCGCGGCCCGCGCCGAGGCCGCAGGGGAGGCGCTGCGCCGGGCCGGCGTGCACGAGCTGCCCGGCCTCGACGAGGTCGTCGCGCTCACCCGGCGCGCCGCCGAGGCCGCCACAGACCACCTCCAGGGCCGCCCGCTGTACGCGGCGCACGCCACGCTCGACTGGCCGGACGACCCGGTCACGCAGCTGTGGCACGCGCAGACCCTGCTCCGCGAGTTCCGCGGCGACGGGCACATCGCGGTGCTGGTCAGCGAGGGCGTGGGCCCGCTCGAGGCGCTCGTGCTGCACGCCGCGTCGGGGGACTCCAGCCCGGCCTTCCTCAAGGCGAGCCGGGCCTGGCCGGAGGAGGAGTGGCTGGCCACCGAGGACCGGCTGCGCTCCTGCGGCCTGCTCGACGGTGAGACGCTCAGCGCGGAGGGCAAGACGTTCCGGCAGCACATCGAGGACCGTACGGACGCGCTCGCGCTCCCGGCGTACGCGGCGCTCGGCGAGGACGGCTGCGAACGCCTCGCCGAGCTCGCGGCCCCGTACGGCCGCGCCGTCGTCGACGCCGGCCTGATGAGCATCTGACCGCTCACGGCCGTCAGGTCGTCCGGCGGCGGGCCTGCTTCACCTCCCGGTCCACGGCCCAGGCGTCGGCGACCGGGCCGAGGTGGCCGAGCTTGTCGGGGTTGATCACTCCGCGGATGGTCTGGATCTGCCCGTCGAGCACATCGAGGGTCAGGGTGTGCAGGACCTTGCCGTCGCGGTCGCGGAAGATCGCGCCGGGCTGGCCGTTGATCTCGTGCGGCTCGAACGACACGTCGATCCGGATCAGCCAGGGGAAGATCGTGCCCAGCACCCGGGCCACGTTCTCCGCGCCCGCCACGGCGTTGGCCAGCTGGGGGGCCTTGCCGCCGCCGTCCCCGACCATCCGTACGTCGGCGGCCAGCAGGCTGCGCAGCCCGTCCATGTCGCCGTTCTGCAGCGCGTCGAAGAACCGCGCCGCCAGCTGTTGCCGCTCCTTGCGGTCCGCCTCGAACCGCGGCCGGCCGGCGTCCACGTGCCGCCGCGCCCGTACGAGCAGTTGCCGGCACGCGGCCTCCGACCGCCCCACCGCCGCGGCGACCTCGTCGAACCCGAAGCCGAACACCTCCCGGAGCACGAACACCGCCCGCTCCAGCGGGCTGAGCCGCTCCAGCAGCAGCAGGGCCGCCATCGACACCGAGTCCGCCAGCTCCGCCGAGCGCGCCGGATCCTGGTACGGATCGCTCAGCAACGGCTCGGGGAACCACGGCCCCACGTACTCCTCCCGCCGTACGCGCGCGGAGCGCAGCACGTCGATCGAGATCCGGGTCACCGTGGCCGACAGGAACGCCTTGACCGAGGCAGGGCGGGTCGCCGAGCCGTCGTAGCGCAGCCAGGTCTCCTGCACCGCGTCCTCGGCCTCGGCCACGCTGGCGAGGACGCGGTAGGCGATCGAGAACAGCAGCGGGCGCAGCTCCTCGAACTCCTCTACCTTGCTCACGCCGGATCCTCTCCTGCTCTCAGTGGAACTGGCCCGCGACGTAGTCTCCGGCCGGCTGCCGGGTGATGATGTTCAGCCGGTTCACCGTGTTCATGAAGGAGACCAGCATCACCAGGGCGGTCAGCTGCTCCATGTCGTAGTGCTTGGCGGCGTACTCCCACACATCGTCGCTCACCCCCTCGGCCGCGTCCGCGACCCGGGTCCCCTGCTCCGCCAGGTCCAGCGCGGCGCGCTCGGCCTCGGTGAAGACCGTGGCCTCCCGCCACGCCGCCACCAGGTTCAGCCGCACCGAGGTCTCGCCGGCCGCGGCCGCCTCCTTGGTGTGCATGTCGATGCAGGCGGCGCAGCCGTTGATCTGGCTCACCCGCAGCGCCACCAGCTCCTGCGTGGTGACGGGCAGGGGTGCCTCCTTCAGCAGCTTCCCCACCGACATGAAGTACTTGAGGGACTTGCCGGCGATCGTGCTGGCGACGTAGTCGAGTCGAGCTTCCATCCTGTGCTCCTCCGTGGTCATCAGTGCCTACACCCCTGAGACGAGGTGGCCCGGCCCGCTGTGACATCGGCCCCCTGCGCGGGCGTGACGGGAGGTTCGTAACTATTTGCCAGTTTGTGTGGGGGGTTGGCGGACAATACTTTCGCGGGATGTTCCCCCAGGTACGCAGGAGATCCGGCCGCACCCTCACACTCCTCGCGAGTGCCGCGGCCATCGTGCTCACCGGGATCGCCATTCCCAACGCCACCGCCGGCGCCACGGGCGAAGAGTGGTCGGCCGACCTGTCCTCCATCACCAACGACGACGTGAACGTGCGGTACGCCGGCGGCGTGCTGCGCATGCGCACCACCACCCCGGCGACATCATCCTCGGTGGAAGGCGCCGAGGCCTCCGGGCAGCTGATCACGGCCCAACACGGGCATGTACTCCGTACGGGCCTGTTCGCCCGCCACCGGCCGCTGTGAGTACGCCCCCGTGTGGGACGTCGGGCCGTGGAACACCAGGGACGACTACTGGAACCCGTCGTCCACCCGGGAAATGTGGAAGGACCTGCCGCAGGGCAGGCCCGAGGCGCAGGCCGCGTACCAGGACGGCTACAACGGCGGCAAGGACCAGTTCGGCCGTACGGTGCTCAACCCGGCCGGCATCGACCTCGCCGACGGCACGTCCTGGGACGGTCTCGGGCTGACCGACAACGCCTGGGTCAACGTCACCTATCTGTGGACCGGCACCGGCCCCAAGGGCACCGTGCGCACCTCCGGCGGGCCGCTGACCGTACGATCCTCGGCCAACACCGGCGCCTCCGCGGTCGGGCTCGCCGCCAACCACGCCAACGTGGTGATCGAGTGCACGGTGCGCGGCTCGACCGTGACCGGCACGTACGGCACCAGCAACCTGTGGAACCGGATCGGCGCCGGGCACTTCGTGGCCGACGTCTACCTCTACACCGGCTCCGACGACCCCGTCGCCCCCGCCTGCTGACACCGGGCTTCCCGTCCTGAGGGCACGTTCCCGCAGGCACGGGGGAGGGGCCCGCCCCTTCCCCGTGCACCCCCATCGGCGATGCCCGCCCGCCTTGGCCCGCGCCTTGGGAGGGGTCCCAGGGAGTCCGGGCTACGGTCCTGCCGATCGCGTGGATGACGCCGCGGAACCGGATCCGCGGGCCATCCCTCGGACCGAGCCCTGGGGAGTGGGTCGTGAGAGATTCCCGCGCTCTACGCTGGATCGCCGCGTTCGTCGCGGCGCTCCTCCTCGTGCCGCCGGCGACGCCCGCGACCGCCGCCGAGCGGGCCGCCGCGCCCGTGCCGCAGGCGGTGGCGTCCGCCGTACCCGGCCCGGACGACCGGGACGGCGACGGCAAGGAACTCAACGCCAAGCTGTACCGGACCGAGCGCGGAAAGATCCAGCTGAACCAGCGCCGTCTGGACGGGAATCTCGGTAACCCCCAGGTCAACTACGGGACCGCCTGGCTGACGCTGGACATCGACCCCCGGCTGCTGGGCGCCTTCAACCGGATCATGAAGGACAACTGGGGCCGTACGAAGGACGAGGAGCGCGTCAAGGTATGGGACGCGCGCACCGCCGAGGACCTCAAGGGCCTGCGGAAGGGCCTCTACGACGAGCTGGCCAAAGAGGCGGGGGTGAACGAGAGGAGCGTGGTGCTGCCGATGGTGGGGAGCAATCTCCCCGGAAAGCAGCACACGGAGGCGATCTTCCTGCGCGGGCGGACGAAGGCGCACTACCTCGCGGCCGCGCTGATGGCCGGCGTCAACGAAGCGGAGATTCTTCGGTCGCTCCAGGACCTCGACGACCGCTTGGCGGCGGAGGAGGCGCAGAAGTCGCCCAAGAAGTTCAAGAAGGTCCTCCAGGAGGGAATCCCGGTCAACGGGCGTCCGGTGAACCTGCCCTCCCAGCTGCCGGCCGGTGGCACCTCCGACCTTCAGCCCTGCGGATCGGGGAGCGGCGGCGGCTGCTACGCGATCGCCAAGGGCTTCGATTTCGGTTACCGCTACGCCACGAAGGTGGACATCTCGGCCGCGACCTCCCGGCTCGCCCGGGGCCTCATCGCCGAGATCCGCCGGCTCATTTCGCAAGAGGTGCAAAAGAAGGGCGGAGCGGCGGACCGGGCCTATCTGGCCCGGCTCTTCGAGCAGCTGGAGCAGGCCGCGAAGTTCCTCGCCGCCAAGGCGAACCAGAAGATGCGCTCGAAGGCCGAGGAGATCGCCGAGGCGCGCGTGGACGCCTGGATGGGCGCGCTCTGGGAGATGTGGCTTCTCCAGAGAATCAAGCTCCTCCGGAAGCTCCGGGACGCCGAGCAGCTGGGCCAGGAGGAGATCATCGAGGAGATCCTCCGCGACAACCCCGACCTGGAGCACAAGGTCCAGAGGCGCAGGGCGCAGGAGCAGAAGGCCGGACAGGAGCGCCTGCGCGCGCGCGAGGTCATGGGCCCGCGCTGCACCGGCGGGGCGGCCGGCTGCGTACCGGGGCAGGCGCCCACCTCCGGGCTGGAGAGGTCGCTGGAGGAGGCCGCGAACGGCCGTAACGGGGGCATCGACCTGCGGTCGCTGGAGCTGCGCTATCTCTCCGACCGGCCCGCGGACGGCCGGTCCACGGTGAACTACGCGTTCGCCGGCGTACCCGCGAAGACCTACGCCGACCAGCACCTGGACACCGGGCTGGACGCGGCGAAGCAGGCCTCGGACGCGTTCTTCGTCTGGCTGTCGATGCCGAGGAGCTCGTTCTGGGTCAACCTCAACCCGGACCAGCCGGACCGGGTCGTCGACCCGAAGATCGGCCGTACGGACGTTGGGCGTGTGCTGCTCGAATCCGACCTGCGGCTGAAGAAGTCGGTCGGCGAGCTGATCCATCCGGACACCAAGACCGGGAAGAAGTTCTGGGACCACATCGCGGGGAAGTGCTTCTCCTTCCGGACCTGGATCGTCCCCGGTCAGGCGAGCGTGTACGACTCCGGCGGCGAGCTCTTCATCGCCGACGCGCCGCTCACCGTGCTGAGCGAGGCCGACTACGCCGACTCCAAGCCCGGCGCGGAGAAGGCGGACGACCGGAACGAGTGCCGTGAAGAGGCCCCGGGGATGGCGCGGTTCAACGAGATGCTCTACCGCGACATGATCATTCCGAAGCTGGAGCGCGCGGTGAACGAGGCGCCGGAGTACGCCGAGCTGCGCCGCGTCTTCATGAGCCGGGTGGCGGCCGAGTGGTACCGGCAGCGCGCCCAGAAGAACCCCACCGGATATGGCACCCTGATCGACAGCGGCGACATCTCCCGCTGGGAGTACAAGGGCGACTGGAAGCCGGGCGACACGTTCGACGCGTTCATGGAGTCGCTCGAAAAGGGCGAGTTCAAGGTCACCCACCAGATCCGGCAGGGCTTCATCACGTTCCCGCGGACGTACTTCTACGGCGGCGTCAACTGGTCCACGGTGCGGTTCCGCCGCATGGACGCCCAGGCGCTGCGGCGCGAGGCCCCCGGGCTGACCGGCCGGATCGGCAGCGCGGTCGGCGGGCAGGCCGCCGACCCGGACGGGAAGCGGGTGTGGGTGGGGGCGTCGGTACCCGTACGGACCCCGCCGCCGCCTCCGGAGCCGGGTGGCATCCCCGGCTGGCTCCCGCTGTCGGCCACGCTCCTCGTGCTGCTCGGAGGGATCACCTATGTGCTCCGTACGCGGAGGACGGGTCACCATCCGTTCGGGCCTCTGCCCGGCTTCGGTGTCGGCCCGGGCCTGCGGCGCTGGTGGTGAACGGACCGCGCGGGTGCCGGTGAGCGCCCCAGGGGAACCGTTCAACGCGACCTTGTCCCGTCACGCGGTGCGCAGTCGTTATCACTGAGAGTGTGGACGTGGTCGCTTCACAGCGACGACCCGGCGTGGGGGGAAGGGTCCTTGCCGCAGGGGATGGGTCTCATCGCCGAGACCTGCCTCTGGTGCGCGTCCGCGTTCAAGGATCCTAGGGGGGCGGGGCGGCCGCCACCGTGGAGGTGGTGGCCGCCCCGAGCGATCCCGGGCGCCGTACGGCGCGCCGAGGTGGCGGCGTCCCGCCAGCACACTCCGGTGACCGGTGCGTGACAACGGGCGCCCACGTCTTGACCGGCCCCGTCGCCGGGGCGGAGCGTGGGGCGAGACCGATCGTGATGGCGCGCTTCCGGGTCGGGCTGGCAGGCCCGCGTCCGCGCCCAGGTGAGACCTGGAGGCGAACATGCATGGATCTCGCAGGCCCGTACGGCCCGGCCGCGGAGCCCACGAGCAGGCCCGTACCGGCGGGGACAGCGGCCCCAACTGTGGCTCCGCGTAGACCCCTGCCACCCCGTGAATGAACCTCGGAATTCGATGTTGTCCACGAAGTGGCCTCTCTGAACCAGAGCTGCGCTCTACAGTGGAGACCTCGGTGGCCGCGCTCGATCCGGGGGCACGTGGGCCGGCCACCTCCTCGACCGCATCCAGGGCCTCTCCCCTCCCCAGGCCTCGAGTGCGGACGACACCCGTGCGAGGGCGACGGATCCGCCCCCGCGCGGGTCCGAGGCTCGGCATGGGCCGGCGCGGCGTAGGATTCCGATTGTGACCAGCAGCCCCATCACGGCGCAGCGCCTGCGTGACCTGGCGCTGTTGCGCCGTGTCCGCGACCGGATCGACCGGGAGCACGCGCAGCCGCTGGACGTGGAGGCGCTGGCGCGGGGCGTGCACATGTCGGCGGGGCACCTGAGCCGCGAGTTCCGGCGGGCGTTCGGCGAGTCGCCGTACAGCTATCTGATGACGCGGCGGATCGAGCGGGCGATGGCGCTGTTGCGCCGCGGTGATCTCAGCGTCACGGAGGTCTGCTTCGCGGTCGGCTGTTCGTCGCTGGGCACGTTCAGCACGCGCTTCACCGAGTTGGTCGGTGTGCCGCCCAGCGTCTACCGGCGCCAGGCGTCGGCCGCGACGGCGGGCATGCCGCCGTGCGTGGCGAAGCAGGTGACCAGGCCGGTCAGGAATCGCGAAGCGCCACCGGCCGTCCGCGCTTGATCTCCCATGAGTTTTTCGCGCTCCGTGGTCTGTCAGTCGAGGATGACCGGTGACTACGAGATACCTAGGAGAACCGAGATGCGCACCCTGATCAGCACCGCTTTCGTCTCGCTCAAGAAGACCGAGGGCGGCCCGATCATCATCCACGGCAGCGCCAACCTCAACCGGAACCTCTCCGACGCCGGCCTCATCGACCGTTACCACCTGCTGGTCTTCCCGCTCCTGCTCGGCGCGGGCAAGCGGCTGTTCAGCGAGACGGACAAGGACGCCCAGAAGCTGAAGCTCGTCGAGCACGAGGCGTACTCCAACGGCCTGCAGATGAACGTCTTCGACGTCGTCCGCTGACGATGCCCGGGCCGGTCAGCCGGTGCCGGAGGTGGCGGGGGCCGGGCCGAGGAGATCCCAGCGGTTTCCGGCGACGTCGAGGAACACGGCGACCTGCCCGTACGGCTCCGTACGCGGCGGGCCCACGAACTCGACACCCGCCGCCACCAACCGCGCGTACTCGCCGGTGAAGTCGTCCACATGCAGGAAGAACCCGACCCGGCCGGCGACCTGGTCCCCGACGACCCGGGCCTGGCGTTCCCCGTCCGCCCGGGCGAGCAGAACGCCCGTCTCGGCCTCGGGCGGCCGAACGACCACCCACCGCTTGGGGCGACCGTCGTTCGTCTCCGCCGGAGAGTCCTCGACGAGCTCGAACCCGAGCACATCGACGAAGAACCCGATGGCCGCGTCGTAGTCGTCCACGACGATGGTGAAAAGGTCGAGTCGCACGCCCCGAGGATAAGTGACGCGATCGCGCCGAGCGCGGGGTTCAGATGGTGAAGGCCAGGTTGTCGAGGACCCTTCGGCCGAGTTCCTGGTCGCCGTCGACCTGGACGGGGGCGTGGGTGGTGGGCCGGCCGCCGCACAGCCGCATGAACAGCGTCGAGGGCAGGTGCAGCGTCGTGGTCGGCGGTTCCCCGCCGGAGGCCACCAGCCGTGCGCGGCCGTCGACCTTGACGGTGAGGCTCCGCCGGACGGGTCCGGCGAGGTCGATGAGCACGGTGCTGCCGTCGGGGGCGCCGGCGCGTTTGCCGATGACGTAGCCCATGGCGAGCGCCGCCTCGTCGAGGGCGGCCTCGGCGGCCGGGCCGTCATCGTTGCCGGGCGTCCCGAGGGTCGCGCGGATGTCCTGTTCGTGCATCCAGCAGTCGTAGATCCTGATCTGCATGAACCGTCCGTAGGTGGCCTGGCCGGCGGGGGTCCGGGCCGGCGCGGCGAAGTCCGCGTCGGACATCTGGGCCAGCGCCTCGGCACGCCGGGAGGTGATGTCGCGGAACCGGGCCAGCATCGCGGCGGGCGTCTCCCCGCGCAGGGCCGTGACCCACCGCTCGTTGCGGGCGGCGATGTCGTTGTGCACGTGGGGGAGCGCCGTGACGTCGACGCCGGTCTCGGGGACCGGCTCACCGGCGAGCGTCGACTCGGTCCCGATCAGGTGGGCCACGATGTCGGTCACCCGCCAGCCGGGCAGGCAGGACGGCCGGCTCCAGTCCTCGGGGGACAGAGCGCTGAGCAGCCGGTCGAGAGCCTCCCACTCGCCGGCGAGCGCACCGGTCACCTGCTTCCTGTCCAGGTCCGTGGTCATGCCGCACCGCCCGTCCGGGACTCGTCGCGGAACTCGATCACTTCGCCGCGGTTGATGCTGACCCAGTCGCGGCCGGCGAGGTACGGCTGGAGCGCCCGATGGATCCGCTCCTGCTCCGCGGCGCCCTTGGGCCGCTGGATCTCGTACAGGTCGGGGAACTCCAGCATCCCGGTGACGACCTCCCAGAGCCGTACGGCGCGGTCGCCGGTGGGCGGGTCGACCAGCACCGGCCCGAACAGGCGCTGGCCGTCGGGGAAGAACAGCGTGGGCACGCCGAAGCCGCCGGCGTCCACCACCCGCTGGTGATCGGCCCGTACGTCGTCGTGGGTGCCGTCGTCGGCCAGGGCCTCGTCCAGCGTCGCGGCGCCGAAGCCGAGCTCGTCGAGCAGCCGCCGCGCGACGTCCGGATCGTGCGGCTTGCCGCCGCGTACGTGCAGCTCGGCGCCGATCCGCTCGTACCACGCGTCGAGCGCCGCCATGTCACGGCGCCGCAGCAGCGCGCCGATCCGCATCAGCGACCAGCCGTAGGACCACGGCCGCTCCCACGGGTGCTTCTTGCCCTCGGCGCGGTTGATCTCCTCCAAGCTGAAGAACCGCCAGTTCACCTCGGTTCCGAGCCGGGCGCGGACCTCACGCACCCAGACCGATGTCGCGTAGGCGAACGGGCACATCGGGTCGAAATGGAAGTCGACGGATGCGGTCATACACCCTCCCGGAGACTGGCGGCGATCACCTGATGGAGCGCCTGAGAGATCTCGGATGCCGCGGACCGGCCCGTCTTCGCCAGCAGGATCATCCCCTGGAACTGGGCTACCAGCGACTTCGCCAGGAGGCCCGGGTCGATGCCGTCCCGCAGCGCGCCCTGGTCGGCCGCCGCGCGGCACAGCTCCGCGAGCCGACGCTCCCACTCGGCGAACACCGCGGCCAGGTGCGCGCGCAGAGCGTCGTCGGTGGTCGCCAGCTCGGCGGCCAGGTTCCCGAACGGGCACCCGACGACGCGCCCGAACCGGGTCTCGAATCCCGTCTGGATCTCGCCGACCGCGTCGGCCATCGCATGCAGCCGCGCCGCCACCTCGGCCCCGCCGGCCACCTCGGCCCCGCCGGCCGGTACGGCGACGGCGGCTTGGTCGAGCCGCGCCCACAGAGCGCCGGCGTGCCGGTCGATGACCGCCTTGGCCAGGTCGGACTTGGCCGGGAAGAAGTAGTAGAAACTGCCCCGGCGCACATCGGCGGCCGCGCACAGCTCCTCGACCCCCACCGACCGGTAGCTACGCGTCAGGAACAGTCGCGCGGCACACCTCACCAACCGCTCCCGCGCGTCGCTCGTCCGTGGCACCCCCCGAGCGTGGTCCATAGTTGACCGGTCGGTCAAGAGCCGCGGCAAGTCCGTCTTGTCGGTGTTTGCCCAGTTTTTGCGTGCTGATCCCCTTCTGCGGGTGCCTCACGGGGGAGGCATGCGCCATGGCGAAATTCATGGACGTACACAGCGGATTCAGGGACATCACCGCCGAGCAGCTCCAGCAGGCGCACGACGCCGATGTGGCGATCCAGGACGAGGAGGGCGTGACCTTCGAGCACGCCTGGGCGGATCCCGAGTCGGGCATGGTCTACTGCCTGTCCGAGGCGCCGTCCGCGGAGGCGGTGCAGCGCGTCCACGAGCGGGCGGGCCATCGCGCCGACGAGGTCCACATGGTTCCACTCAGCGTCTGACCGGGCCCGGCTCAGCGGTGAGAGTTGAGTAGGGCGATGGTCTCGGCATACGTGTCCCGGGCGCGCCGCGCTTGCCCGGGCACTGCGGCTCACCCTCGATGAGCGAGATCACTCCGGTGTATCCACCCGCGGCGTGGACGCGAGCGTGTCCCAGGCGGCCATCGCGCAGGTGATGACCGCTTCCAACTCGGCGCGGCCGGCGCCGTCGCGGGCCTGTACGGAGAGGCCTTGCACCACGGTGGCGTAGTAGCGGGCGATGGCGTCGAGGCCGGCGGGCGGCGCGGTGAGATCGCCGTCGGTGACGCCGCGGGCGAGTCGGTCTCTGATGGCGGTGAGCTGTCCGTGCCGGAGGCCGGCCAGGAACTCGCGGACCGCGTGGTTCTCCACGGCGCCGGTCGGCGCGGCGAGGATGAGCATGCAGTAGTGCGGGGCGTCGGAGCGGGTGATCTCGTCGGCGGTGGCACGCAGCATGGCGTGGATCGCGGCGCGCGTGGTCGGTTGTTCGCGCAGCGCGCGCCTGGGCGGCTCGCCTGAGGTCATGCCGTAGAGGGCCATGACCTTGCGGAACAGGTCCTCCTTGCTGCCGAAGCAGGCGTAGATGCTGGCCGAGGCGATGCCCATGGCCTGGGCCAGATCGTTGAGCGAGGTGCCCTCGTAGCCCCGTTCCCAGAACACGTCCAGCGCCTGGCGCAGGGCGGTGGCCGGGTCGAACGTGCGCGGCCTGCCGCGAGTGGCCATCGGGATGCGTTTCCGTACTTGTTTGTCGTTGGAAGCCGGTCGTCATGAACATTCCCTCCACCATGCGCGCCCTGCGGCAGACGTCGCTGAACGGCCCGCAGGACCTGTACTTGATCACCGACGCACCGGACCGAGCCCAGGCCCGGCGAGGTCCTGATCCGGGTCGCCGCCGCCGGCGTCAACTTCGTGGACATCTCGCAGGCGCGCGGCGCGTTCGCGGGCGGCCCGCGGCCGCCGTATCTGGCGGGCATCGAGGGCGCCGGTGAGGTCACCGCCGTCGGCGAGGGGGTGACCGGCCTGGAGCCCGGCGCCCACGTCACCGGCGTCGACATCAACGGCGGCGCCTTCGCCGAGTACATGGTGCTGCCCCCGGCCGCCGCGGTCCCCGTGCCGGCGGGCTGGGCCGACGAGCAGGCACTGGGCCTGGTCGTGAACTGGCCGACCGCGCTGGCGGCGCTCAAGCCGCTGGGCCGCGTCGCCGCTGGGCAGACCGTGCTGATCCACGCCGCGGCCGGCGGGACCGGCCAGGCCGCGGTGAAGATGGCCAAGCACTACGGCGCGACGGTGATCGCCACGGCCTCGCCGGCCAAGCACGAGGCGGTCCGGGCGCTGGGCGCCGACCACGTCATCGACTCCCGCGGCGCCGACCTCGCCGCCGAGGTCCTGCGACTGACCGGCGGCGAAGGCGCCGACCTGGTGCTGGAGTCGGCCGGCGGCGCCACCCTCGACGCCAGCTTGGCCGCGGCCAAGCGGGTCACCGGCCGGGTCGTCGTCTATGGCCTGGCCGGCGGGGAAGCCGCGATCACCAACTGGGAGCTGGTCTACAAGCACCAGATCCACCTCATCGGCCTGAACATCGGCATCCTGATCCGGACCGCACCGCAGATCTTCGGCGAGGTCATGGGGGAGATGTTCGGGCTCCTCGCGGCCGGAGTGCTCGGCCCCGGCCGGCCCACCATCCATGAGTTGGCCGAGGGGCCGAAAGCACTCACGGAACTGGAGGCGCTGGCCACCGTGGGCAAGCTGGCACTGCTGCCCTGAGCGAACCTTGACCGCCATACCAGCGCCGTGTCCGGATCTGCGCGGAACGGTCCGCTTATGTCGGTGGCCTGGCACAGTCCCCGACGCGGGCTCCCACGGCCCGCACCTCGCCGGCGAACTCGTGGCCCATGATCGGCCCGTCACCGCCCGCGAACTTCCCCGACGCGTACGCATGCAGGTCGGAGCCGCAGACGCCGCAGGCCCGGACGTCAAGGACGATGTCGCCGGGACCCGCCACCGGATCGGGAACGCGTTCGATCGGCATCGGCCGGACACCCCGGAACACCGCCGGCGCCACGGTGCGGTAACCCAACGCCGCCCCGGCGACGAGTGGGCCCGCTACGCACTCACGGGCCGAGCTGGGTGGTGGCGGCGGCCGAGGCGTTGCGGATGTGCAGGACGCAGGCCTCCGCGGCTCGTTCGGCGTCCCTGGCCTCGACAGCCTCGACGACCGCGAGCAGTTCCTTGGCCGCTTCCTTGGGGCGGCCGGGCACCGACAGCGACGTGGCCCGCAACAGTCGGACACGGGCCTGCAGGGTGTTCAGTGTCTGTTGCAGCGGCAAGCTGGCCGAACCCTCGAACAGCACGTCGTAGAAACGGTCCTTGGCCACGAGCTGGTCGTGGCTGTCGCCGCCCTTGGCCCGCCTGCTGGTGCGCTTGATCTCCTCGACGGCGGCACGCAGCCGGCGGACCTGGTCTTCGTCGGCGCGCTGGACGAACCGGCGTACGGCGAGCGCCTCGAGCGTGGCGCGCATCTCGTAGATGTCGGCGGCGTCGGCGGCCGAGAGCCTGGTCACCTGGGCTCCGCGCTGGGGAACGACGGTGACCAGCCCTTCGGCCTCGAGCTCCCGGATGACCTCGCGGACGGTGGCCCGCGAGACCCTGAGGTTCTCGACGAGCTCACGTTCGATCAACCGGTCGCCGGGGCGTAGCCTCGCGTCGAGGATCGCGTTCCGGACGCGCTCCGTCACCTGCTCCCGTAGCGGCGCCGCGACGCGGGTCAGCGGATCAGGTCCCCACACCGACGTCGTCACGCCGTCCATTATCCATGCGCGTGTGCACGATCCGGGCGCTCACGGCCGGCCTTCGCGACCGGACAGCTCGGCGAGGATCGGGGCCGCGGTGGTCGCCGCGTGCACGCCGATGACGCTCGCGATCTCGAAGACCTCCATGATCTCGGGGACCGTGGCGCCGAGCCGTACGGCGTTGCGCAGGTGCTGCTTCAGGCCGGGCACGTAGAGGTGCGTCGCCGCCGCGTCGAAGGCGCAGTAGACCAGCTCCTTGATCTTCGGCTCCAGCGTGCCGGTGCGCCAGGGCACCGCCGAGAACTCCAGGTACGCCTCGAACAACTCCGGATCCAGCTCGAGCAGGCCGTCCCAGAACGAGTGCCAGTAGCCCCGGGTCTCGGTGAACCGCGCCTTCAGCTTCTCCTGGTGCTCGGTGAGCTCGGCCGGCCCGTCCCGCAGCCCCTCCTCGTCGAGGACCTCGATCAGCAGCGGCACCCCGATGTTGCACGTGTGGATGCCGAGCGTGCTCGTCAGCTCGAGGACCTCCATGATCTCAGCGGGCCTCGCGCCATGGCCGAGGGCCGCGGCGATGTGCTTGCGGAGGCCCCGCGTGTACATGTGGGTGGCCGACGCGTCGACCGTGATGTAGATGAGCTCCCGGACCTTGGGCTCGAGCGCGCCCGGCTCGCGGCGCCACGGCACGGCCGAGAAGTTCAGGTACGCGCGCAGGAACGCGGGGTCCAGCTCCAGAATGTGCTGCCACTCCTCGCCCCACTTGCCGCGCACGCGTACGAACTCGTCCTTGATCGCCTGCTGTTCGTCGGTCAGTGCCACGGGGGTCCTCCTCAGTACTCTGACGACGTCGAGCATGACCTCGGGGTGGAGCCCGAACCGCCGGCCGATGAGCATCGCCTCCGAGCTCGCGACCAGGTGCGCCGCGGACATGAGGTTGTTCAGCGCCTTCAGCGCGTGCCCCGCGCCGACGGCGCCCACGTGCCGTGGCCGGCCCAGCGCCGCCAGCAGCGGCCGGACCTTCGCGACGGTCTCCTCGGGGCCGCCGGCCATCACGGCCAGCGTGGCCGCGCGGGCACCGGAGACGCCGCCGGAGACCGGTGCGTCGATCAGCACCTTGCCGTCGGCGGCGAGGCGCTCCGCGAGCGCCACCGTACGCGGCGGCTCCGACGAGCTCATGTCCACCAGGACGGCGCCGGGTTCGAGCGCGTCCGCCAGGCCCCCTCCGATCACCGACTCCACGACGTCCGAGTTCGGCAGGCTCAGCAGCACGGCCTCTGCGCCCGCCGCGGTCTCCTCCGTCGAGCCGACGATCTCGGCTCCGGGCACGGCGGCGGCGAACCTCTCGCGCGCCTCGGCCGCGATGTCGAACGCCCGTACGGTGGCGCCCGCCGCCACGAGATTGGCCGACATCGGCGTGCCCATGTTGCCGAGCCCGACGACACCCACCACGTGGCCGTCGAGAGGGGCGCTCATGACCCCGCCTCGCCCTTCTCGGCACGCAGCTCGCCGAGCACCCGCTCGGCGACGCGGAACGACTCCAGCGCGGCCGGAGCGCCGCAGTACGCGGCGGTCTGCAGCAGCGTCTCCTGGATCTCCTGCTCGGTGCACCCGTTCGTCACCGCGCCCCGCACGTGCACGGCGAACTCGTGCATCCTGTTCAGGGCGGTCAGCATCCCCAGGTTCAGCAGGCTACGGGTGCGCCGGTCCAGCCCGGGTCGCGTCCACACGTCGCCCCAACAGGAGCTGGTGACGTACTCCTGCACCGGCCGGGAGAACTCGCTCACATTGGCCAGCGAGCGCTCGACATGCGCCTCGCCGAGCACCTCCTTCCGGACTCGAAGTCCCTGCTCCCACGAATCGTCGCTCACTTGACCGCCCCTCCCGCGTCGATGGCCGCGTACTCCGCCTCGGCCACTTCCTCCAGCCACGTCGTGGTCCCCAGCGAGGTCGCGAGGTGCGTCATGATCGAGTCGCGCCCGGCGCCGTGCCAGTGCCGCTCGCCCGGGGGGACCCACACCACGTCGCCGACCGTGATCGGCTGCGGTTCCTCGCCATGCGGGCACACCCAGCCGGAACCGGCGGTGACCACCAGCAGCTGGCCACGCTCGTGGTGATGCCAGTACGTACGCGCGCCCGGCGTGAAGGTCACGGAGTTGACCGTGGTCCCGTCGGTGGACGGCAACACGGGGTCGCCCCACACCACGCCGGTGAACGTCGCGCCCCGCTGTTCAACGGGCCTTCCCGCCCGGCCATGGACGATCTGCACGCCTTACGCCTCCTTCGTCGGTTGCTGAATCCGTACGCCGCCCGCGAGGTCGCCGATGGCGTCGACGACGCGGTTGGAGATCTGGTGGCCGTAGCCGAGGTGGGCCGCCGCGCCGAAGCTCGCGAGCGGGCCCGTGGCGTTGAGCGACGGCACGCCGAGCCGCGCCACCAGCTCGACGTACAGCCGGATGTCCTTGGTCATCAGCTCGCCGGTGAGCCCGCCCTCCAGGTAGTCGCCCTCGACGATGCGCGGGAACCGGTTGGTGGACGCGAAGGACTGCCCGCTGCCGCCGTTGATCGCGGCGAGCAGGGTGCGCAGGTCCAGACCGGCCTGCCGCCCCGCGACCATCACCTCGGCCGTGGCCGCGAGGGTCACCGCGTTCAGGAAGTTGTTGAGCAGCTTGGCGGTGTGTCCGGCCCCGGTGGGGCCGAGGTGGTGCACGGTCGCGGCGAACGGCGCCAGCACGGGGCGGATCTTGTCGATCGCGTCCGCGCCGCCGCCAGCCATGACGGTCAGCGTGCCTCGCTCCGCCGCGGCCGCGCCGCCGGAGATCCCGGCGTCGAGGAACGTCACTCCACGGCCGGCGGCCTCCTCGGCCAGCGCGACCGTGGACTCGGGTGACGCGGTGGACAGGTCGACCACCGTGGCGGCGCCCTCGGGTGGTGCCGCGCCGGCGAGCACACCGTCCTCGCCGCGCATGACCTGCTCGACCATGCCGCTGTCCGGCAGGGACAGCAGTACGACCGGGCAGCGGCGGGCAACCTCGGCGGGGCTCGTCACCGGCTCCGCGCCCGCGTCCTCGGCACGGCCGGGCGCGGGGTCGTGGCCCACGACGGTGTGACCGGCCTCGACGAGCCTGCGGGTCATCCGGCCGCCCATGTTGCCGAGCCCGATGAACCCGACCGGCGTCTCCTTGCCGTTCATCGCGCCACCCCCGCGCGGTGGACGTCGGCGCCGCCGATGCGTACGACGAGTTCGTCCATCCCGGTTCCGCTCGCACGCCGGGGGAACCGCTCGCCGACGGCGGCGTCGTGACCCGCGACGAGCGCGTGACCGGGCCTGCGTGCCAACTCGTTGAGGGTGTCGAGACCCGCATACATCGCCTGGAGGTCGGCGACCACGGAGAAGGGGCGGTCGGCCTCGGCCTCCTCATAGAAGTGCAGGGCGTCGGTCGCCAGTACGGCGGTGCCGGGCTCGCCCGCGGGGTCATCGGCGTCGTCGACCTCGGCGAGCGCGATGAGCTGGCCCGGCGTGTGGCCGCCGACCTCGACGAGCCGCAGCCCGCCACCGAGGTCGGCCTCGCCGTCGAACGTCGTGATCCGGCCCTGGTCCCGGGCCCGTTCGAGCGCCGCGATCTCCGTGGCCTCGGTGGGCTGCGCGAACAGCGTGCGTTTCGCGTACGGCCCGGTCCAGAACTCGAGCTCCCTGCGGGTCATTACGATCTCGGCCCCGGCGAACCTGTCCAGGCGTCCGATGTGGTCGTAGTGGGCGTGGCTGACGACGAGCTGTGCGACCTCGGCGGGGTCGATGCCGAGGGCGGTGAGCCCGTCCACGGGGTCGATGAGCACGGTGCGCCCGCGCCTGCGGCCGACGTCCGGCGCGAACCCGCAGTCGATCACCACGGTCCGGGTCCCGTCCCGGTAGACCCAGAAGAAGTAGTCCATGGGGATCGCTTCGTCCGGTTCTCCGTAGACGTGCCAGTTCAGGAAGTTCTCGGCCTTCGTTGTGGTTCGCGTGCCGTAGCGCACGGCAAGCACTTCGCGGTGGCCGTTCTCCACGCCGCACCTCCTGGTGGTCAACTTGCCTTCTCCCTGAGCTCGGCCAGCACCGGCAGCAGGTGCTCGGCGAGCCCCTCCGGGTCCTCGGACATCGGGAAATGCCCGCGCCCCTGCATCTCGACGAGGCGGCCGCCCAGTTGTCGCGCCGCGGAACGGCTGGCCTCCGTGGTGGCGGAGTAGTCGTACTCGCCGCTGAAGACGATCAGCGGGCAGCCGGCCGGTGCCAGATCCTCGGTGTGCCGGGGCAGGTCGACCGAGTAGAAGTAGGTGTCGCCCTGGTAGACGCCGGGGCCGGACTGGGCGTACCCCCACAGCGTCGCGGCGCGCGTCGCGGCGGGGCTGGTGGGCGCGATCAGCCCGCCGACCCAGCTCACCAGGAACGCGGAGTGGTCGACGTCGGCGCGGTTCGTCCACTCCACGAACCGCCCCGGGTTGCCGAGCCCGCCCTCGAGCGCGCAGACACCGGAGAACCGCTCGCCGTGCCGGCTCGCCAGATACAGCGCGATCGACCCGCCCATCGAGCAGCCGAGCAGCACCGGGCGTGCGAGCCCGAGGGCGTCGATGACGGCGAGCACCGTGGCGGCGTACGTCTCGGTGTCCAGCGCGTAACGGCGGCTCCGCCAGTCGTCGGGCGGGTCGGACCGGCCGTGCCACGGCATGTCGAACGCGATGACGCGGTGGTGATCGGTGATCCGGGGATCCTCGAGCAGGTGCCGGAACTGCCGGGAGTCCGCGCCGGCCGTGTGCAGGCACACCAGCGGCAGGCCGCCGCCCGCCTGCTCGAAGTAGATCCGCCGCCGCTCGCCCTGGACGTCGACGTGCAGGTAGCGTCCCTCGATCGGGCTCAGCCCCTCGGGAGCCTGCGGCGGGTCCGGGCGGGCGGGTTGCGGGTCGCCGACCCGTACGCGGATCGCGTCGATGATGCGGTCGAGCGCGCCCGCGGCACGGGCCCAGACCTCGCGCCGGCCGGTCACCCGGGCGTCGCCGCGGGTGGCGACGAGCGCCTGCGCGGACGTGCATCCCCGCGGCGGCGGCACCGCGCAGAACTCCGCCCATTCGGCGGCGGAGATGGCGAACCCGAAATCCCACTCCCCACCGTCGGCGATGGTGAGGTCGCCGCCGTCCGCGCGCACCACGACGCGCAGCTCGCCGATCTCCAGCAGCACCGACCACGGCGGTCCCGGCGGGAGCCCGTCCAGCAGCCCGCCGTGCACCGCCTCCCGCACGTCGTCGTACGTGAGCGCCATGCGTGCCTCCCGATCACGTTCTCCGGTCGCCTGCGCTTGACGCGACCCGCAGCCGACTCTAGATTCCCGATTGTCTGACAAGCAGACACGCAGACATCATGCATGGGCCTTACGACCTGGCGCAACCCTGACGAGGATGGGGTCCCCTCATGGCACGTTCCCCCCGAACGGTCGCATCCGGCCTGTCCGGCAGCAGCGACCCGAGGGCCGCCAAGCGGCGCTCGTCGGCCATCGGCGCGTTCTTCGCCGAGTTCGTCGACATGTTCGACATCTACCTGCCGACGGTCGTGCTGACCCCGGCCTTGGTGTACTTCCGCCCCTCGAACCTGTCACCCGGCGTCGAGGCGATCCTCACGTCGCTGGTCTTCGCCACGACGCTGATCGGGCGTCCGATCGGGGCGATCATCTTCGGCGTGGTGGCCGACCGGCTCGGCAGGAAGCGATCGACGATGATCTCGGTCGCCGGGTTCGGCATCCTCACGCTGGCGATCGCGCTCGTACCGGGCTATGCCACGCTCGGGCTCGCGTCGTTCTGGATCCTCATCGCGCTGCGCTTCCTCGACGGCATCTGCCTCGGCGGCGGGTACACCGGCGCGCTCCCGCTGGCGATGGAGTACTCGCCCAAGCACAAGCGCGGGCTACTCGGCGGGATCATCCTCGCGGCGTTCCCGCTCGCCTACATCGCGATCAACCTGTGCGCACTGGCGGCGCTCGCGATCTTCCCGCTCGCCGGTCCGGACTCGCCGTACGCGGTGTGGGGCTGGCGGATCCCGTTCGTCATCGGCGCGCTGCTGGCGTTCCTGCTCTTCTTCTACTACAAGCACAAGGTCTCGGAGTCGGAGATCTGGGAGGCCTCGGCCGGCGCCGCCAGCAAGTCCGAGAAGGCTTCGGCCCCGTTGCGCGAACTGCTCCGGGGCAAGACCGGGCGCACCTTCGTGCAGGTCTTCACGATGATGACGGGCTTCTGGCTCACGCAGAACCTGGTGACCCTGTACCTGCCGACCATCGTGCTACCCGACCTCGTCGGGCTTTCCGACACCGAGCTGAACGTCACGCTGCTGATCGCCTACGCGTGCCTGGTCGCGAGCTACATCGGATCCGGCGTGCTCGGCCAGCGCTTCGGCCGCCGCAGGTTCTTCATCGCCGCCGGGATCGGCATCGTGGTCGCGGGAACGGCCCTCCTCAGCGTCCTGGTGAACGGCAAGGATCTGCCGCTGCCCATGATCGTGCTCGTGGTGTGCGCGTTCTCGATCATCGTCACCGCGCCGTGGGGGGTGATCCTGGCCTACATCAACGAGCGCTTCCGCACCGACGTCCGCGCCTCCGGGTTCGGGATCGGGTTCAGCGTGTCGGTGGTGATCCCGTCGTTCTACGCGTTCTACCTCGCCGGCCTCGGCGACCTGATCCCGAACCTGCCGGCGGCACCGATCCTGCTCGCCATCGGTGCGATTCTCGGCACCATCGGCGCGGCGATGGGCCCGGAGACGAAGGACGTGGACTTCACCGAGACTCGCCCGTGAGAAACCGGCGGCCTTTCAAGCGCTGGCACCCGGGCCGTGATCTCAATGCCGACAGAGAGTGTCGACCGGCCCGGTCCCGCCGCCCTCGTGGGGCGATGCTCCACGAGGGCGGGAAACACGAAAGCCCAGGTCGCAGACCTGGGCTGGAGTGCGCCATCAGGGACTCGAACCCCGAACCCGCGGATTAAGAGTCCGCTGCTCTGCCAATTGAGCTAATGGCGCTTGGTGGGTGGCGTGGGTCGCGGTTTCGCGCTCACGACAGGGAAAAGGCTAGCAGCACCGGGAGAGTGCTGAGAACACGGTTCTCGGCGAGGTCGGAGGCGTGGGGGCGCGTGTCGTCAGCGTTGGTGGTGTTCGGCGGCATCGAGGGCGGGGGTGAGGGGGGCCAGGGCCTTGCGGAGCAGGTCGGGGAGGGAGCCGGACAGTACGACGAGGCGGCCGGTCGTGGGGGAGTCGGCGGTCGTGGGGGGGCCGGCGGTCGTGGAGGGGGCGCCGGTCGTGGAGGGGATGGTGGCGGGTTGGACCCATTGTTCGAGGGCGATGCGGACTGCGGCGGCGACGCTCGCGGCGAGTACGCGGGCCGTGTGGCGGTCGGTGTTGTCGGGGGGATCGCCGAGGCGGTCGGCGATCGCGTCGGTGAGGGGGTGTTCGATGGCGGTGGCGCTGTCGATGAAGACCTCGCGCAGTGAGGTGCGGGTGGTGATCAGTAGGAGCGCGTCCGGGCCGGGGTCGTCCTGGTCGGTGTACTGCTCGACGACCGCTTCGATCACGGCCTTGGCGAGGGTGTCGTGGGCGGGGCGTGCGGCTACGGCCGCGGCGACCCGGGCCTCTCGTTCGGCGGTGACGGCGGCGACGATGGCCTGCTCGCGGCTGGAAAAGTAGTTGTTGTAGGTCCGCGGCGAGACCCCGGCGGCCTCCGCGATGTCGTCGACGCGGACGTTGTCCGGCCCGTGCTCCAGGGCCAGCTTCAGCGCCGCCTCGCGCAGCGCCTCGCGGGTGGCCTGCTTCTTTCGCTCACGCAGCCCCGCACGTCGTGTCGTCACGGGCACAGCATCTCAGCTGGGGTGCGTGTACGCAAACTTGCGTGTACGCAAGTTTCGTGTTTAGTCTCGGTCTCCCAAGTCCCCGGACAGGAAGGACCGAACCGATGCGTGCCAAGGGGATCACCTACGACACCGGCTTCAAGCGCGATGGCCGGCTCTCCCGCGAGCGTTTCGACCCGGACGTGGTCAAGCGCGAGCTGAGCATCATCCGCGATGACCTGCACTGCACCGCCGTACGGATCACCGGCGGCGACGTGGAGCGGCTGGAGCTGGCCGCGACGTTCGCCGCCGATCTCGGCCTGGAGGTCTGGTTCTCGCCGTACCCGCTCGAGCTGGGCACCGACGAGATGCTCACGCTGTTCGCCGACTGCGCCCCGCGCGCGGAGCGGCTCCGGCGACGCGGGGCGGAGGTCGTGTTCGTGGCCGGAGCCGAGCTGAGCCTGATGAACCCCGGGTTCCTGCCCGGTGACTCCGTCGACCGGCGGCTCGAGCTGCTGCTAAGCGATCGGGACCGCCTGGGCGAGCGGGTCGCCGAGGTCAGCGCGCGGGTCAACGACTTCCTCGGCGAGGCGGTGGCCGTCGTCCGCGAGCGGTTCGGCGGCAAGGTCACCTACGCCGCCATCCCGCTCGAGCGCGTCGACTGGGCTCCGTTCGACTTCGTGGGCGTGGACCTCTACCGGTCGGCGGAGGTCGCCGATCGGTTCGAGGAGGGCGTCCGCACGCTTGTCGCGCAGGGGAAGCCGGTCGCGATCACCGAGTTCGGCACGTCCGCCTACCGTGGCGCGGGCGACCGGGGCGCGCGCTGTATGGAGATCGTCGAGTACGACGAGGGCACCGGCGAGCCGCTCCGGCTGAACGGGGAGTATGTGCGGGACGAGGCAGGTCAGGCCGCATACCTGCGGGAGCTGCTGGAGGTCTTCGACGGCGCGGGCGCCGACAGTGCATTCGTGTTCATGTTCGCGCTGGACGGCTTCCCGTACCGGCCCGACGGCGACCCCCGCGACGACCTCGACCTCGCCAGCCCTGGCATCGTCAAAGTCCTGGAGGGCCGAGACGGAGACGCCTACCCCGGCATGCCCTGGGAGCCCAAGGCCGCGTTCGCCGCCCTCGCCGGGGTCTACCGCGGATAGCGGGGCCTATGCGGGGTCGGTGGGGAGGAGGCGGGGGAGGGCGAGGGCCGCGGCCAGGCACCCGGTGGCGGCGGCGAGCGTGAACGCGGACGGTACGGACACCAGATCGAGCAGGGTGCCCGCCAGCGCGGACCCGACGGCGTTGCCGACACCGAACGAGGTGATCATCCAGGCGTGCGCCTCGGTGAGCGTCCCCTCCGGGGCCATCCGCGCGACGAGCGCGAAGGCCGAGGCCAGCACGGTGGGCAGGGCGCACCCGCTGAGCAGCGCGAGCGGCGCCATCAGCGGGACGTCCGGGGTGAGGACCAGTGGCAGATAGCCCAGCGCGAGCAGCCCGAGAAGGGCGAGCAGGCGGCGGTCCTCACGGCGGGACGCGGGGGCGGCGGTGTACGCGATGCCCCCCGCCAGCGCGCCGGCGGCGTTGAGGGCGATCAGCCACCCGGCGGAGCCGGGCCGTCCTTGCGCCTCCGCGTACCCGGTGATGCCCACGGTGAAGGCACCGATCGTGGCGCCCACGCAGATCAGCGCGGCGAAGAGCCGGAGCATCCCCGAGCCGCGCAGCGGGCCCGCCCAGTGCCGCTCGGTGTTCGTGCCGCGCCAGGTACGGGCCGGGCGCGCGGTGGCGAACCACGCCGCACCGGTGACGCCCGCCGCCGCGGCCGTGACGAGCCCCGTCGCAGGGTCGGCGATCGTCGTCGCGGCGAGCACGATCAGCGGCCCGCATACGAAGATCAGTTCTTGGGTGGCCGCGTCCAGCGAGAACGCCGCGCGGATGTTGCGCTCGCCGCGTACGAGGTGCTCCCACAGCACCCGCAGGCACGGTTCCAGCTGCGGGGTCGCCGCCCCGGCGACCATCGCGGCGACCGCGGCGACCGGCACGGCCCGCGCCGGGTTCACCGCGGCGAGCACGACGAACGCGGCGGCCGAGACGAAGGCGGTGATGAGGAGTACGGGCGCCTGCCGCGTCCGGTCGATGATCCTGCCGAGGACCGGGCCGCAGACCGCCGCGCTCCCCGCGTACAGCGCCGTGAGCAGACCGGCCAGGCGATAGTCGCCGCCGTTGGCGCGGACGCTGAGCAGGATCGCCAGCGGCGCCATCCCGGTCGGCAACCGGCCGATCAGTGACGCCGTCAGCAGCCGGGGTACGTAGCGGGACCGCACCACCGCGACGGTCGCCGACCCGCGCACCCCGCGACCCGGCTCGCCGGTCATCGGCCGTCACCCAAGGCGCTGGGCACCGGAGGCGGGTCTGGACAGGAAGTCGAGGACGCGGGTGAGGAGCAGGGCCGCGGCGTCCGGGTCGTACGACGGCAGCGTGCTGTCCGCGAAGTAGTGCCGGTCCCCGGGGTACAGGAACAGCTCGGCGCCGGGCGTCTCGGCGACGAGCGCGCGGGCCGCGTCCAGGTCGCCCTCGCCGGCGAAGATCGGGTCCGCGTCCATCCCGTGCACCTGCACCGGCACGCCCTCTGGCCATCCGCCGAACTCGCCGGCCGGCACGCACGAGTAGAACAGCAGCGCGCCGCGGGCGCCCGGCCGGGTCTGTGCGAGCCGCTGCGCCGGGAGCACACCGAGCGAGAACCCCGCGTACACGAGATCCGCGGGCAGGTCCGCGACGGCCCGGACGCCGCGCTCGATCATCTCGCCGAATCCGGCCTCCTGAACGTGGCCGAGCCCGTCCTCGATGGTGTCGAACGTACGGCCCTCGAACAGGTCCGGGGTGTGCACCGTATGTCCGGCCTTACGCAGCTCGTCGGCGAACGCCACGACGCCGGGGGTCAGCCCCAGCGCGTGGTGGAACAGCGCCACCTCGGCCATCTCCACACTCCAGGATCGCGATGACGAGGGCACGGACCAGCGGAACTATAAGCGCCCCGGGCCGTCGCCGGACAGCGAAACGGCCCGGGGCCCGGCCGTCAAGGCCGCTCCGCCGGGGTGACGGTGTGGCCCGTGGCGAAGACGTTCTCGGGGTCGTAGGCCCGCTTGACCCGGCGCAGCCGGGCGTGGCCCGCGGCCGAGAACGCGGTGTGCGTGCGGGTGGTGTCGTACAGGAAGTTGAGAAACGCGCCGCCTGTGGCGTGGCCGGACAGGTCCGCGTCGTGCGCGGGCGGCCCGGAGAGGATCACCGAGAACGGCACGTCGCGGTGCCCGATCGCCCCGCCGTCCCCCGGCGGCGTGGCCAGGGCGCCGCCCCAGAAGCGCAGCTCCGCCGCCGCCTCCGGATGGGCATCCGGCCCCGCCGCCGTGATCATTAGGTCGACGAGACCGTCCGGAACGTCGCGTACGCGCTCGAACCTCATCGGGCGGGTGTCGCCGATGCCGGGAATATCGTCGTACGTGATCGCCCCGAAACCCCCGCCCAGCGCCGGACCCGCGACCCGGCACAGCTCGCCCAGCGCACGCTCGGCGTCGGGACCGCGGCCGACGGCCCGTACGATCACCACGCGCCGGCCCGGGCCCAGCTCGCTCGGGCCCCGCCCGAGCGCGACCGTGGTGGTCAGCTCGTCCGGCTGGGACGGCGCCCAGCCGGCGTAGAACGCCAGCACGGCCGCGGCCCGCTCGATCGGGTAGTACGCCCTCCCGCCGAACAGCCCGCCGGTGGGATACAGCCGGAACTCCAGCTCCGTGGCGACCGCGTACCCGCCGCCACCCCCACGGAAGGCCCAGAACAGATCGGGATGCTCATCGCGGGAAGCGACGACGACATCGCCGTCCGCGGTCGCCGCTCTGACGCGCACCAGGCTGTCGGCCGCGTACCCACACCGGCGCGACCGCCAGCTCAGCCCGCCGCCGAACGTGTAGCCGGCGACGCCCACGTCGAACGAGGTGCCGGACACCGGGGCCAGACCGTACGGGGCCGCGGCCGCGACGACCGCCCCCCACCGGGTGCCCGCGCCCACCCGGGCCGTGCCGCGGTGCGGATCGATCGTGACGGCGTCGAGCAGGCCGGTCCGCAGCAGCAGCCCTCGCGAGGGGACGAGCGTGCCGTGGCCGGTGCCCTGGACCGCCAGGTCGAGGCCACGCTCGCGGGCGGTACGGACCGCCAGCGCGACATCGGTCTCGTCCGCCGCCTCGACGATCAGCTCGGGCCGGGAGTCGACGGTGGGCCGGAAGGCCGCCCGCCGCGCGTCGTAGCCGGGGTCGCCGGGCCGGTGTACGGGGCCGGTGAAGCCGGTGCCGGGGCGGGTCTCCAGGATCGTGGTCATGACGGGTCCTCCGTTCGGTTGCGGCCCTCGGGGGCCGGGGTGGTGGATCGAGCGGGCAGGAACAGCGCGAGCGCCGTGGCGATCGCGACGGCGGCGACCGGCAGCCAGAAGGTCGTACGGAACGCGTCCGCCACCGCGTCCGCGGCCTGGCCGGCGTCGCGCAGCCGGCCCTGTAGCACCACGGCGAACACGGCGGTGCCGAGCGCTCCGGCCAGGCGCTGCAGGACGTTGAGGGTGGCGGTGGCGCGGGGGATGGCCGCACGGTCGAGGACCGCGTACGCCATCGCGGTCAGCGGGGACATCAGGCAGCCGGTGCCCAGCCCGACGACGAGCAGCGCCACGGTCGGCACGACCAGCCCGGCGTCCGCCTGCGTGTAGCCCGCCAGTCCGGCGGCGAGGACGGGGAGGCCGGTCAGCACGACCGACTTGCCCAGCCCGCGGTCGACGAGCCGGCCCGCGACCGTGAGCGTAAGAGCGGCACCCGCGCCCTGGGGGATCAGCAGGAGCCCGGTGCCGAGCGGGTCCAGGCCGTGGACCTGCTGGTAGTACAGCGGCAGCAGGAACATCCCGCCCATCAGCACCCCGGACGCCGCGGTCAGCACGGCCGCCGCGATGGCGAAGCCCGGCCGGCCGAAGTTGCGCAGGTCCAGCAGCGGCGGGCGGTCGCCGTGGCCGCCGCGCAGGGCGTGCGCCGCGAACGCGCCGAGCAGGACGACCCCGCCGATCAGGGAGCCGTACGCCACCGTGCCGGCCGATCCGCGGGCCGCCTCGGAGACGCCGTACACGAGGCCGGCGAGCCCGGGGGAGAGGAGGGCCGCGCCGAGCGCGTCGAACCGCTCGGACCGGCGGCCCGGGGTCCCGTCGATGTGGCGGAGCGAGAACGCCATGGCGGCGAGCACGACCGGCACGTTCAGGAAGAAGATCCAGCGCCAGGAGACCGCGCCGACCACGAGGCCGCCGATCACCGGGCCGAGGATCGGGCCCAGCATCATCGGTACGCCGACGACGCTCATCGCGCGCCCCATCCGCCGTGGCCCCGCCGCCTGGGCGAGCAGTGTCATCCCGACCGGGACGACCATGCCGCCGCCGAGGCCCTGGACCACCCGGGAGGCGATCAGCGCCGGCATCGAGCCGCTCACTCCGCAGAGCACGGAGCCAGCCAGGAAGAGGCCGAGCGCGGTGAGCCAGACGGTGCGGGCGCCGTACCGGTCGACGGCCCAGCCGGTGGCCGGGATCACGGCGGTGAGCGCGAGCAGGTAGCCCGTCATGACCCACTGGACGCCGGTCAGCGTCGCGCCGAACTCCCCGGCCAGCCGGTCGATCGCGATGCTGACGATCGTCGCGTCGAGGACGGTCGTGATCGCGCCGAGGACGACGATCGCGGCCGTGGTGCGCAGCGCGGGGTCCAGTGCCTCGGGGGCCGCCGCCTCCGGGTGCGTGTCCCGCGCCGTCTCGGTTATCGCCATCGCGATCGCCTCCTAGAGTCACCTGAAAGTTATTGTTACTCTAATTTTGGAGGGACTATGAGTCAAGGGGTAAGGTGACGGCCATGGCGGCGGAGATGGACGCGGCGCCGGAGCTCGGGCTCCGCGAGCGGAAGAAGCGGCAGACGCGGCAGCGGATCGTGGCGGAGGCCGTCGAGCTGTTCGCCGAGCACGGCTTCGACAAGGTGCCGGTGGCGGAGATCGCGCGTCGCGCCGAGGTGTCGGAGGCGACGGTGTTCAACTACTTCGCCACCAAGGAGGACATCTTTTATCAGGGCATGCACGCGTTCGAGCAGGCCATCGTGGATGCCGTACGGGACCGTCCGCCGGGCACGCCGATCAGTACGGCGTTCGGCGACCTCGTGTTGCGGCAGCGGGGGTATCTCGCGGAGGGGGAGGCCGGGGTGCGGCGGATCGCCACGGCCGCGCGGGTCATCGCCGGCAGCCCTGCGCTGCAGGACCGGCGGCGCCGTACCGACGAGCACTTCATCCGTGAGCTCGCCGCGGTGATCACGGAGGAGACGTCCGCCGGGCCCGGGGACCTGCGTCCGTACGTGGTCGCCAACGCCCTGATGGGCGTCAGTCTCGCCATGCGGGACCGGGTGCATGCCGCCGCCCTCGCCGGAGAGGGGGGTGCGTCCATCGCCGACGAGGTCCTGGCCAAGGGCCGGGAGGCGCTTGACCTCCTCGAACGCGGGATCGCGTCCCTCGATGCCGGATCCTCCGGGGACGAGTGACCAGGGTCAGCCGGGGCCGGATCGGGCGAGGAGCCGGGCGAGTTGCTCGGCGTAGTGTTCGACCAGCTCGGGTGCGTCGGCGTCCGCGCCGAACAGGCCGCGGGCCAGCTGCGGGTAGACCGCGAGCGCGCTCGCCGCGCTCATGCCGATGAGCAGCAGCGCGGCCGGGTCGAACCGCTCGTCGATCTCGCCGGCGCGCTGCCGGACGCGGATCGCCTCCACCTCCTGCTGGAGCCGGGCGTGGCGCTCCTGCCCCTCCTCCTCGTCCTCGCCGGTGTCGGACAGCCCTTCCCAGGCGAGCAGGCGCGCGCCGTGCAGCGGATCGGAGCTGGTCCGTACGTAGCGCTTGATCAGCTCGGCGAGGTCGAGGTCGCCGGGGATGGTCTCCGCCTCGTACGTCCGCCAGCGCCGCCCGATCTCCCGGTACAGGCCCTGCTTGCCGTCGAAGTAGTACGCGATGAGCTGCTGGTTCACTCCCGCCCGCGCGGCGATGTCGGACACCCGCGCGCCCGCGTACCCCTTGGCGGAGAACTCCTCGATCGCGGCCTCGAGGATCCGCGCCCGGGTGCGCTCGGGGTCGCGCCGCCGTTCCTGCGGGGATGGCGCCCGGCGCGCCGGACGCCGTCCCTTCGCGGCTCCGTCCTCAGGCTCACGACCAGTGCTCATGGCACGCATTCTGTCATCGGGCCGGAGAATTCAGTCATCCATCTGCTTGATAGACCCACGCCACGAACGTTCGTCCGGACGGGCGCGTGGTATTCGGTGAGTAGGGGGAGTCATGAGGATCGTCAGGCAGGCGAGTCCGCCGGCCGGGGTGCGACGGCTGTTCTGGCGGCTGCCCATCCGGCTCTACCGGCTGGGCTTCGGACGGCTGCTCGGCCGCCGGTTCATGCTGCTCGAGCACGTCGGCCGCACCACCGGGCTGCCCCGCCGGGCGGTCATCGAGGCGGTCGAACGCTCCGCCGGCGGGTACGTCGCCGCGTCCGGCTTCGGGACCCGCGCGGACTGGTACCGCAACGTGCTCGCCAAGCCCGACGTCACCATCCACCTGGACGGGCGAACGATCCCGGTGACCGCCGCCCCGCTGAGCGCCGAGGAGGGTGGCGAGGTCCTCGCCCGGTACGGCCCCGCGCACCGCATCGCCGCCTGGCACCTCTGCCGGATCATGGGCTTCGCCGTCGACGGCGGCGTCGAGGACTACCGGGAGGCGGGCCGCCACATCCCCTTCGTCCGCTTCACCCCGCGCGAGAAGCCCGCCCCGCCCGCGTGACGCGGGGGAGCGCTGGGTAGGCCTGCCGGGGCACCCGATGTCCGCGACCAGGGAGAACCGTCATGATCGATGTTCCGGCCGTCATGCTGCTGGACGGTACGAGCATGCCGCGCCTCGGCCTCGGCACGTGGCCGATGGACGACGCCCAGGCCACCCGCGCGGTGTCCGAGGCGCTCGGCATGGGCTACCGCCTGATCGACACCGCGGCGGCGTACGGCAACGAGGCGGGCGTGGGGGAGGGGATCGCCGCCGCCGGCGTACCCCGCGAGGAGATCTTCGTGACCACCAAGCTGCGCGGCGCCCAGCAGGGGTACGCGGAGGCGCTGGCCGCGGGCGAGGAGAGCCGGAAGCGGCTCGGCGTGGACGTCATCGACCTGTATCTCATCCACTGGCCGCTGCCCCAGGTCGGCCGGTACCTGGACAGCTGGCGGGCGATGATCGAGCTGCGCGAGCGCGGGGTCGTCCGGTCCATCGGCGTCTCCAACTTCACGCCCCCGCAGATCGAGCACCTGGTGGCCGAGACCGGCGTACGGCCCGTGGTGAACCAGATCGAGCTGCACCCCGACTTCTCTCAGCCGGAGCTGCGCTCCTGGCACGCCGAGCAGGGGATCGTGACCGAGGCGTGGAGCCCGCTCGGCCGTACGCGGAACCTGGGCCGGCCGGAGATCGAGGAGATCGCGGCCGCGCACGGCCGCAGCCCCGCGCAGATCGCGCTCCGCTGGCACGTACAGCTGGACGACGTGCCGATCCCCAAGTCGGCGAACCCGGAGCGGATGCGCGAGAACCTGGACGTGTTCGACTTCGAGCTCTCGGAGGAGGAGATGGCCCGGCTGGACGGCCTGGACCGCGGCGCGCGGCAGGGCGGCGACCCCGACAGGCACGAGGAGTTCTGATCAGTCCTTCTCCTCCACGGCCGTCGTGGTGAGCCTGGCGTACGCCGCGCGGTCGGCCGCCCGGATCCGTACGGCGATCAGCACCCCCACCGCGAAGATCAGCGGCAGCGGGAGCAGCAGCATCGTGTTGGTGGTGGCGTCCAGCCCGGTGAGCAGGTCCACGTGGGTGACCGCGAGCCACGTCGCGGCGGTGAGCGCGAGCCCGCCGAGGATCGGCGCGTACAGCCGGGTCCAGGCGCTGCCCGGAAGGTCCTTCCTGCGCCGGTAGAACCCGGCGACCGCGAACGAGCAGAGCGCCTGCAGCACCATGATCCCCGCGTGACCCGCCGGAAGCCGAGGAGCCAGACCAGGACGACGTCCAGCAGCGCCCACACCCACCAGGGCAGCCGCAGCCCGGTGAGGTCGCCGATCGTGGTGGTGGCGAAGGCGCCGAGGGCCCCGTACAGGCCGATGCCGATGGACAGGTAGGAGAGCAGGGCGACGAGTGCCGCGCCCCACGCCCGCCGGCCGGCCGAGGCCACGGGCGATGTAGGCGTAGAAGGCTCCGGCGTTGCTGATGTGCCGGCTCATCGCGGTGAATCCGACCGCGAACAGCAGCAGGGCGACCCCGGCGAAGAGGTATCCGGCGACCGCGCCCGGGCCGGCGACGGCGATCGCGATGGGGGCGACGCCGGCCAGGACGGTCAGCGGTGCGGCGGTGGCGACCACGAAGAAGACCAGGTCCCACGGGCGGTGCGCGACGAGCGCGGCGAGGTCGTCCTCCAGCCGCACGTTGGAGCGGTGCACGATGAGGTTGGGCATGTACGGCGCGACGTGTTCGCCGGCGTCGGCGGCACCCGGCTCCCGGTTTTCGGTATACGGAAAAGTAGGGCGGGCGCCGCCGAAGGGGCACCCGCCGCATGGGAGAGGGGCGGCCCGGGCGGGCCGCCCCTCCGTATCGGTTCTGTCGGTGATGGGTTCCGTCGTGCGCGGCCGGTCTGGGGTGAGCCGGTCGCGCGGACCTCAGATGACTTGCATCGGGCGCATCATCTCGTGGTCCTCGTGGTCGACGAAGTGGCAGTGCCACACCATGAGGACCCTGCGGTCGTAGGTGGCCTTGATGCGGGTGATCGTGTTGGGCGGGACGAAGACGGTGTCCTTGCG
>WHSL01000030.1 GCA_009380095.1 Streptosporangiales bacterium | reverse complement strand
GTCCACCCGGTGCGCGCGCGTCGTCTCCACGGCCTCCCGCCCGTCGCCGGCCTCGGCCACCACCTCGATCTCCGGATCCGCCGCGAGGATCGCCCGCACCCCCGCCCGGATCATCGCCTCGTCGTCGGCCACCAACACCCGGATCACTCGTCCGCCTCCGATCCTTCGCTTCGGGCCACCGGTCCGGCGGGTGGCGACGTGCTCTCCGATTCCGGCGCTTCGGCGCGCGGTGTCTCCTCGCTTTGCTGGGGGGCGCCGCTGGGGAGGGCGTACTTGGCCACCAGGCGGCCGTCGTCGAAGCACACGCGGTGCACCGTGCGGAGCGCGAAGGGGGTGGCGGTGGCGCGGTAGTGGCGGCACTCGGCGCCGGGTGGGAACGGCCCGCGGGAGTCCGGGGCGTCGATCATCTGTACCGGCGGCAGCAGCGCCTCGGCCCGGGCCTGCGGCTCCCCGATCCGTAGCTCCGCGAACCGCGCCGGTGGCAGCACCGATAGGTAGGAGTTGAGCACGTAGTACCCGGCTCCGAGCGTGCCGATCGCGGCGGCCAGCCCTGTCGGCACGGCGACGGCGGCGATCAGGCCCTGCCGTACCCGCCGTCGGGCGTCTCGGAGGCTCCGTGCCGACTCGGTCTCGCTGTCGGCGGCCGGCGCGGGTACGGCGTCCGCGGGAGCGCCGGGTGGTGCCGCGTCCGGCACCCGCGCCTCGACCGCGAACCCGCCGTCCCGCGGCTCCGCCCGCAACGTCCCGCCGGCGAGCCGTACCCGCTCCCGCAGTCCGACGAGCCCGTATCCGCCCCCTGAACCGGCGCCGGGTGAGGCCGGGCCGTCGTCGATGTGGATGTCGGTCTCCGGAGGGGCGGTGTTAGTGATGCCGACGGTGGTGGAGTCGTCCGTGCGGGTGACGCGGACCGTGACCGCGGCGCCGGGGGCGTGCTTGGCGGCGTTGGTCAGTGCTTCGCGTACGACACGGTGCACCGCCTGTGCCGCGAGCGGGGGCGGTGGGCCGTACGGGCCGGTCTCCTCCTCCAGGGAAACGCGCAACCCCGAGGCGCGGACCCGTTCGACGACATCGGCGATCCCCTCCGCGGTCGGCGCCAGCGGCGCCCCGGCCACCTCGGAAGCCCCGAGGTCGACGCCGGCGTCGCCCCGTGCGTCGACGCCGCTCTCGGACCCGGCAGATGCGGCGGACCCGGCAGACGCGGCGGACCCGGCGCCCCCGGAGCCCGCACGCAGCAGCCCGATGATCTCGCCGAGCCGATCCGTGGCGGCCCCGGCCGCCTTCCGGAGCTCCCCGGCGGACCGCCGGTGCCGCTCATCAAGCGAGGCGTCCAGCTCGAGCGCGCCCGCGCGCAGCGTGATCAGGCTGAGCTCGTGCCCGAGCGAGTCGTGCATGTCCTGGGCGATCCGCGCCTGCTCACGGAGCCGCTCCCGCTCCACCACGATGCGCTGCTCGCGTTCGAGCCGCTCGGCACGCTCCCACCCGGCCCGGACCAGTGCCAGGTGCTGCCGCCGGTACCGTCCGACCAGCCACGGCGCCACCATCCCGAACAGCGCCACGAGCACGGAGACCAGCCAGTTCAGAAACCCGAGCACGGTCCCGAAGGTGAGCATCGCCAGCGGCAGCACCCCCGCGGCCGACGCGATGAACAGCACCGCCACCGGCCGCGCCCGCGCCGTACGCACCCCGGCCAAATAGCTGAGCACGGTGAGCACCACGAACCCGGAGACAGGGAACGGCCCGTAGTCGTTCGGCAGCGTGGCGATCTGCGCCACGTACAGTCCGATCGCGAGACCCAGCCCCAGGACCGGCCGCGGGCGCGCGACGAGCACGGCGGCGAGCAGCGCGGCGAGCCCGAACAGCAGCGGCGGCCACGCGGTTCGGTCCTCCTCGAAGGAGTTGTTCTCCAGCACGACGAGGAGCGCGAGCCCGGCCCCCAGGCCCACGTCGCGCAGGATCTCGCCGCGCCGCAGCTCACGGAGCCGCGGCAGCCACCTCGTCCGCATGACGTCGAAACTATCCGCCCCGGAGCTGCGGGAACACCAACGAAAGTGAGGCTTCCGGGCGTCTCGGGCCCCCGTACGAGTGACCCCCGTCTCCAATAGGGTGGACGCATGTCCGAACCCGTGCGGCACAGGGTCCCCGGTCTCCCCGACCCGGGCCGCTGCCTGGTGATGGGCGTCGTGAACGTCACGCCCGACTCGTTCTCCGACGGTGGCAACTTCTTCGATCCCGACATCGCCATCCGGCACGGACTCGACCTGATGGCCGAGGGCGCGGATCTCGTCGATGTGGGCGGTGAGTCCACCCGCCCGGGGGCGCAGCGCATCTCCCCCCGGGAGGAGCTGCGCCGCGTCCGCCCGGTCATCGAGGCGCTCGCCGCGGAGGGCGTGCCGGTCAGCGTGGACACGATGCGCGCCGAGGTCGCGGAGGTGGCGATCGGGGCGGGCGCGAAGCTGATCAACGACGTGAGCGGCGGGCTCGCCGACCGCGCGATGGCGCCGCTCGTCGCCAAGGCCGCCGTGCCGTACGTGGTGATGCACTGGCGCGGGCACAGCCATGACATGAACAATCGGGCCGTGTACTCCGACGTTCTCACCGAGGTCCGTGATGAGCTGCGGCAACGTGTCGACGGCCTGGCCGCCGAGGGGGTCGATCCGAGCCTGATGGTGCTCGACCCGGGGCTCGGCTTCGCGAAGAAGGGCTCGCATGACTGGGAGCTGCTGGCCGGCATGGACACCCTCGCCGAGCTGGGCCTGCCGATGCTGATCGGCGCCTCCCGTAAACGCTTCCTGGGCCGCCTGCTCGCCGCGCCGGACGGCACCCCGCGCCCGTTCCAGCAGTGCGACGCCGCGACGGTGACGGTCAGCGCGCTCGCCGCGCAGGCCGGGGCGTGGTGCGTCCGCGTGCACGACGTACGGCCCAACGCGGACGCGGTCCGGGTGGCCGCGGCCTGGCGGGCCGCGGCACGATGAACCGCGCGGACGTGGTGGAGGTCGAGGCCGCCAACGCTGAGTACTATGCCGCCTTCGAGGCCGGCGACCTCGATCGGATGAGCGCCCTGTGGGCCTTCGACTCCGACGCCGAGGGCCAGGTCAGCTGCGTACACCCGGGCTGGCCGATGCTCCGCGGGCGGGCCGAGGTGCTCCGCTCCTGGGCGCTGATCATGGCGAACACCACCTACATCCAGTTCGTGCTGACCGACGTGCAGGCCACCGTGCACGGGGACGTGGCGATGGTCACCTGCGGCGAGAACGTGCTGACCGCCGCCGAGGGGTCGGAGTCGGATTTCGCCGCGGGGGGAAGCATCGTCGCGTCCAAGGTGTTCGTACGCACCGAGGCCGGCTGGCGGCTGTGGCTGCACCACGGATCACCGGTCATGGAACGCGACGACGACGAGGATGACGAGGGTTGACTGCGGCCGGCGACGGGCATCTCGATCGGGTGGCGCTGCGGGGGCTAACCGCGCGCGGCAGGCACGGCGTCTTCGAACACGAGCGCCGTGAGGGGCAAGACTTCGTCGTCGACGTGGTTCTCCGAATCGACACCCGCGAGGCGGCCCGTACCGACGATCTCGCGCGTACGGTCGACTACGGCGGACTCGCCGACCGGCTGGTGGCCGTCGTGGAGGGTGATCCGGTCGATCTGATCGAGACCCTCGCGGCCCGGCTGGCGGAGGTCTGCCTGCGCGAGGCGCTCGTACGAGAGGTGGAGGTGACCGTGCACAAGCCGCAGGCGCCGATCCCGCACCGCTTCGCCGATGTCGCCGTCACCATCCACCGGAGGCGCTGATGCCCGCTCCCGCCAACAACACCCGCCACGCCGTGCTGGCGCTGGGCAGCAACCTGGGTGACCGGCTGAGCAACCTGCAAGGGGCCATCGACGCGCTCACCGACGCGCCGGGCCTGCGGCTGGTCGCGGTCTCCCCGGTGTACGAGACCGACCCGGTCGGCGGTCCCGAGCAGGGCGAGTTCCTGAACGCCGTGATCATCGTGGACACCGACCTGAGCCTGCGCATGCTGCTGGAACGGGCGCTGAACGTCGAGGACGCCTTCGGCCGCGTACGGGAGATCCGCTGGGGCCCGCGCACGCTGGACATCGACATCATCGACGTGGGCGACGAGACGAGCGACGAGGACGACCTGCGGGTGCCGCACCCGCGCGCGCACGAGCGGCCGTTCGTGCTGGCCCCGTGGTACGACATCGACCCGGACGGGTCGCTGCACGGGCACGGCCCGATCGGCGGGCTGCTCGAGGCGGCCGGCCACGCCGGCGTACGGCGCAGGGACGATCTTCTCCTTCAGGTGCCCGACTGACACCCGTCATGAGTACGGTTGCTCTCAGGGGCAGGGCGCCCGACGGGGAAGGGGTGGCAGCGTGACGCCGAGCCGGTGGCAGGTGCTGCTCGGGCTGTTCCTCGTGCCCGCGGCGGTGGTCTGGCCGCTCATGGGGTCGGTGTATTCGAGCCTTCCGCCGCTGCCGTGGACGGCGGTGCCCACGCTGCTGCTGCTCGCGCTCGGCGAGTTCTACTCCGCGTTCGGCGTCCGGGCCCGGCTGCACGGCCACCCGCTGCCGGCCTGGGGCATACGGGGTGAGCTCCGGCGGCTCCGGGCGGAGGTGCGCGATCTGCGGGCGGAGGTGCGGAGCGGGCGTGGCACCCAGCGGGGGAGTCGCATCGACCCGCTCACCATCGCCAGGTTCGCCGCGCTGGGCAAGGCGAGCGCGCACGCCGCGGCCGTGCTCGCCGGGATCTTCACCGGCATCCTGCTGCACGTGGCGGGGAATCTCGACATCGAGACGCCGCGGGCGGACGCCTGGGTCAGCGGGGCCACGGCCGTCTCTGCCCTGGTGCTGGTGGTGGCGGCGCTGTTCCTGGAGTACAGCTGCCGCGTCCCCAAGGGCCCGGACGACCGCGACCCGCCCTCGGTGCCCCCTACGCCGCCGCGCTGACCGTCACTTGTCGATGTCGCCGACCACGAAGAACATCGAGCCGAGGATGGCGATCATGTCGGCGACGAGGTTGCCGGGCAGCAGCTCCTTGAGCACCTGCACGTTGTTGAAGGAGGCGGAGCGGAGCTTCATCCGCCACGGCGTCTTCTCGCCGCGGGAGACCAGGAAGTAGCCGTTCAGACCGAGCGGGTTCTCCGTCCACTGGTAGACGTGTCCCTCCGGGGCCTTGAGCACCTTGGGCAGCCGCTGGTTGATCGGCCCGGGCGGCAGCGCCTCCAGCCGGTCCAGGCAGGCGTCGGCGAGGTTCAGCGACACCGCCACCTGGTCGAGTAGGCACGAGAACCTCGCGTGGCAGTCGCCCTCGGTCCGGGTGACCACCCGCAGCACGTCGCCGAGCTCCCCGTACGCCAGGTACGGCTCGTCGCGCCGCAGGTCGAAGTCCACTCCGGAGGCGCGCGCGATCGGGCCGCTGACCCCGTACTGCAGGATCTGCTCGCGGGTGAGCACGCCGACGCCGCGGGTCCGGGCTCGGAAGATCTCGTTGCCGTGGATGATCTCCTCCACCCGCACCATGCCGTGGCGCACCTCGGCGACGGTGGCGCGGGCGCGGCCGGTCCAGCCCGCCGGCAGCTCCTCCTTGAGCCCGCCGACCCGGTTGAACATGTAGTGCATGCGGCCGCCGGAGACCTCCTCCATCACGGCCTGCAGGTACTCGCGCTCGGTGAAGGCGTAGAAGATCGGCGTGATCGCGCCCATCTCCAGCGGATAGGAGCCGAGGAACATCAGGTGGTTGAGCACCCGGTTCAGCTCGGCGAGCAGCGTACGGGCCCAGGTCGCGCGCTCCGGCACCTCCATGCCGAGCATCCGCTCCACCGCGAGCACCACGCCGAGCTCGTTGGCGAACGCCGACAGCCAGTCGTGCCGGTTCGCCAGCACCACGATCTGCCGGTAGTCACGGACCTCGAAGAGCTTCTCCGCGCCGCGGTGCATGTAGCCGACGATCGGCTCGGCGGACACGATCTGCTCGCCGTCGAGCCGTAGCCGCAGGCGCAGCACGCCGTGCGTGGAGGGGTGCTGCGGGCCGATGTTCAGCACCATGTCCTCGGTGGCCATGTCCTTCGCGGACACGGCGTCGCCGGTCTGCGCGGCGCCCGCGCCGACCCCGACCGTACGCTCGGAGATGTCCATCGGCTGCTCCTCGGCGGCCCGCCCTGGCGGCTGAAGTCCATGCTGACACGTGAGACGGAAAAGGCCAGGGGTAGGAGCGCGGACGGGTTGCCGCATGGATTCGCCGCTTTTGGTTGACTGGTCCCGTGGAGACGCCTACGAGCATGAGCGAGGACACCGGCCCGCGGCCGGCGGAGGGCCGGCCGCCGCGCGCGCCGGACGCCCCTCCGTCCGACGCGGCCCGGCCCGACGCGCCCCCGCGCGAGGCGGAGGGCGGGGCCGAGCGCGGGGCCGAGCGCGGTGAGCCCGCCTTCGTGCACGAGGCGCCCGCGCCGCTGGAACCGCCGGACGAGCAGCGCCCGCCGTACGTTCCCGTGCCCGACGGGGCGGTCTTCGCGCCTCCGCGCGGCCTCGGCTGGACCCCGGTGACGCTCCGGCTGACCTGGTATCGGCGGCTCTTCCTGCTGGTCGTCACGGTGCCGCTGAGCCTGCTCGCCGTGCTGATCACGCTGCTCACCGGCGCGACCCCGCTGGCCGTGAGCTTCGGCGGGGCCGGACTGGCGATCTCCGTGATCGGCTGGATCCTCGCGGATCTCGACAAGCGTTCCTGGGGGTACTGCGAACGGGCCGACGAGATCTACATCACCCGCGGCGTGCTGGTGCGCCGGCTGACCGTGGTCTCCTACGGGCGGATCCAGCTCGTCGACGTCACCGCCGACGTTTTCGAGCAGAGCCTGGGCATCGCCACCGTACGGCTCAGTACCGCGGCGGCCTCGACCGACGCCTGGATCCCGGGGCTCCGGTTGCAGGACGCGATCCTGCTGCGCGACCGGCTCGCGGACCGGGCCGCGGCGGCCTCGATGGGTCTTTGATGAACGACCTGCCGCCGTACGAGGGCCCCCCGATGGTTCCGCCGGACCAGGCGCTCCCCGGCGCCCGCCCGGTGGCCCTCCGCCCGCCGCCGGACCCGCCCGGGGCGCCCACCGGGGCACCGCTCGGAACGCCCGCCGGAGGGTGGGGCCGGCCCGCCCATCCGCTGCCCGCCGACCAATCCCGCCCTCCAGGCCCCCATCCACAGGGTGCAAACTCCTACGGGGGAAGCCCATCGGGCGCCTATGACCAGGGCGGACACGGATCTGGGGGCTACGGTCAGGGCGGTCACGGGCCTGGGGGCTACGGTCAGGGCGGACCTGGATCGGGCGGTTACGCTCACGGTGGACCTCGCCCGGGTGGCTACGGTCAAGGAGGTCCTGCGCCGGGCAGTTATGGCTGGGGCGGTCCCGGGCCGGGCGGTCCCGGGCAGGCCGGATATGCGCACGGCGGGCAGCCGCAGTATCGGCAGACGGCTCCGGTGAATCCGCCGAAGGGGATGCGGCCGGTGCTGTATCCGCCGCCTGTGCCGATGGTGGGTCCGCCCCCGCCGCCGGTACGGCCCCCGGTCCCGCCGCCCGCACCGCCCCCGCCCGCCGACCCCGGCCCCGACTTCGAGCTCGGCGTGCACCGCATGCACTGGATGACCGCTCCGCTGCGCGCAATGGTGATCGTCCTGGTGTTCCTCGCGGTGCCCGGCGTGGCCCTGCTCGAGTTCGAGCGTTCCGTGCTCGGGCTCGTCATCCTGCCGGTGGGCGTGCTCGCACTGGCGTTCGCGTTCGCCTCCTGGTGGGAGGTGCGGTTCAAGATCGTCGGAGACGACCTGATCTACGAGAGCGGTCCGTTCGTCCGCCGGTCCCGGCAGATCCCGCTGTCCCGCCTGCAGGCCGTGGACGTGGTACGCCCGCTGGTGATCCGGTTCCTGGGGCTGGCGGAAGTCCGGCTCGAACTGGCCGGCGGAGACCGCGCGGAGATCGTGTTCCGGTACCTCGGGCAGCGCGACGCCGACCGCCTCCGCGCCACGCTGCTGGCCCGCGCCGCCGGCCTGTCCGGCTCCTCGCCTGAGGCGCCGGAACGCACGTTCTTCCGGGTGCCCGCCGGGATGCTGCTCGGCGGCCTGCTGCTACGGGTGCCGGTGCTCGCGTCCGTGTTCGGCTTCGCCGCACTGCTCGCGGTGGGCATCGTGATGGCGGAGCCGGGCGTGCTCGGCGCCGCGGTACCCCTGCTGCTCGGACTGCTGCGCGGCTTCGTGGGCCCGATGTTCACCCAGGGCGGTTTCGTCGTCGCGGTCTCACCGGACGGCCTGCGGGTCCGCCGCGGCCTGCTGGAGACGCGCATGCAGACCGTGCCGCCCCGGCGCGTCCAGGCCGTACGGGTCACCGAGCCCCTGCTCTGGCGCGGCCTCGGCCTCGTCCGCCTGGAGGTCAACGTCGCGGGATACGTGGGCGACCGCCAGATGGCGACCGCGATGATGCTCCCCGCCGCCCCACGTCCGGTGGCGTTCGGCCTCCTCAACGTCCTGTTCCCCGGCGGGGCCGAAGTCGCCGAGCGCCTCCTGGACACCCCGGTGCGGATGGGCCAAAGTACGGCCGGCCTGGACGCGGCGGTGTTCGTCTCCCGCCACGGCCGCTTCTGCCGCTACGTGGAAATCGCCTCCCACGGCCGTGCCCAGAGCGTCCGCCTCACCAGCGGCCCGCTCCAACGCCGCCGCGGCACCGCGACCGTCCACGTGGACGTACCCCCAGGCCCGGTGGACGTCTCCGCCCCAGGCCGCCCCTCCGGAGACGCCCGCGGGATGGTCGACGCCGTCGCCGAACACATGCGACGATCACGCACAGCCGAGGCACCCCCCGAACGCTGGGCCGCCCAGGCCACCGTAGGAGAAGACGCCGCCACCCCTCAGCAGGCCTGACCGGAGAGCGGCGCCCCCGGGAAAGCCGGATAGGAGCCGATATGCGCGCGATCGCCGACTTCGCCCCACGCTCACCGGCGTTCGCCGCGGATCCGTACCCGGTCTACGAGCGGCTCCGCGACGAGGCCCCGGTGCACTACTACGCACCCTCGAACCAATGGCTGGTCCCGAGGCACGCCGACGTGGACGCGATGCTCCGCGACCGCCGCCTCGGCCGCACCTACCTGCACCGCTACACCCACGAGGAGTTCGGCCGCACCCCATCCCCGGCCTGGCACGAGCCGTTCAGCACCCTCAACGACTTCGGCCTGCTGGACCTGGAACCCCCCGCACATACCCGGGTACGCCGCCTGGTGAGCAGCGCCTTCACACCCCGCCGCTCCGAGGCGCTGCGGCCCGCCGTACGGCGCGTGGCGGAACGGCTGGCCGGGGACTTCGCCGCCAAGGGCGGCGGCGACCTGATCGCCGAGTTCGCCGAGCCGCTGCCGGTGGAGGTGATCGCCGAGCTGCTCGCCATCCCGCCCGCGGACCGGCACCTGCTCCGCCCCTGGTCGGCGGCGATCGTCGGCATGTACGAGATCAATCCCACCGACGGCGCGGCGGAGCGCGCGGTCCGCGCGTCCGCGGAGTTCTCCGCGTACCTCCGGGATCTCGTCGCGGAACGGCGCAAGCGGCCCGGCGACGACCTGGTCAGCGGACTGATCGCGGCGCACGACGCGGAGGGCCGGCTGTCCGAGCAGGAGATGATCTCCACCTGCGCGCTGCTGCTCAACGCCGGGCACGAGGCCACCGCGCACCTCACCGGCAACGGCTGGCTGGCCCTGCTGCACAACCGGGACCAACTGGAGCTCCTGCGAAGCCGCGCCGACGCGGTCCCGCCCGAGGCGGTCGAGGAGCTGCTGCGCTACGACACCCCGCTGCACCTCTTCGAACGCTGGGTGCTGGAGGACATCGAGCTGTACGGCATCCGCATCCCCCGCGGCTCCGAGCTGGCCATGCTCCTCGGCTCGGCCAACCGCGACCCCGCGGTCTTCGCCGACCCGGACCGGCTCGACCTCACCCGGACCGTCAACCCGCACGTGTCGTTCAGCTCCGGCATCCACTTCTGCTTCGGCGCACCGCTCGCCCGGATCGAGATCGCCGAGTCCTTCGGCGCGCTGCTCCGCGCCGCACCCCGGCTGGAGCTCGCCGAGGAGCCGGTACGCCGCCCGAACTTCGTGATCCGCGGCCTGGAGCGCCTGATGCTGCGGGTGTGACCCCCGGCGGCCGGTCAGCGGACGGGGTCCGCCGGTGCCTCGGGGGCGAGCAGGGGGAGGCAGGCGGGCGGCTCGATCCCCGCCGCCTGCACCAGCCAGCCGAACCCGCCGAGCCCGTCCGCGTCGATCAGCTCCGCCTCCTCACCGGCGCCGCACAGCGCGGCCACGTACCCGCGCGGGTCCGTGCGCGCCAGGTCGTGCGGCGGCCGGGCGCCGGTCAGGCCGAGCGCGCGCAGCGCGGTGCGCTGGTCGGTGAGCACGGTGGCGGTGGCGCCCGCCTCTCGCCCGGCCTCGGCGCAGGCGTCCAGCGCGACGTGCGCGGTGATGTCGCAGCCGCCGTCGGGGATCGGCGGTACGGGCCGTCCGTCTCGGTAGCCGGCCAGCGATCCGTACGGCGGCCGGGCCTCCCGCCTGTGCGCGTAGTCGATCGCGATCGCCGCTCCGCGGCGCAGCCGGCGGATCACCGCCGCCCAGGCGAGACAGCGCGGCCGGCCCACCTCGGCGCGCAGCCCGGGCTCGCGCAGCGGCCACCAGCGGTCCAGCCAGCGGGCGTCCTCCTCGGCGGGTTCCGCGCCGAGCCGCTCGGTGCCGGTGGCGGGGTCGACGTGCACGAGCCGCGGCCCGCACCGGGTGCCCTCGGCGACCTCCAGCGGGATGTTGTCCAGCCACTCGTTCGCCAGCACCAGCCCGACCACCTCGGCCGGCAGCCGGTCACACCAGGTCACGGCGTCCGGGAGGCCGTCCGGGGCGGGGGCCAGGTCCACGGCGGTGACGCGCAGCCGGCCGGCGAGGTGCTCCGGGGCGTGCCGCAGGATCGCGGTGCTCAGCTCCCCGCCGCCGGCCCCCACGTCCACCAGGTCGACCGGAACGGGATGCCCGAGCTGTTCGTCCACGTGCACGAGCAGCCGCGTGAGCGTGAGCCCGTACCGCGCCGAGGCGTGCACCGACGTGCGGAAGTGCGCGCCCGGCCGGGTGGTCCGATAGAAACCGCGCTCCCCGTACAGGGCCGTCCGCATCGCCTCTCGCCAGGTAGGCCAGCCCTGCGGCGCGGTGTCCGTCACCGCGCCGGGTTCGCCTGTGAACGCCGGGTAGCCCATCCCCCGACGCTACATCGATGGTGACGCGGAGCAAGCACTCGCGTACGCACCCGTCTCCCTCCGCGATCGCCTCTGAGCCTTCGCGCGGCCCGCTGAGCCTTCGGTGCGGCGGACGGGCCGGGACGCTGTCGGGGGCAGCGTCCCGGCCCGCCTTTCCCCTGGGGGTCTTGCACCTACGGGGGTGGCGCAGGACCTGTCGGGGGTGGGGTGATTCTTCGGGGATTCAGGATGACCCGGAAGGGTGTCTGCCATGACTCTCTCGTCTTGTGCCTGACGTGACCTCCTCTCTCGGGGGTATCGGAGCCGGTGGGTGACGAAGGTCCGGAGGGGGGACGGCCGGGCCGGGTTGTGGTGGTGGCGAGGGGTTGGCCCCCGTCCCGGCCGTCCCGCATCCGCAGGGAGCGCCGGGCCCCCAGACGCGCTGCCGGCGCCCCCTGGTTCAGGGGCCGCCCGGTAGCACGACGGTGTTGGATGCGGGGGCGGGTACGGATCGGGAGGCGAGGTTCGTCTTCCGCATGCGAGGGTTCCTTCCGAGGGGGTTCGGGCCGAAGCCCGATCTTCATTTGTTGACCCGGTGTAGCGGCCGCCGCGCACTGGGTTACCCACAGCGATCGGCCGAATCCCCTCTCAGCTCCTGATACACAGGAACTCTCACCGGAGAGTGACCAGACTGATACCTACCGCGACGACGACGGTCACCCTCCGTGCATTGCGGCACGCCCGGCGAGTCCTGCTCGATCCCGTCGGTAGGCTGATTCCGGACCGTCCGGTACCTGCGCACGAGGACTGGAACGCATGCGACCGAATCCACCATCGGAGACCACCGACCGCCCCGGCCGGCTGCGCGTCGGCGTGGTCGGCGCCGGACGCGTCGGCGCCACGCTGGGCGCGGCGCTGTCCCAGGCCGGGCACACGGTCGTGGCCGCGTCCGGGGTCAGCGACGCCTCCCGGGAGCGCATCGCCGAGCGCCTCCCCACCGCGCAGGTGCTGCCGGAGCGCGGCGTCGTCGAGGCCGCCGACCTGGTGCTGCTCACCGTCCCGGACGACGCGCTGTCCCCGCTCATCGACGGGCTGGTGGCCACCGAGGTGAAGCTGGAGGGCCGGCTGCTCGCGCACACCAGCGGCCGGCACGGCACCGAGGTCCTCGAACCTGCCACCCGGCGCGGCGCCCTCCCGCTGGCGCTGCACCCCGTGATGACCTTCACCGGCCGGCCGGAGGACCTGAACCGGCTGACCGCCACCTCCTTCGGCGTCACCGCGCCCGAGCCGCTGCTGCCCGTGGCCCAGGCGCTCGTCGTGGAGATGGGCGGCGAGCCGGTGACGATCGCCGAGGAGAACCGCCCGCTCTACCACGCGGCCCTGGCCGGCGGCGCGAACCACCTGGTGACGCTGGTGGCGGAGGCCGCGGAGCTGCTCGGCGCGGCCGGCGTGGAGAACCCGTCCCGGATGCTCGGCCCGCTGCTCGGCGCCGCGCTCGACAACGGCCTGCGGCTGGGCATCTCCGGGCTGACCGGCCCGGTGGTGCGCGGTGACGCGGGCACGGTGGCGGAGCACCTCGCGGAGCTCGGCCGCGTCTCGCCCGAGGCGCGCGCCGCGTACGTGGCCCTCGCCCGGCTCACCGCCGACCGCGCGCTTGCCGCCGGTCTGCTCGCGCCGGAGGCCGCGGAACGGCTCCTCGGCGTGCTGAACGGAGGACGACCATGACCGGTCCGGTGCTCCTCGCCCACGACATCTCCGAGCTGGACGCCGTACGCGCCAAGCTCGGCGCGGACGGCCGTACGGTCGCCCTCGTCCCCACCATGGGCGCGCTGCACGAGGGCCACCGCGCGCTCATCCGCCGCGCCCGGGAGCTGGCCGGCGCGGCCGTGGTGAGCATCTTCGTGAACCCGCGGCAGTTCGGCCCGGGAGAGGACTTCGAGCGCTACCCGCGCACCCTGGAAACCGACCTGGAGATCTGCCGGGAGGAGGGCGTGGCCGCTGCCTTCGTCCCCTCGGTGGACGTCATGTACCCGGACGAGCAGGTCGTCACGGTCTCCTCCGGCCCGATGGGCGCGGTCTTCGAGGGCGCGCACCGGCCGGGTCACTTCGACGGCGTGCTCACCGTCGTGCTCAAGCTGCTCAACCTGGTCCGGCCGGACGTGGCGCTGTTCGGCCAGAAGGACGGCCAGCAGCTGGCGATGATCCGCCGGATGGCCCGCGACCTGAACGTGCCGGTCCGCATCGAGGGCGTGCCGACCGTACGGGAGCCCGGCGGCCTCGCGCTGTCCAGCCGCAACCGGTACCTGTCCGCGGAGGAGCGGGAGACCGCGCTGGCGCTGTCCCGCGCGCTGCGCGCGGGTGAGTCCGCGGCTGCCGAGGGGCCCGCGGCCGTGCTCGCGGCCGGGCGGGCGGTGCTGGACGAGGCGGCCCGGGCGCGGCCACCCCTGGCCGTGGACTACCTCGGCCTCGTCGACCCCGATAGCTTCGCCGAGGTCACGCCGGAACATCGGGGGCGCGCCCTGCTCGTCGTCGCGGCCCGCGTCGGCGCCACCCGGCTGATCGACAACGTCCCGCTGACGCTGGAGCGATAGCCCATGTCCCAGGTGCCGCGCAGGCTGCTCGCGCCCGAGCCGGGGTGGAGCCGTGCCGCCGACGTGGTGGTGACCGGGTCCGGCATCGCCGGGCTCACCGTGGCGCTGGCCTGCGCGCGCGCCGGGCTGCACACGCTCGTGGTGACGAAGGACGTGCTGGACGCCGGGTCCACGCGCTGGGCCCAGGGCGGCATCGCGGCGGCGCTGGCGCCGGACGACGACCCCGAGGACCACCTGCGCGACACGCTCGAAGCCGGGGCGGGGCTGTGCGACGAGACGGCCGTACGGGTGCTCGTCACCGAGGGCCCGGCCGCCGTACGGCGGCTGATCGCGCTCGGCACCGCGTTCGACCGGGACGCCGCCGGCGAGCTGGAGCTGACCCGCGAGGGCGGGCACCACCGGCGGCGCATCGCGCACGCGGGCGGCGACGCCACCGGTGCGGAGATCCAGCGCGCGCTCGTGGCGGCCGTACGGGCCCGCCCGGAGATCGAGGTCATCGAGCACGCGCTGGTGCTGGACGCGTTGCTCGACGCGGACGGCCGGGTGCGCGGCGTCACCCTGCACGTGATGGGCGAGGGCGCCACCGACGGGGTCGGGGCCGTACGGGCCCGCGCGGTGGTGCTGGCCAGCGGCGGCCTCGGCCACGTGTTCGCCGCCACCACCAACCCTCCGGTCTCCACCGGCGACGGGGTGGCGCTTGCGCTGCGCGCCGGCGCGGTCGTACAGGATCTGGAGTTCGTGCAGTTCCACCCGACCGTGCTGTGGCTCGGCGCGGACGCGACCGGACAGCAGCCGCTGGTCTCGGAGGCGGTGCGCGGCGAGGGGGCGTACCTGATCGACGCGGACGGGCGGCGGTTCATGGAGGGCGTGCACGAGCTCGCCGACCTGGCGCCGCGGGACGTGGTGGCGCGCGCCATCACCCGGGTGATGCTGGAGACCGGCGCGCCGCATGTGGGGCTCGACGCGCGGCACTTCGGTGCGGAGATGTGGCGGTCCCGGTTCCCGACGATCCTCGCGACGTGCCGGGAGCACGGCATCGACCCGGTGACCGAGCCGATCCCGGTGGTGCCGGCCGCGCACTACGCCAGTGGCGGGGTCCGTACGGACCTGCACGGCGCCACGTCCGTTCCCGGCCTGTACGCCTGCGGCGAGGTCGCCTGCACCGGCGTGCACGGCGCCAACCGGCTGGCGTCCAACTCGCTGCTCGAGGGGCTGGTCTTCGCCGAGCGGATCGCCGCCGTCCTGGCCGACGGGCCCACGCCCGGCCCCACCGAGCCCGCGGCTCCTCCACGACCGGTCGAGCCCGCGCCGCCTACGGGGCCGGCCGGGCTCGCGGCGCCTCCCGGACCGGCCGGGTTGTTCGCCGGGTTCGACCGGGCCGAGCCGCAGGCGGCGATGAGCGCGCACGCGGGCGTGCTGCGCGGGGAGCGCAGCCTGGTCCGCGCGGAAGAGGAGCTGGCGGCGCTGCGCGCGCGGCCCGCCACCCGCGGGCCCGGCGTCCGCGCGTGGGAGGACACGAACCTGCTGACCGTGGCCACCGCGCTGACCGCGGCCGCCCTGCGCCGCCGGGAGACGCGGGGGACGCACTGGCGCGAGGACCACCCCGGCACCGACGACGTGCACCACCGCGGTCACGTCGCGATCGAACTGCTCACGACGGGAGATTTGGCCGTGCGATACCACCACGGTGAGGAGGTGCACGGCACCGCCGAACCACACGCCGCCGGGCCGCGCGATGCCGGGCCGCGCGATGCCGGGCCGCGCGATGCCGGGCCGCGCGATGCCGGGCCGCACGCCGCCGAGCCGCAGGACGCGGAACCGCGTGCCGCCGAGCCGGACGGAGTCGGTGCCGGATGGCTGCCGGCGGAGACCGCGGAGGCGTTGCGCGCCGCCGGGCTGGACGCCGACGCGGTGGCCGCCACCGTCGCGGCCGCGCTCGACGAGGACGTGTGGGAGGCCGGCGACCTGACCAGCCGCGCCACCATCCCGGCCGGGCACACCGCGACCGGCGACCTGGTCGCCCGGGCCGGCGGCGTGGTCGCCGGCCTGCCGGTGGCCGCGGCGGTGTTCGCGCGCACCTCTCGCGGCCGCGCCAAGGTCGTCCGGCACGTGGCCGACGGCGCCCGGGTGCGCCGCGGCGACGTACTGATGAGCGTGACCGGGGAGACCCGGACGCTGCTGGAGGCGGAGCGCACCGCGCTCAACCTGCTCGGCCTGCTCTCCGGCGTCGCCACGGCCACCCGGCGCTGGGCCGACGCCGTCCAGGGCACCGGCGCGGTCATCCGCGACACCCGGAAGACCGTCCCCGGCATGCGCGTGCTGCAGAAGTACGCGGTGCGCTGCGGCGGCGGCACCAATCACCGCATGTCGCTGTCGGACGCCGCGCTGATCAAGGACAATCACGTGCTGGCGGCCGGCGGGGTGGCGGAGGCGTACCGGGCGGTCCGCGCGTCGGGGGCGGACGTGCCGGTGCAGGTCGAGGTGGATCGCATCGACCAGATCGAGCCCGTGCTCGTCCAGGGCGCCACCGACATCCTGCTGGACAACTTCACAGTGCCGGAGCTACAGGCGGCGGTGGAGCTGGTGGCCGGCCGGGCCCGGCTGGAGGCCAGCGGCGGTCTCACCCTGGAAGAGGCTCGAGATGTGGCCGAGACCGGGGTGGACTACCTTGCCGTCGGCGCGCTGACCCACTCGGCTCCGGCGCTGGACATCGCACTCGACCTGAGGGGCGCTGCGGAGGCCTGATGCTGCTCACCATCGATGTCGGCAACTCGCACACGGTGCTCGGCCTGTTCGAGGGGGACGAGCTGATCGAGCACTGGCGGGTGGCGACCGAAGCGCGCCGTACGGCCGACGAGCTCGCCGTGCTCTACCAGGGCCTGTTCGCCCAGTCCACGGTGCTGTCCAAGACCGAGATCAGCGGCATGGCGCTGTGCTCCAGCGTCCCGTCGGTGCTGCACGAGCTGCGGGAGATGTCCCGTCGCTACCACGGCGACGTGCCCGCGGTGATCGTCGAGCCCGGCGTGAAGACCGGCGTCCCGGTCCGCATGGACAACCCCAAGGAGGTGGGCAGCGACCGCATCGTCAACACGCTCGCCGCGGTGCACCTCTTCGGCGGCCCGGCGATCGTCGTCGACTTCGGCACCGCCACCACCTTCGACGCGGTCAGCAAGCGCGGCGAGTACGTGGGCGGCTCCATCGCCCCGGGCATCGAGATCTCGGTGGAGGCGCTGTCCCGCCGCGGGGCGCAGCTGCATAAGATCGAGCTGACCCGGCCCCGGCACGTGATCGGCAAGAACACGGTGGAGGGCCTGCAGTCCGGGGTCATCTACGGCTTCGCCGGCCAGGTCGACGGGATCGTGGAACGGATGGCTGAGGCGCTCGCCGACGACCCCGAGGACGTCAAGGTCGTCGCCACCGGAGGCCTCGCCCCGCTGGTCGTGGACGAGGCGCGCAGCATCGACGTCCACGAACCCTGGCTCACCCTCATCGGCCTCCGCCTCATCTACGAACGCAACACCTGACCCAGGACCCACAATTTGGGGGAAGGATCTTGTTGGCGTTCCTGCAGGTCGCACCCGCATAATCCTTCCCCTGAATTTTTCTGGGCGGGATGTCGAGGGGCGACGGGCGGCTCCGACCACTCCGTGACGGCGCCCGCCGGGTGCCCGCCGACGAAGGGGACCGACCATGAAGTACATGCTGATCATCTACGGCAACCAGGAACTGTGGGACTCGATCCCGGCCGAGGAGTTCCAGGAGCACGTCGCCGAGGTGGACGCGTTCAACCGGAGGTACGCGAAGACCGGCGAGCTGCTCGGGGCGTACGGCAACGCGGACGCTTCGGCGGCCAAGGTCGTCCGGGTGCGCGACGGCGTCCCCATGGTGACCGACGGTCCGTACCTGGAGACCAAGGAGTACCTGGCCAGCTGGTACCTGCTGGACGTGGAGAGCGAGAAGCGGGCGCTGGAGATCGCCGCCGACATGCCGTTCGCCGCCCTCCGCGAGATCGAGGTCTGGCCGATCCCGCACGAGGCCGAGGGGAACGCGCTCTGAGTGAGCCGCCGGTCGAGGACCTGCTGCGCGAGCTGGCGCCGCAGGTCCTCGGCGCGCTCGTACGCCGGTACGGGCAGTTCGACATCGCCGAGGACGCGGTCCAGGAGGCCCTGCTCGCCGCCGCCACCCAGTGGCCGTCCGAGGGCGTGCCGGACAACCCGTACGGCTGGCTCGTCACCGTCGCGGTACGGCGCTTCACCGACCACGTGCGCAGCGACGCCGCCCGCCGCCGGCGCGAGGACGAGGACCTGCTCGCCACCCCGTCGTCGATGTTCGTCGCCGCCCCGCCGGACGAACCGCCACCCGGCGACGACAGCCTCACCCTGCTGTTCCTCTGCTGCCACCCCGCGCTCTCGCCGCCGACCCAGATCGCGCTGACGCTGCGCGCGGTCGGCGGGCTGAGCACGGCGGAGATCGCGCACGCGTTCTTCGTCCCCGAGGCCACGATGGCGCAGCGGATCAGCCGGGCCAAGCAGGCGATCCGAAAGGCGGGCGCGCGGTTCGAGCCGCCCGCCGCGGCCGAGCGCGTGGACCGGCTGCACGCCGTGCTGCACGTGCTCTACCTGATGTTCAACGAGGGGTACGCGGTCACCGCCGGCCCCGCGCTGCGCCGCGACGACCTCACCGGGGAGGCGCTCCGGCTGGCCCGCCTCGTGCACCGGCTGCTGCCCGAGGAGGCGGAGGCCGCCGGCCTGCTGGCGCTGATGCTGCTCACCGAGGCCCACCGGGACGCCCGTACGGCCACGGACGGCTCGCTGATCACGCTGGACCTGCAGGACCGCACCCGGTGGGACGCCGAGATGATCGCCGAGGGGGCCACGCTGATCCAGGCCACGCTGGCGCGGTCCCGCGCGCTGGGGCCGTACCAGCTGCAGGCCGCGATCGCCGCCGTGCACGACGAGGCGGAGAGCGTCGAGGCGACGGACTGGGCGGAGGTGCTCGCCCTGTACGAGCTGCTCGAGCGGGTCGCGCCCGGCCCGATGGTGACGCTCAACAGGGCGGTCGCGCTGGCCATGGTGCGAGGGCCGGAGACGGGCCTCGCACTCGTCGAACGGGTGGCGGGGGACGAGCGGATGGCGAGTCATCACCGGCTGCACGCGGCGCGCGCCCACCTGCTGGAGATGGCCGGGCGTCCGGATGAGGCGCGGGAGTGCTACCGGACCGCGGCCCGCTACGCCACCAGCGTGCCGGAACAGCGCTACCTGCAGGCCCGCGCGGCGGAAACCCGCGCGCGGGAGGGACGTCCCTCCCGGTAGCCTCTCTCACTGTGAGTGAGGTGCAGGACAACCACGACGATCTGCCGGAGCAGATGCGCGTCCGCCGGGAGAAGCTCGAGCGGCTGCGCGCGTCCGGCGTCGACCCCTACCCGGCCGGCTTTCCGCGGACCGACACGATCGCCGCCGTGCGCGAGCGCCATCCCGGCCTGGCGCCCGACTCGGCCACCGGCGATCGCGTCGGCGTGACGGGCCGGGTGATGCTGTCGCGGATCGGCGGGAAACTCTGCTTCGCCACGCTCCGCGACGGCACCGGTGACCTGCAGGTCATGCTCTCCCTCGACAGGCTCGGCGAGGAGTCGCTGAGCGCGTGGAAGCGCGACATCGACCTCGGCGACCACGTCGGCGTCGAGGGTGAGGTGATCACCTCGCGCCGCGGCGAGCTGTCGATCATGGTGGATCGCTGGGCGCTGACCGCCAAGTGCCTGCGCCCGCTGCCGGAGAAGCACAAGGGCCTCACGGACCTCGAGGCACGGGTGCGGCAGCGGTACGTCGACCTGATCGTCAACCCCGAGGCGCGCGAGCTGATGCGGCTGCGCAGCGCGATGATCAAGGAGATCCGCACCTTCTTCACCGACCGCACGTTCATCGAGGTCGAGACCCCGATGCTGCAGCCGGTGCACGGCGGCGCCACGGCCCGGCCGTTCGTCACGCACATCAACGCGTACAACATGGAGCTCTTCCTGCGCATCGCGCCGGAGCTCTACCTGAAGCGGCTGATGGTGGGCGGCGCGGAGAAGGTCTTCGAGGTCAACCGCAACTTCCGCAACGAGGGCGCCGACTCCACGCACAACCCCGAGTTCACGATGCTCGAGGCCTACGAGGCGTACGGCGACTACGACACCGTGGCGCGGCTCACCCAGGAGCTGTACCAGCACGTCGGGCTCACCGTGTTCGGCACCTCGACGGTGCACTGGCGCGGGCAGGACATCGACATCTCCGGCGAGTGGCCGCGGATCACCGTGTACGGCTCCGTGTCCGAGGCCATCAACGCGGAGATCACGCCCGAGACGCCGCTGGAGGAGATCCGCAAGCAGGCCGACGCGCACGGCGTGCACTACGAGCCGACCTGGGGCGCCGGGCGGGTCGTGCAGGAGCTGTTCGAGGAGCTGATCGAGCACACGCTCGTGCAGCCCACCTTCGTCTGCGACTACCCGGTGGAGACCTCACCACTGACCCGCGAGCACCGCTCCACCCCCGGCGTCACCGAGAAGTGGGATCTGATCGGCTTCGGCATGGAGCTGGGCACCGGCTACACCGAGCTCATCGACCCGATCGAGGAGCGGCGCCGGCTCACCGAGCAGTCGCTGCTCGCCGCGGGCGGGGACGCCGAGGCCATGCAGCTGGACGAGGACTTCCTGCGCGCGCTGGAGTACGCGATGCCCCCCACCGGCGGCGTCGGCGTGGGCGTCGACCGCATGCTGATGGCGTTCACCGGCAAGAACATCCGCGAGACGATCCTCTTCCCCCTGGTCAAGCCCGAATAGGGCCCTCAGAGGGCGAGCGGGAGCTCGGCGAGGCCGCGGAGGATGAGGTTGTCCTTGTACGTGGGCGCGGGCGCGGCGAGCTCGATCGTCGCGCTGCGCCGTACGAGCTCGCCGAGCGCCAGCTCACCTTCGAGCCGGGCCAGTGGCGCGCCCAGGCAGAAGTGCACGCCGAGGCCGAAGGCGTAGTGCCGGCCGGGCGCCCGCGTCACGTCGAACCGGTCCGGGTCGTCGAACACCGCGGGGTCCCGGTTGGCGCCGCCGATCAGCAGGAACATCAGCTCGCCCCGCCGTACGGCGTGCCCGGCAAGCTCGGTGTCGGTGAGCGCCTGCCGGCCGGTGAGCTGCACCGGCGGGTCGTACCGGAGCACCTCCTCGACCAGTGACGGCGCCAGCGACGGGTCGGCCCGTACGGCCGCCAGCTGGTCCGGGTGCCGGGCCAGCGCGAGCGCGCCGTTGCCGATCAGGTTGACCGTCGTCTCGTGCCCCGCCACCAGCAGCAGAATGAGCGTCGCCAGCAGATCCGCCACGGACAGCCGGTCGCCCTCGGCCTCGATCGCCAGCAGCCCGCTGATCAGGTCGTCGCCGGGCTCGCGGCGGCGCCGCTCGATCAGCTCGAGGAAGTACTCGACGAAGTGCCCGCGCGCCTCGGTCCGCTTGGCGGCGATCTCCTCGGGCATCATGAAGTCCGGGTCGAGCCCTCGGGCGAGCGCCTCCGACCAGGTACGGAACCGCTCCTGATCCTCCGGCGGGACGCCGAGCAGCTCGCAGATCACGATCACCGGGAGCGGGTAGGCGAGCGCCTCGATCAGGTTCACCGAACCCTTGGTCCGGGACGTCTCCAGCGCGTCGTCCAGCAGCTCGGTGACGACGTCGGCCACCCGTGGGCGCAGCCGCTCCACCACCCGGGCGGTAAAGGCGCGGGAGACGAGCCCGCGCAGGCGGGTGTGTTCCGGCGGGTCCAGCACGAGGAAGGACGGCGGGACGTTCGGATCCGAGCGGCGCTGCACCGAGGGGCCGTCGCCGTGGCCGAACGCCGGGCTGCGCAGCACCGCCCCGGCCACCTGGTGGTGCGCGGTCACCCACGTGCCCGAGGCCGTACGGACCAGGGGTCCCGCTTCGCGCAGCCGGCCGAACTCGGGGTAGGGATCCTGGCGGAACGACGGGTGCAGGGGGTTGAAGCCCAGGAAGTCGGCCGGTTCGATCGTCGGCTGCGCCATGGCGTTCCTCATCAAGCGATCAGTGCGTCGCTTTCGAGACTAGCCGTCCAATAGCGCCCGATCTAGCGGGTCGAGCCGGGTGGGCGCCGCCGCCCGGTCAGACCTCGCTGGTTTCCCGGATGACGAGCTCGGGGGGGAGGACGAGGTGGCGGTGTTGGTGGGCGCCGGTGTCGTCGGCCTCGCTGAGGGCGAGTTCGGCGGCGGCCTGGCCGAGGGCCGCCCGGGGCTGGGCCACCGTGGTCAGGGGCAGGGCGGCACACGCGGCGAGCTCGATGTCGTCCGAGCCGACGATCGCGATGTCGTGCGGGACCTTCACCCGTGATCGCAGCAGCCGGTTGAGCAGGCCGATGGCCAGCAGGTCGCTGGAGCAGAAGACCGCGGTGGGGCGCGGCTCCAGGGAGAGCAGCCGGGTGGCGGCCCGGGCGCCGAAGGAGGGGGTCTGGCGCGGCTCGACGATCGTGGTGACCACGTCCTCGGAGAGGCCGGCCGCCCGGAGCGCGCGGAGCGCGCCGCGGTGGCGGTCGCGGTTGGGCTCGGCGTCCAGCGGGGCGGTCACGTACGCGATGCGGCGGTGGCCCTGTTCGAGCAGGTGCCGTACGGCGAGCTCGCCGCCGGCCAGGTAGTCGACCCGGACCGAGCACTCGTCCGGCCGGCGGGGGCGGCGGTCCACCAGGACCACGCCCATGCCGCTGCGGCGCAGCATCGCGACCCGCTCCGGCCCCGCCGCCACGGGCGTGATCAGCAGGCCGCCGACCTGCTGACGCTCCAGCAGCTCCAGCGCGCGCTCCTCGCGCTCGGCCGCCTGGCCGCTGCTGCACACGATGACCGCGAGGCCGGCCTCGGCACTCGTCTCCTCGACCCCCCGGGCGACGTCGGCGTAGAACGGGTCGATCGTGTCCGGAAGGATCAGGCCGAGGGTGCGCGAGCGGCCGACCCGGAGCTGGCGTGCGGTCTCGTTGCGGACGAACCCGAGCTCGTCGATCGCGGTCTGGACGCGGACGCGCATCTTCGCCGAGACGCGCGCCGGCCGGTTCAAGACGTTGGAGACCGTGCCCACCGAAACTCCCGCGCGTGCGGCCACCTCACGAATGCTGGTTTGTGTCACCTCGCCTCCCAACGGGGTCGTGGTTATAACACTCGGTAACCGCAGGTCAAACAGGTTATGCCGATGTGATCGATTACGCCAAGTGATCGTCGATGACAGTTCGCGTACACGTTGTTACCGGTATGCGCTTGACGGCGGTTCGCCCTCCGCTTAGCGTTCCGGACCGAAGCGTAGCTTGAATCGATTCACGATCATGTGCCGCATGCGCAAGTAGCGCGGTGGAGGGGATGGGCGAGAAAGGCGCTGATGATATGACCCATCCCACCACGCACACATCCCTGAACGGCCTGTCCGTCCCGGGTCAGGGGAGTGTGCCAGAGGGGAACCCGCCAGTCGGCGACCAGGCCGGAGATGCCGCGCCCACGCGCCTGCACGGCATCGCATCCGACCACGGCACCGACCTCCCCTCGCACCGTGTACCTCAAGCACGCCTCGCCCCAGGCCTACCCGCACCCGTGCGGCTGCCAGCTGATTCCCCGCGGTCATCACGGACGAGGGAGGACGGAGTGGAACAGGCCACACTCGCACGCCAAGCCGTCGAGGAGCCACATCTGAACGAGGAGGAAATTCGGCTGCTCGCGCAGATCGCCAGCGGAGTGACCGCGGACGTCGCGGCACGCCGGCTGGAGCTCAGCGCGCGAACATTGCGACGCAGGCTGCGGGCCATCTGCGATCGACTCGGGGTGAACACTCCGATAGAGGCCGTCGTATGGGCGGCCCGGCGACAGTTGATCTGATCCTGGAACAAGCGTCTCCCCCGCTCGACGCAGAATCCGTGGTCACCGACACGGTCATGGACAGAGTCACTGGCAGCGTCATTGACACTGTCACCGAGCCAATGTCGGGACGGCTGGCCCCCGGCATCGAGGCGGTGCTGGTCTCGCCCGAGAGACCAGCACCGTACTTTGCGCGTGCCCGCGCGGGACCGCCGGGTCAGGCCACCCGGACGAAGCCGGACACCGGCCGGTTCGTGTAGTCCGCGATGCGGACCACGTCACCGGTGTGCGGTGCGTGCACCATCTTGCCGTTGCCGATCACGATGCCCATGTGGTGCAGGTCGCTGTAGAAGAACACCAGGTCGCCCACGCGCGGCGTGCTGACCCGGGTGCCCGCGGTCCACTGGGCGCCGGTGTAGTGCGGCAGGTTGATGCCGACCTGACCGTACGCCCACATGGACAGGCCCGAGCAGTCGAAGGTGCCCGGCCCTTCGGCACCCCAGACGTACGGCGAGCCGATCTTGGAGAGCGCGAGGTTGGTGGCGGCCACCGCCTTGCCCGAGCCGGCCACCCGGAAGCCCTTGCCGATGCCGCTGCTCCGGCTCACCTGGTCGAGGATGCGCGAGTTGAGCTTGTCCTCGTTCTTGATGAGCAGTCGCTCGATCTTGTCCTTCTTGGCCTTCATCTCGTCGACGAGATTCTTGGCCTCGGCCGCGCGGGTGTCGGCCACCCGGCGCGACCGCTCCGCGGCCAGCTTGGCGTCGCGGAACTGGTTGACCTGGGCGCTGCCCTGGTTCGCCATGTGGTTGAGCACGGCGGCCTGGTCGAGGAAGGCCTGCGGGTCGTCGGTGGAGGCGAGCGCCACGGTCGGGTCGAGCCCGCCGGTCTTGTAGCTGGCCGCGGCGACCCGGGCCAGCCGCTGCCGGCTGACGCTCAGCTCGGTGTCGTTGCGCCGGGCGTTCTCCTCGGCGACCTTGGCGGCGGTCTTGGCCTGCTGCCACTTCACCCGCAGCCCGTTGTACTGCTCGCTCTGCACCTCGAGCTGCTCGTGCAGGTGCCGCACCTTGGACCGCAGCTCCTTGGTGCTGGGCTCCGGGTCGGCCATGCCGGCGGACATCGGGAGCAGCACGGTGAACGCGGCGAAGGCGCAGCAGACCGAGCCGATACGGCGCCGCAGCCGACCTGGGCGGGGGGTCCGGGGGGTCGTCCCCCCGGGAAGATACTGCGGCCCACTGGGAAGGTGCTCGAAGAGCACCGAACAGGCGGAGCCGGCTCGGTCGGGGCGCGAACGCTCCACTCGGTCTCTCCTCTCCAGGTCCGCCTACCGGGTTAGCTGACGGGTTCGGGCCGGAGAAGCCCTACCACCTTCGGACCGTGCGGGCCCTCGCCCGTGCGGTGCCAGGTGGATTCACCCCGGGGAGATATGGGTCCCCGGCTCTCCGCGACGCCGAGGCGCCGCTTGAGACTCGGCGGGCTGAGGCTGCTCCCCGTGGACTGGGACAGGCTCCCGGAGGAGCAGGCGTCCACGGGCGTAGCAGCGCCAACAGCGATGCAGGCTAACGGCAAAGGCGCGCGTGCGCCAACCAGAACTTCGAAATTGTTCGGTTATCGGAGGCCGGTAGCCGATTCCGGCCAGATCGCACGGCGCGTCGGCGTTTTCATGTGATTTTGTCCACCGGCTCCAGCCGGTCGCGCCGGTATGCCCCGTGTGCGTTTCGGTTTCTCCGCACCGGGCGTCCTCGCAGGTTATCCGTACTGTAGTCGACCGGAAGCCATCCGTGATGACATTCAGCCAAGTCAAACGTCCGGTATTTCCGATTCGTCGGCGAATGCATTCACGTCTATCCCACCATTCGGGAACGGGGTAGCGCCGAGGTAGATCACGATCCTGCACGATAACCTGATCACCCCATGGAACTCACCGTCCGTCGCGCCCGCACGCGCGACGTCCCGGCCATCCGCCGCCTGATCGACACGTACGCCGGCCAGCGGCGCGTCCTCAGTAAACCCACGGTCACCCTGTACGAGGACCTGCAGGAGTTCTGGGTCGCGGCCGGGCCGGACGGCGCGGTGGCCGGGTGCGGGGCGCTGCACGTGATGTGGGAGGACCTGGCGGAGATCCGTACGGTCGCGGTGGATCCGGCGGTGCGTGGCCACGGGGTCGGCCACCGCATCGTGACCGAGCTCCTGGAGACGGCGCGGTGGCTCGGCGTACGGCGGGTCTTCGTGCTGACGTTCGAGATCGCCTTCTTCGCCCGGCACGGCTTCCGCAAGATCCAGGGCACGCCCGTCTCGGCCGAGGTGTACGAGGAACTGCGGCGCTCGTACGACGAGGGCGTCGCCGAGTTCCTCGACCTGGACCGGGTGAAGCCCAACACGCTCGGCAACACCCGCATGCTCGTGCACCTTGACTGATCGCCCATGTCGGTCCTGACGGACTTTGACCAAAGGACACGGTTCCGTGTCAGCCGCCGGAATCGGGGGCATGAGCGGCGCTGGGCGGGCACAATAGGGCAGCGCGGCACGCTGCTGCGTCGTGGGAGGCCGTACGTGGAGAAGACCGAGGTTCTCGCCGCGTGGCTGCGAGAGCAGGCGCGCTGGCGCATGGCGCTGGCGGCGCGCAGCAGCGATGACACCGACGCACGCAGCGCCGTCGCGCTGCTCGACGCCGCCGCCTACGTCGCCGATCTTCCGCCCGACGATCCCGAGGTGTGCCGGCTGATCGACGCCGGCTGCCTGATCGGGACCATGACCCGCTTCGGCGACAACGCGGTCCGCCTGATCAGAAACTGGAGCCACCGCACCGCCGGCCCCCGCGAAATCCTCCGCGCCCTCGCCACCGTCGCCGAACGCGAATCCGGCCTCCTCCGCGGCTGACCGCCCCCAAGATCAACAAATGGGGGGAAGGAATTTGCAGGAGAACCCGCAGGTCGCGCCTACAAAGTGCCTCCCCCAATTTGTTGATCTTGGGGTCAGATTAGGCGGAGTTGGCGGTCTTTGGGCTTCTTGCGGGTGGCCTCGACGTCGACGGGCTCCGACACCTCGGGGGTGAGGGGGCGGAGGAAGGGGGAGCCGCCGGTTTCGCGTTCGGCGCCGTAGCGGGTGCGCTTGCGGGCGTACGAGAGGTAGAGCCGGCGCTGGGCCCGGGTCATGCCGACGAAGAACAGCCGCCGCTCCTCCTCGATCGCGTCCGGGTCCGGTGTCTCGCCGGGGAGCCGCAGCGGCAGCAGGCCGGACTCGCAGCCGACGAGGAACGTCACCGGGAACTCGAGGCCCTTGGAGGCGTGCAGGGTGAGTAGGGCGACCCGGTCCGCGCGTGGGTCCAGGGCGTCGACCTCGGCGCCGAGGGCCAGCTCCGAGAGCAGCCGCTCCAGATCCCCGCCGCACCGCTCGGCCAGCGGCAGCAGCAGCTCGGCCGCGGCCCGTACGTCGGCGACCTGCTCGTCGTCCTCCGGCAGCGTCGCGATCACGTGCCGCGCGGACGCCTTCACCCGGTCGGTCAGCGCCTCCTCGCCGTGATGCGCGAGCTCGTCGGTGAGCAGCCGCATGCCTGGGCGGGCGGCGAGCCTGTCGTGCGAGCGCTTCTGGAACGGCACACCGGCCCGGGTGAGCGCCGCGGCGACGACCGCGGCCTGGGAGTCGGTACGGTAGAGCACCGCGATGTCGGAGAAGGAGAGGCCCTCGGTCCCGTCGTCGGTGACCTGTCCGCTGTCGAGCGAGTGGTGCGAGGTGCCGCCGAGCAGCCGGTCGATGGTACGGGTGACGAACTCCGCCTCGGCCCGCTCGTCCGCCGCCTCGTGCACGCCGATCTTGGCGGTCTCCCGTGAGCCGCACGGGGTCAGCACCCGCTCGGGCACCAGCGAGGAGGGCGCGATCGCCCGTACGGCGCCGTGCACGATGGCCGGGGTGGAGCGGTAGTTGCGGGTCAGCTGTACGGTCCGCGCGTTCTGGAAGTCACGGGTGAAGCGCAGGAAGAAGCCGACGTCGGCGCCGCGGAACCGGTAGATCGCCTGGTCCGGGTCGCCGATCGCGGTGATGTCCCCGTCCGGGCCGGTGAGCTGGCGGAGCAGCGCGTACTGGACCTCGTCGACGTCCTGGTACTCGTCCACGCTGATGCAGCGCCAGCGCGACCGGTAGTGCCGGACCAGGGCCGGGTCGTCGGCGAGGATCCGTACCGGAAGATGCAGCAGGTCCGTGAAGTCGGCGAGGTCGCGGGCGCGCAGCTCCTTGGCGTAGCGCTGCCACAACTCGGCCCCCGCCTCCGCGGTCGTCGCCTCGGGGAACAGCCGGTTCATGCTGGCGAGCAGCCGCCGCCCGTCCTGCTCGGAGCCGGCGACCTGGGCCGCGACCTCCAGCCGCTCTGCCTCGTCGGCGATCCGGAAACGTGCGGACAGGCCGGCCCGCGCGTACTGCTCGCGCAGGATCAGCGCGCCAAGCCCGTGGAAGGTGGTCACGGTGACGCGGGGGGCCTGCTCCGGCGCCAGGGCGGCCAGGCGTTCGGCCATCTCCTCGCGCGCGCGACGGGTGAAGGTGATCGCCAGACAGTGCTCGGGCGGCACGCCGCGTCCGCGGATCAGGTGGGCCAGGCGGTGGGTGAGGGTACGGGTCTTTCCGGTGCCGGGCCCGGCCACGATCAGCAGCGGACTCCCGGTCGCCTCGGCCGCGGCGCGCTGGTCCGGGTCGAGCCCGTCGAGCAGCGAGCCGGTCGGCTCCGCGGCCTCGGGCGGCACGTCGATCGCCATCTGCCCGGGGACCATGATCGACGCCAGGTCCCGCCCGGGCGCGTCGTCGTCCCCACCCCGCGGACCCGGTACGGACTCGGGTTCGGGCTCGCCGGCACCGAACTGGCCGCCGGCGTCGTCCAGGAAGAAGGTGTCGCGCAGGAGGGCATCCTCGTCCGCGGCGATGTCGCCACCACCCGCGGCCACCAGGTCGCCCCTGTCCGCGGCCACGCGGTCGCCTTCGCCCGTTCCCAGGCGGTCGCTCCCGCCCGTCCCCGGGCGGTCACCCTTGCCCGTCCCCGGGCGGTCACCCCGGCCCCTCCCCAGGCGGTTGTCCCCGCCCGTCCCCGAGCTGCCGTCTCCATCCGCGTCCACGCGCGTGACCGGTGCCTCCGCGGTGCGCTTCGCGACGGCGCGGGGCCGGGGGATGGGAGCGGCGGCGAACACCGCGCTGTCGAACAGCTCCTCGGTCGCCCCCTCCAACGCCGACTCGCCGGGCGCGAACAGCCGGATGACCCCGTACTCCCCGTCGTAGCCGCCCTCCCGGACGACCTCGCCGCGCCGCAGCCGGCCGATCGCCTCCCCGAGCCGGGTGCCGCCGGCGCGCGTCACGTCCTCCGGCGGCACATCGGTGAGGATGGACATCTCCGGCCCCAGCTCGGCGACGAGCTCGCCGACCCGGCCGACCACCTTCTTGCTCTTCGGGCCGACGCCGAGGATCTCGCTCACGATCTCCGGGAGCTGCACCAGGTTGGTGAAGCCCGCCGCGTTCTCCGGCCGGTACCCCTCGGCCCGGTCGGCGAGCTCCTCGACCCGGCTCAGCACCCCCACGGTCAGCGGCCGCCCGCACTCCGGGCAGCGGCCGCCGAGCGAGCGGGTCTCGCCGGGCTCCAGCCGTACGCCGCACTTGCGGTGCCCGTCGAGGTGGTACTTGCCCTCCTCGGGAAAGAACTCGACGGACCCGGCGTACCCCTCGCGGGTCTCCAGCGCGCGGCGGATCGCGAAGTAGTCGACGTCGGTGTCGAAGGACGAGGCCTCCCGGCCCAGCGCCGGCGGGGAGTGCGCGTCGGAGTTGCTGACCAGCGCGTACCGGTCCAGCGAGGAGACCATCCAGTTCATCGGGGGGTCGCTGGACAGCCCGGTCTCCACGGCGAAGATGTGGTCCGCCAGGTCGGCGTAGCAGTCCGCGACCGCGTCGAAGCCCGACTTGGACCCGAGCACGGAGAACCACGGCGTCCACGCGTGCGCGGGGATCAGATAGCTGCCGGGGTCGCTCTCCAGCGTGATCTCCAGCAGGTCCCGGGAGTCCAGGCCGAGGATGGGGCGTCCGTCCGAGGTGATGTTGCCGATCTTGCCGAGGGCGCTCTGGATGCGCCCGGCCGCCTCCAGGGTCGGCGCGTAGAGCAGGTGGTGCACCTTGCGGGTGCGGTCGTCGCGCTTGTAGATCGTGGAGATCTCCACGGTCAGCATGAACCGCACGGGGTTGCGGCAGGGGCCCGGGAGCGTACGGGCGATCTCGCGCTCGGCCTCGGGGCGCAGCCGGAACAGCCCCGGCTCGGCCGGGATCAGCTTGTCGGCGAGCTCCTCGGACCAGGCCGGATGGACGAAATCCCCCGTGCCGACCACGGAGATTCCCTTCCGGCCTGCCCACCAGGACAGATGCTCGAGGTCGCAGTCTTTGCTGCACGCCCGCGAATACTTGGAGTGGATGTGCAGGTCGGCATAGAACGGCACCCGGTGATCCTCCCACGGGCGCGGACCGGCCGCAGCGAAAGGTGCCGTCGAGTGACGCGTTCTGTGGGCTTTGCGGCACTTTGCGGCCAGGTGCCCGATCTATCGATGTACGGGCGGCCGATGTGTTTCCGTGTATGCACGTTGGGGGCAAAGGGTTCGCCGGAGGTAACTGATTACGGATGGCCGGACCGAGGCGGCCGTATCTCGCATCGTGGAACGCCCGGCTAACCGAACACGATCAGTACGGCCCGCTCCGTAAGCGGCCGGTCCGGAATGCCAAGTTTTCCGTGATCGCTCAAGATCGTTTGGGGTCGCGTACATCCTATGTGTGGGAAGAGGCACAGCCCGGATGTGGAGAAGTCGACATTCCTGACCCTGGGGTCGGTAAGGTGGTCGGGACTCGGGTTCTCGGCCGGTGCCGCCAACGCATCCGCGTCTCGGCGATCCTTCACCGGTTCCCGCGACAAGACGGATCACGCGCGGCGCACCCCCACTTCGGTACGGTGGTATGGCCGCTTTTAACGCGTGCCCTCATGGGAAGGAGCGCCGTTCGATGTGGGACGTGGTGTCGGCGTTGACCCCGCCGCTCGTGGTGGCCGCGACCTTCGGTTTCCTGCTCTTCAAGCTGCTGCGCGGAGAGATGGCGCCGAAACGCACGGCAGATCTGCGGGAGTCGACTCCCCGGGCGGTCGCGCCGCCGGACGACACGCCTGGCGACGAGGGCAAGTCCGGGGGTAACACCCCGGCCGAGTAAGGCCGTGGCAAAGCAATCCGCGGGATTACCCGGGTGCGCCCTGCCCGTTTTCCCGGTTCTCCGAGTGTCGAATTGTCAGCGGAGAGTTCTGCGGTATATGTTGGCCACTATTAGAGCTCAGCTTTCGGTGAAAGGTCTGTCCCCATGGCACAGAAGGTTCAGGTGCTTCTCGTCGACGACCTCGACGGTGGTGAGGCGGACGAGACCGTGGCGTTCTCACTCGACGGTGTCGCCTACGAGATCGACCTCAGCACCAACAACGCCGCGAAGATGCGAGAGGCGCTGGCGCCTTTCATCGAGCGGGCGCGTAAGGCGGGTGGCGCGAAGACCGGGCGCGGCCGCCGGACACGCGGCGCGTCGAGTCGCGAACGCAGCGCGGAAATCAGGTCGTGGGCGCGTCAGCGTGGAATCAAGGTGAACGACCGCGGTCGGATCCCGGCATCGGTGGTCGCGCAGTACGACGCGTCCCAAGGTCGCTGATTCACACGCGTCGGCGGCGGCGCGTGCATTGATTCATCGAAGGCCTGTCTCTTCATGTGAGACGGGCCTTCGTGTTTTTCCGGGCACGGTGTTCCGGCCGGGACCGATTCGCCTTGCCGCCGCTACGCCCATGGCGAACAGGCGCCGTACGGCCCTGTGGCCTGGGCCGTCCCCATCAAGCGGCTCGTCTGCGATAACGCCCTCCGTTCGCCGATGGCGTAGCGGGAACAGCCAGGCCCGGTGAGGTAGTTGGATGGGGATGAACGCCCCGGCGTGGGGAACGTCTTCGGCATGGCCCCCTGTATCACCGCAGCGTCGAGAGGGGTCGGCCGTGCACTGGAGTGACTGTGCCACCGCTGGCCGTACCACCGAAGTGCGTGCGCCCGGTCGGGGCTAGCATGCGGGAGGACAGGCCCGGACATCCCGGACCTGCTCTGACCGCTCTGTGAGGAGCGACGAGATGTTCGAGAGGTTCACCGACCGCGCAAGGCGGGTGGTCGTTCTGGCCCAGGAGGAGGCCAGGATGCTCAACCACAACTACATCGGTACGGAGCACATCCTGCTCGGCCTCATCCACGAGGGGGAGGGCGTCGCTGCCAAGGCGTTGGAGAGTCTCGGCATCAGTCTCGAGGCGGTCCGTCAGCAGGTCGAGGAGATCATCGGCCAAGGGCAGCAGGCACCGTCGGGCCACATCCCGTTCACTCCGCGTGCGAAGAAGGTCCTAGAGCTCTCCCTGCGGGAGGCCCTGCAGCTCGGCCACAACTACATCGGCACCGAGCACATCCTGCTGGGCCTGATCCGTGAGGGTGAGGGTGTCGCCGCGCAGGTGCTGGTCAAGCTGGGCGCCGACCTCAACCGGGTGCGCCAGCAGGTCATCCAGCTGCTGCACGGATATCAGGGCAAGGAGCCTCAGGCGGCGGGTGCGTCGTCGGAGTCCGCCCCCTCCACCTCGCTGGTCCTCGACCAGTTCGGCCGCAACCTGACGCAGGCCGCGCGCGAGGGCAAGCTGGACCCGGTCATCGGCCGGGACAAGGAGATCGAGCGGGTCATGCAGGTGCTGTCCCGCCGTACCAAGAACAACCCCGTACTCGTCGGCGAGCCCGGCGTCGGCAAGACCGCCGTCGTCGAGGGCCTGGCGCAGAAGATCGTCAAGGGTGAGGTCCCCGAGACCCTCAAGGACAAGCAGCTCTACACCCTCGACCTCGGCGCGCTGGTGGCCGGCAGCCGGTACCGCGGTGACTTCGAGGAGCGCCTGAAGAAGGTGCTCAAGGAGATCCGCACCCGCGGCGACATCATCCTGTTCATCGACGAGCTGCACACGCTCGTGGGTGCGGGTGCCGCCGAGGGCGCGATCGACGCCGCGAGCATCCTCAAGCCGATGCTGGCCCGTGGCGAGCTGCAGACGATCGGCGCGACCACCCTGGACGAGTACCGCAAGCACCTCGAGAAGGACGCCGCGCTGGAGCGCCGCTTCCAGCCGATCCAGGTGAGCGAGCCGACGATCTCGCACACCATCGAGATCCTCAAGGGCCTGCGGGACCGGTACGAGGCGCACCACCGCGTCTCGATCACCGACGGGGCGCTGGTGGCGGCAGCCCAGCTGGCCGACCGCTACATCAGCGACAGGTTCCTGCCGGACAAGGCGATCGACCTCATCGACGAGGCCGGCTCGCGGATGCGCATCCGCCGCATGACCGCGCCGCCGGACCTGCGCGAGTACGACGAGAAGATCGCCAACGTGCGACGCGACAAGGAGTCCGCGATCGACGCGCAGGACTTCGAGAAGGCCGCGTCGCTGCGCGACAACGAGAAGACCCTGCTCGCGCAGAAGGCTCAGCGGGAGAAGGAGTGGAAGGCCGGCGACATGGACGTCGTCGCCGAGGTGAACGAGGAGCTCATCGCCGAGGTCCTGGCCACCGCCACAGGCATCCCGGTCTTCAAGCTCACCGAGGAGGAGAGCCAGCGCCTGCTCCGCATGGAGGATGAGCTGCACAAGCGGGTCATCGGCCAGGACGACGCGATCAAGGCGCTGTCCCAGGCGATCCGGCGTACTCGCGCCGGCCTGAAGGACCCGAAGCGTCCCGGCGGCTCGTTCATCTTCGCGGGCCCGTCTGGCGTCGGTAAGACGGAGCTGTCCAAGACGCTCGCCGAGTTCCTGTTCGGCGAGGAGGACGCGCTGATCCAGCTCGACATGTCCGAGTTCATGGAGAAGCACACCGTCTCGCGGCTGTTCGGCTCCCCGCCCGGCTACGTCGGGTACGAGGAGGGCGGCCAGCTCACCGAGAAGGTGCGGCGCAAGCCGTTCTCCGTGGTCCTCTTCGACGAGATCGAGAAGGCCCACCAGGACATCTTCAACTCGCTGCTGCAGATCCTGGAGGACGGTCGGCTGACCGACGCCCAGGGCCGCGTGGTGGACTTCAAGAACACCGTCATCATCATGACGACCAACCTCGGCACCCGGGACATCTCCAAGGGCATCGGCGTCGGGTTCTCGAAGTCCAACGACGTGCAGGGCACCTATGACCGGATGAAGTCGAAGGTCAACGACGAGCTCAAGCAGCACTTCCGGCCCGAGTTCCTGAACCGTGTCGACGACACGATCGTGTTCCATCAGCTGACCGAGGACGAGATCGTCCTCATCGTCGACCTGATGATCGCGAAGGTCGACGAGCGGCTGAAGGACCGCGACATGGGGCTGGAGCTGCGGCCCAAGGCCAAGGACCTGCTGGCCACCCGCGGCTACGACCCGGTGCTCGGCGCACGGCCGCTGCGTCGCACGATCCAGCGGGAGATCGAGGACATGCTGTCCGAGAAGATCCTGTACAACGAGCTGCGCGCCGGCCAGATCGTGATCGTGGACGTGGAGGGCTCCGGCGAGACCGCGAAGTTCACCTTCAAGGGCGTCGCCAAGCCCGACTCGGTGCCGGACACCCCGCCGCCGGTCGAGTCCGAGGTCACCGCCGAGGTGACCGAGTCCAACGAGTCCAACAACCGCGGCGAGTCGGCCTAGGCCGTACGACCCACACGAAAGGCCCGCACCGTACGGTGCGGGCCTTTCGCATTTCACGTCCAGTTGACGCTGGGGACCCCCGGGGCGGATCGCAGGCCCTGGGATCGGTCGACGACGACCTCGGGATGCAGTCTCTCCTCGCCGCTGAGGGTGGCCTCGGGGGAGACCACGATGGTGAGCCCGGGGGATCCGGTCATGGAGCGCACGTCGTAGTCGCGCCGGCCGAACAGGACGAGGCGGCGCAGCGCGGGCAGTCGGTCCAGCGGGCTGAGGTCGGGCCTGGTGCCGGAGTCGGACAGGCAGAGCGCGAGCCGTTCGAGTGAGGCGAGCGCCGCCACGGGGCGCAGCCGGGCCGAGTGGATGCCGTCCAGCAGCAGCTCGCGGAGGCCGGTGAGCCCGGTCAGCGGGGAGAGGTCGAGATCGGAGGGGAGCCACTCCAGGGAGAGCGAACGGAGGCCGGACAGCTCCCCGATGTCGGCCAGCGCGTCCGTGGCGCGACCCAGGCGGCCGGGCTCGACGTGGCGGAACCAGCGGCCACGCCACTCGACGCTCAGCGAGGTCAGGCCGTCCACCAGGCGCAGCGCCGCGATCAGCGACGGGTCGGCGACCGCCAGGGACTCGCCGAACACCGTGCCGGACAGCACGCCCGCCGCGTACTCCTCCGGATCGAACGCGGTCCACGCCGAGCGCACCGCGTGCAGGATCTCCGGCTCGTACATTCCCGAGGCGAACCGCGGCCCCTTCTCGGCCAGCTCGCGGGTCACCTCCTCGATCAGCCCGAACGCGCGCGGACCGCCGATCCGGGCGGCGACCTGGACCGTACGGGCCAGGTCGCCCGGCTGGAACCGGCCCGGGCTCCCGAGGAGCAGATCCAGCCCGAACTCGCCGGCGCTGACCAGGGCCTGCGCGTGCTCGTCCGACTCCGGCGGGACGACGACGCCGGCGGCCTGGACGGAGAGCCGCCGGGAGAGCGCCTCGCTCAGCTGCCGGGTGTTCCTCATGCAGGCGAGCGCCGTGATGAGGATGCGCGCCTCGAGGCCCGCCTGGCCGGACCGCCGGCGCTTGGGCCGGAGCCGGCGCGGTGCCTCCGTGTCGGCACGGTCCAGCAGGCCGGTGATCAGCTCCTCGCGGGTGGCGGTGGTGGCGTGCCCGGCGGCCATCGCGATGACCTCGCGCCACTGGTCGTCCGCCGCCTTGTCGATGAGCATGCCGATGCGGTCCTGGTCGATGATGGCCCGGGCGGCGAGATACTCCTCGAACGTGTGCGGCGGCCCGGTCGCTCTCGGCGTCGGAGAGATCGTTGCGGATGAGCCAGTGGGCGAGCTCGCGGAGGAGCAAGCGGCGCCGCGTGCCGGTGAGCCGTAGCGGTCGAGACGTTCGTGTTCCTCGACGTCCACGATTTCGCTGCGGACCGCTGCGTGCCAGTTCTCGATGAAGCCGCGGATCTGGCTCGGCCCCATGGGCGCGAGCTCGGCGGTGGTGAAGCCGTCGTCGTCCAGCCAGCCCTCCCGGACGGCGGCCGGGCGGGACGTGATCACGTAGCGGGCGGCGGGGAAGTCTTCGACCAGGTCGCGGAGCCAGCGCCGTACGGCGGGACGCTTCCGTTCGGGTAGTTCGTCCACCCCGTCGACCAGGACCAGCGCCCGGCCGGAGTTCAGCAGCTCCTCCACCCAGCCCTCCGGCATGGCATAGCGCAGGTGCCGCCCTGAGCTGCGGAGGAAGGCGGCCGGCGAGGGGAGGCCCCGGTCGACGTACTCGCGCAGCCGGATCAGGAAGGGCACGTGGTCGTTCCAGGCCTCGAGCCGGAGCGGGAAGTCGCGCCCGGCGGCGCGTACGGCCAGCCACTGCAGGAGCGTCGTCTTCCCTGAGCCGGCGTTGCCCCGCAGCAGTAGCCGGCGGGTGGACGCGAGGGTCTCCTGGATTCCCGCGTCCCCGGCGGAGCGGCCCGGATCTCGGGCGGCGGCGGGCGTGCCGGAGATCGCGTTCAGGCCGACGTACGCGAGCGTGAGCGGATAGCGGCGGGTGCGGACGTCCGCGCCGAACAGGTCGAGGCGGTCCAGGCGGGCCATGAGGTGCCTGCGGTAGGCGGTGCCGAACTCGGCGGCCGCCGTGTCGCCGGTGTCCGGCTCCGGGACCCGGGCGAGCAGTTCGTCGACCTTCTCGATCAGCGTGCGCTCGCGGCGCAGGATCTCGGTGAAGGCGGCGGCGTTGAACGTGGGGAGGGCCGTGGAGAGCAGGATCACGTACGTGCAGCACTCGGCGAGGACCCGGTCGAAGAGTGCCACCGCGCCGGGGCTCAGGTCGCGGACCCGGATCGGCGTGGTCGCGCGGATGTGCCGCTCCAGGTAGAGCGGGTCCAGGTCCTGGGCGTACAGCTCGGTGTCGTGCAGGCGGGACGCGTCGAAGGTGTCCGCGACGGCCAGTACCGCCGCCTCGCGCTCGTTCTCCGGGACGTCGGCGAACTCGTGGCCCAGCACGGCGAGGACGCGACCGGCGACCGTCTCCTCCAGGTGCTCGAACTGGCGCCGTACCCGCCGCTGTTCCAGCCGCCCGGCTACACGGCCCTTGATCACCTCGGTGACCGTGTCGACGCCCGCGTCGCCGACGCTGCTCGCCGGCGGCGCGCCGAGCCAGACCTTGGTGGCGACCTTGACGACCGCTGCGCCGACGGCGAGGGCGATGTCACTCACGTGGGGGTCCGCTTCCGTGAGGCGACGGTTCGCCTGGATTATTCCGTGCGTCAGTGCGGGAGCGCGTAGGTTCCGTCGTCGCGGGGGTCGATGAGGCCGTCGGCGATGAGGGCGTCGAGGGCGCGTTCGCGTTGGATCGGTTCGTCCCAGACCGCGTCCAGGGCGGTCTTGGGGACGGGGCCTTCGGCGTGGCGCAGCACTTCCAGCAGGCGGCCCCGGCACTGCCGGTCGGTGCCGGCGTAGCTCTGGCCCTTGCGGAGTGGGCCGTCGTACGGTGGCTTGCCGGCTAGGCGCCAGGCGCATTTGTCGTAGACCGGACAGTCCGCGCACTTTGGCGAGCGGGCGGTGCAGATCAGGGCGCCGAGTTCCATGACGGCGACGGCCCATTGGGCGGCGGTCTCCGGGTCGTCCGGCAGGAGGCTGACCGCCAGCCGCTCCTCCGCGGCGGTTTTGGCCTTGGCCGGATACTCGACGCCGGAGATCAGCCGGGCGAAGACACGGCGGACGTTGGTGTCGAGCACCGCGTGTCGTTGCCGGAACGCGAAGCTGGACACGGCGGCGGCGGTGTAGGAGCCCACGCCGGGCAGCGCGCGGAGCTGCTCGTGGTCCGACGGCAGCGTGCCATCGTGCCGTTCGGTCACCGCGCGGGCGATGGCGTGCAGGTTGAGCGCGCGCCGGGGGTAGCCGAGCCGGCCCCACTGGCGGACCGCCTCGCCGGACGGTTCGGCGGCGAGGTCGGCGGGGGTGGGCCAGCGCTTCATCCACGCCTCGTACGCGGGGAGTACGCGCGCCACCGGCGTCTGCTGCAGCATGATCTCGCTGACCAGGACGGCCCAGGGCGAGGCCTCGGGGGACCGCCACGGAAGATCACGAGCGTGGGCCACGTACCAATTCAAGATCGATTCTGTGTATGTGTTCTGGATCATCGGCATGTCAGCGCTCCACGGCGGGTCGCACCAGGAGAACGCCCTGTAGTCGGGATACTGCGTTTTATGGACTCGGACATGTACGGGGGCAGCTCCGGGTCGTTGCCGCCGGAGACGTACTGGCGCCGGCGAGTCATCGCGCTCACCGGCATCATCGGCATCATCGCACTCCTCGCGTGGGCCTGCTCCGGTGCGTCGAGCGACGAGCGTGGCAACGCGGCCCCGGCCGTCGCCACCGGTTCGGCCACTCCGGCCAAGCCGAAGGCGGCGCCGCCGAAACCGCTGCCCACGGTCACGGTGACGGTGACCGCCACGCCCAAGACGCCACCGTCCGCCCCGAAGCGACCGGGTGACATCTGCGACAAGCGGGATCTCGTCGCCACCTTCATGGTCAACCAGGACTCCTACTCCTCGGGCGATAAGCCGCGGTTCCAACTGACCGTGGTCAACACCGGGCGCCGCTTGTGCACCTGGGACGTCGGCCGCAAGGCCATGGAGATCAAGGTCACCTCGGGCGGTGATCGGATCTGGTCCTCCGCGGACTGCACGGCGGGGGAGGACTCGGAGGTCCGCAAGCTGGTGCGCGGCCGCCCGTACTCGACCGTGATCACCTGGGACCGTACGCGGTCGTTCACGGACTGCCGGGACACCCGCGCCGAGGCGCGGCCGGGTACGTACGTGGCCACGCTCGACAGTGGCGGCGTGCGCGGCGCCCAGGAGCAGGTCTTCCGCCTGCGCTGAGGCCGCCGCCCCGCCGCGGCCCGTACGGCCCCGGCCGCCGCCCTGGCCCTGCCCGCGCCCGCCCGTGGTGTCCACACAAGGCAGGCCACCAGGCAAGTGGGCCGCAGCGCAAGGTGGGCCACCAGGCAAGCGGGCCGCGAGGCAAGCGACCGCAGGGCAAGGTGGGCCACGGGGCAAGGGGGCCGCGGGCATCCGGAGCGGCAACGGCCAGCCGTCCGAAGGACGGCCAGGTGGGCGGCCCGACGGCCGGATAGGCGGACGGGCGCAGACCCCGGCGGGCGCAGACCCCGGCGGGCGCAGACCCCGCAGGCACAGACCCCGCAGGCACAGACCCGGCGGGCGCAGACCCGGCGGGCGCGGACCCGGGGGGTGCAGGCTCGACGGGCGCGCGCAGGGCAGCCAGGCGGGGCGGTGATGGGCTTTGCTTACGGGGTGGCGATTTTGTGTCACGGTTTGCGGCTTTCGTTC